>JBEVDR010000166.1:0-10387 GCA_040513215.1 Microbacteriaceae bacterium | reverse complement strand
AATCTCTTCCCTAACCGAAGTCAGGGCCGAGGTTTTTGGCATTTGACATTGTGCACGCTGTTGAGTTCTCAAGGATCGGACGCACCCGAGTTACAACCAGATCTTCAATCCGGCCTGCCCTCGGGGCAACTTCTCTATCTTACATCTTTCAGTTCGCTTGTCAAATCCGCGCTTCTGGATGATCGGCCCGTAATGGACACAGTTATCCTGTGGCGCGAACTTGAATTCAAGTTCTGAAAGTGAAGGATTTGGTCCCCGCTTGAGGCCGAGAAGCTCTTCCGCTTCCCGCACCTTTGGGGTGACAAGGGAATACATTACGTGGATCCTGCAGGCTCGGCAAATCCCGGGCGCATCCCGGGCGTGTCGCCCGAAATTTCCCGGAACTACGCGGTTTGCAGCATCCGATCGACCATCTGGGTGCGCCGTTTTCTGGCCGTCACGGCGGTCGCCAGCAGTGCGCTGACGACACCGAAGAGGGCGAGTGCGACCACCGCGGTCAGCGCATCCGCCTGCGCTCCCCCGGTGACCACCGACTGCATCGCGGTGACCGCCCAGGTGAGCGGCAGGAATGGTCCGATCGCCTGGAACGGTTCGGCGAGTACCTGTGCCGGGTAGAGCCCACCGGTCGACGCGATCTGCAGCGCCAGCAGGAACAGCGACACCACGAGAGCGACGGGTCGGGAGGTGGCGGCCAGGAGCACGTGGAACGCGGTGAAGGCGAGCGCCGTCAGCACCGCCACACCGAGGGTTGCCGGTAGTGATTCCCAGCTCACCCCGATCGCCAGGTGCAACAAGCCCACCAGCAGCAGGGCCTGCGCCGCGGTCACCGCCGACGCCCGGAACAGCTGCCGACCCGACAGGCGCCAGCTGGATGCCGTCGACGCCAGAGCGTCGCGGGAGAGCGGGCGGAGCAGCAGGACCGCGGCGAGCGACCCGATCCACAGCCCGAGCGGCACGAACAGCGTCGCCACCATGTGACCGACGTCGGCCACGGGGTTCTCGCGTTCGACCGAGATCGCCACCGGGCTGGCGGCGATCTCCGCCGCGTCGCTGATCGCTTGTTCGTCAGCCGGCGGCAGGGCGCCCGCGCCGGTGGCGAGCCCGTCGGCGAGGGTGCCGAGGCCGCCGGCGAGTTCACCGGCGCCGGTTTCCATGCTGCCGACCGCGTCGTTCAGCGCGCCGGAGGATGCCGCGAGCTCGCTGGCGCCATCCGCGCTGTCTGAAATGCCGCCCTGCACCGAATCGATCGCGGTGGTGGTTTGGCTGCTCAGCGTCGGCCCGGCGGCGGATGCCTGCTGCAGCTGGCCGCTCAGGGCTTGCACCGTGCCGAGCAGGTGGGGGTTGCCGGGGTCGGCCATCAGCTGGGCGACCGTCCCGGAGAGCGCAGCGGAGAGTTGCGAGATGCCCGCGGTGTAGTCACGCACACCGCCGCTCAGCCGATCGAGGGATGCCGCCCCGCTGTCCAACTGGGCCAAGCCGGAGCTGAGTGAACCGACGCCGGACGTGTAGCTGTCGAGCCCGGCGGAGAACTCCGTCAGGCCTCCGCTTAGCCCGGTTGCGCCGTCGGCGAGTTGGCTGGCGCCGTCAGCGGCTTCGGTGAGCGCCCCGCCCAGGGTGCCGACGCTCGAGTAGAGCCCGGCGACGTACCGCGCGGTGATCTCCTGCCCGAAGGTCGCGGCCATGCCGTCGCCGACGGCTTCGGCCAGCGCCCCGGTGAGGTAGTTGTGGGCGTCGTCGGTGCGGATGGAAATCTCGGCGCGCTGCGGGTCATCGGTGGACAGCGATGTGATCGACCGGGAGAAGTCGTCCGGAACAGTGAGCACCGCGTACACCTCGCCGGCCTCGAGTGCCGCCTCGGCATCCTCGCTGTTGCTGAGGCTCCACTCGAATGGGGACGTGCCGGGCGCGGTGAGTTCGGTGACGAGCAGCCTGCCGGCGAGCACCGGCTGGTCGCCGCCGGCATCCTCGGCGCTGACCATCTCGTCGTTGTTGACGAGGGCTGCGGGAATCAGCGCCTCGTCGCTGTCGCCGGTGGAGAGCGCTCCGGTGATCAGGCCGGCGAACGCGAGCGGCACGAACACGGCGGCCACGGTGGCGATCCGTCGGGTGAGGCGGAGCCGGGAGACGGCGCTCGGCCGGGAGACGCGGTCCGGTCGGGAGGGGGTGTTGTTCTCGGGATCGATGCTCATCGGAGCGCCTCCGTTGTGGCTGTGGTGGGGTTCGCCCCGAGGATGTCGGTGCCCGACTGGGCTGCCGAAAGAGCGGGCACCGGTCCGCCGGAGTCCAGCCGTACGGTGTGCAGCGTTCGCCCGGCGAGTGTGGGAGCAGCCACGGCGGTCGCGGTGATCGCGTCCGCATCCAGCGGGATCGCAATGCTGGTGCCGGTGGGGGCGCCGAGCAGCACGGTGGTGCCGGCCGGTGCGAGGGTCGCGGCCGCGGTGAGCAACGCCGCGGCATCCTGGTCGAATGCCTGCGGCACGTCGACCGCGACGATCGGGGTGGATTCGGCCAGGGCGGCCGCCAGCAGCACCACGGCCCGGTCAAGCTCGGCTAGCGAGCCGAGGGGCGTCGACGCGGTCACCCGCGGGCTCGACTCGAGGGTGTGATTCACGCGCGCCAGCCAGTCGTCCACGTGACGTCGGATGCCCGGTCGGTACCACGGTCGGGTCAGGTTGAGCCGTTCGCTGAGCAGTTCGCCGACCGTGACGGCCGGTCGCGCCGCGGGGTCGTCGCCTGCCAGCGCGACCAGCCGAGCGGCTCGGTCGGCTTCGGAGGGCAGTGGATGTCCGAGCACCTGAGCGTGCCCGCCGGACGGCAGCACCCGGCCGGCCAGCGTCGCCGCCACCAGCCGACGGTCGGTCACCTGCCCGGTCAGCACGACGATGTCCCCGGCCGCCGCGTGCAGGGTGACCGGCTGCAGAACGGCCTGGTCCGGAGTCGCCGACCCCCGACCTCGGGACGCACGCCCGACGATCAGCTTCTCGGCGCTCACCGCCCACTGGGTCTGGGTGGAAGCCCAGTCCGCGCCGGCGCGGTGCTCGCGCAGGCTGTCACCCTCGATGTCGACGTTCGGCAGCAGCCGGCCGAGCCAGGCGGGCATCCACCAGGCGGCGCGGCCGAGCAGCGCCATCACCGCGGGCACCAGGGTCATCCGCACCAGGAAGGCGTCGAAGAACACGCCGCAGGCGAGGCCGAGCGCAATCACCTTGATCACACCGGAGCCTTCCGGCACGAAGGCGAAGAAGACGCAGAACATGATCAGCGCGGCCGCGGTGACCACGCGGGCGGCATTGCCGAAGCCGCGCACGATGGCCTGTCTCGCGTCGCCGGAATGCACGTACTCCTCACGCATGCCGGAGACCAGGAACACCTCGTAGTCCATCGCGAGACCGAACAGCACCGCCATCAGCAGGATCGGCATGAAGCTCAGGATGGGACCGGGCTCCACTCCGGTGAACTCGGAGAACCAGCCCCACTGGAACACGGCGACGACGACCCCGAATGAGGCGACCACCGAGAGCAGGAAGCCGAGTGCCGCCTTGATCGGCACCAGCACCGACCGGAAGACCATCATCAGCAGCAGGATGGACAGGCCGACCACGATCACGCCGAAAGGGACGAGCGCCTCGCCGAGCCGGCTGGAGATGTCGATCTGCACCGCGGTCGCTCCGGTGACGAAGATCTCGGTGTCGTACTCGTCGGCGATCGCGGGCGCGAGGTCGCGGATGGTTTCCACCAGGGCGGTGGTTTCTGCGGCATCCGGACCGGTGTTCGGGATCACCTGGATGATGGCGGTGTCAAGGCCGGGGTTCGGCAGGCCTCCGCTGACGAAGTCGACGTTGTCGAGGGTGCGCAGCTGGTCGGCTATGCCCTCGAGGTCGGCCTGGATGTCGGTGGTTTGCGTGATGTCGACCGCGACGATCAGCGGGCCGTTGTGGCCGGGGCCGAACTCGTCACTGACCAGGTCGTAGGCGTTGCGGGCGGTGGAGCCGGCGGGATCGGTGCTGCCGGTGGGTAGCGCGAGTTGCAGGCTGAAGGCGGGGATGGCGAGCACGCCGAGCATACCGACCACGGCGATGACCGCGACGATCGGTGCCTTCAGCACGAGCTGCACCCACCAGGTGCCGAAGGAGCGCACCGCCCCGGTGATGCGACGGTGTTGCCGGCTTCCCGGCTTCGGCACGAGCCGGGTGCCCGCCAGCCCGAGCAGGGCGGGCAGCATCGTCACCGACACCAGCACGGCGAGCAGCACCGCGAAAGCCGCGGCGACGCCCATCGCCGACAGGAAGGGGATGCCGACGACCAGCAGGCCGAGCAGGGCGATGATGACGGTGATCCCGGCGAACACCACGGCGCTGCCGGCGGTGCCGACGGCGCGGGCGGCGGATTCTTCCGGGTCGACGCCGGTCGCGAGTTGCTGCCGGTGTCGGGACAGGATGAACAGGGCGTAGTCGATCCCGACGGCGAGCCCGATCATCAGGGCGAGCAGCGGGGTGGCGCTGGAGATCGGGGTGAGGGCGGCGACGCCGAGCACGCCGCCCATGGCGACCGCGATGCCGGTGATGGCGGTGAGCAGCGGCATCCCCGCGGCCAGCAGCGAGCCGAAGGTGATCAGCAGCACGACGCCGGCGATCAGCACGCCGACGATTTCGGTGGGGGTGATGCCGTACTCCACGTCCTGGTAGAGCATGCCGCCGTACTCGATTCGCATCCCGGCGTCGAGCGCGGATTCGGCGGCGGCATCCACCGCGGCCAGCTGCTCGTCGGTAACCTGCTCAACCGGTTTGTCGAACTGCACCTGCACGATCGCGACGGTGTCGTCGGCCGACACCGCATCCGACGCGTACTGGGAGAACGGCGAGAGCGCTTGCGCGACGCCGTCCAGCTCGTTCACGTCGACGGCGAGCTCGTCGATGGCCGAGCGGTAGGGCTCCTCGTCGAGGCTGCCGCCGTCGGGCGCCTGCAGCACCAGGCGGGCGCTCGCGCCCGCGGTCTGGGGGAACACGGCGGCGAGGCGATCAATTGCCACCTGCGATTCGGTGCCGGGGATCGCGTAGCTCTCTTGGGTCTGGCCGCCGAGCGCGAACCCGGTGCCGAGCACGGCGGCAGCGATCAGTACCCAGGCGCCGAGCACGGTCCAGGCGTGCCGGAAGGAGAACCGGCCGAGTCGGTAGAGCAGCTGTGCCATCGGGATGTCCTAGTCGTGCCGGGTGTGAACGGGAGTGAGCAATTCGCTCAGGATGTCGATGAGCGCACCGCGCACGTGCTCATCGGAGTACGGGTCGGGCGAGAAGTCCTCGGCCGTGGCCAGGCAGTACGCAGCCCCACCGAGCGCGATGCCGAAGCGCATCCGGTCCTCCACGCTGGTCGAGCTCTCGCCGAAGTACTGCGCAAGCCGCACCACGAGGGCGTTGGCCCGCTCGATCACGGGCACGTCGACGAGGGAACGGCGCTGGTTGATGAAGATGTTCACCTCAAGCCGGTAGCGCAGTAGGAAGTCGACGAACTCCTCGACGAAGGAGTCGTCGATCGCTCCGCGGCGCACGCGCTCGAGAATCTGCTCGATTCCGTCCAGTGCCGGGCCGATCGTGGCGTCGAGCAGCGCCTCCTTGGAGGCGTAGTGGTAGAGCACGCTCGACTTGGAGACGCCGGCCAGTTCGGCGATGCGCGCGACGGATGTGCCGAGATAACCCGCGCGCGAGAACTCGTCGAGCGCGACGGAACGCAGGTCGTCGATAGTTGCCATGACGGCCACGCTACTGACCGATCGGTCAGAATCCTGTCCGATCGGTCAGCCTGCCAGCAAACTCTCAGCTGTCGGCGTCGACCCAGTCGAAGGTCTTGGTCACGGCCTTCCGCCAGGTGCGGCGCAGGCGGTCGCGGTCGGCGTCGGCGAGCGCGGGGGTCCAACGCTCGTCCTCTCGCCAGTGCTGCCGCAGTTCGTCGAGGTCGGCCCAGACTCCGACGGCGAGCCCGGCCGCGTAGGCCGCGCCGAGCGCTGTCGTCTCGATGACCCGCGGGCGCACCACCGGCACTCCGAGGATGTCGGCCTGGAACTGCATCAGCAGGGAGTTCACCGCCATTCCGCCGTCGACCTTGAGCTCAGCGATCGGGGTACCGCCGTCGGCGTCGACCGCGTCGAGCACCTCCCAGGTTTGGTACGCCGTCGACTCCAGCGCGGCCCTGGCCAGATGCGCCTTGGTGACGAAGCGGGTGAGTCCGACGATCGCGCCGCGGGCATCCGGCCTCCAGTACGGGGCGAACAGTCCACTGAAGGCCGGCACGATGTAGGCGCCACCGCAGTCGTCCACGCTCGCCGCGAGTTCCTCGATCTCGCCGGCGCTGCTGATCAGGCCGAGGTTGTCGCGCATCCACTGCACGAGCGACCCAGTGACCGCGATCGAGCCTTCGACCGCGTAGTTCACCGGTTGATCGCCCAGCTTGTAGGCGACCGTGCTGAGCAGGCCGTGCTCTGATCGCACGATCTCGGTGCCGGTGTTGACGATCAGGAAGTTGCCGGTGCCGTAGGTGTTCTTCGCCTCACCGGGTGAGAACGCGACCTGACCGAAGGTCGCGGCCTGCTGGTCGCCGAGGATGCCGGCAACCGGCACGCCGGCGAGCGGCAGCCCCGGGCAAATGGTCCCGTATACCTCGGAGGAGCTCCGGATGTCGGGCAGCATCGAGCGCGGCACATCGAACTGCCCCAGGATCGCGTCATCCCAGTCCAACGTGACCAGGTCCATCAGCAGGGTGCGCGACGCATTGGTGACGTCGGTGGCGTGCACGCCGCCGTCCACTCCCCCGGTCAGGTTCCACAGCAGCCAGCTGTCGGTCGTGCCGAAGAGCAGATCTCCTGCGGCCGCGCGCTCGCGAGCATCCGGCACGTTCTCCAAAATCCAGGCGATCTTCGTGGCGGAGAAGTAGGTGGACAGCGGCAGGCCGGTGGTCTCGGCGAAGCGGTGCACGCCGCCCTCGGCAGCGAGGCGGTCGACGATCGGCTGGGTACGCGTGTCCTGCCAGACGATGGCGTTGCAGACGGGATCGCCGGTGTGCCGGTCCCACACCACGGTGGTCTCGCGCTGGTTGGTGATGCCGACCGCCGCGACATCCGCTGCGGTTACCGCCGCGCTCTCGATCGCCTCGGCCATCACCTCGCGCATGTTGCGCCAGATCTCGGCGGCATCGTGCTCGACCCAGCCGGGCGCGGGAAGGATCTGGCGGTGCTCCCGCTGCGCGATGGCGACCACCGCTCCGGACTCGTCGAAGACCATCGCCCGGCTGCTCGTGGTTCCCTGGTCGATTGCGACGACTACTCGGCTCACCGGCGAGACCTCCCTGAATTGACCTCAGTCAATCGAGCGGCGAAGCGTCGTGTCAATTCGGGCAGCGTCGCGTCAGTTCCGGGTGGGCGTGGTTCGTGCGGCCGGGCTCGCAGCGCGACGGGGTGACGGGGTAGCGTGGAATTCCGGATCGCGAGGAGCCCACGTGCGCAAGTTCATTCTCAACACCAGTGTCATCAGCGCCCTATTCGGAGGCTGGAGCACCATGAAGGCCACCCGACGGGGACCCCGTGACTGGCGGTTGGTTCTGATGTGGATCAGCTGGGCCTGCACCCTCGCCATCGCGATCGGAACGGTCGCCAAGGAATCTGACGAGATCCGTCGCCAGCTCGAGAGCTAGTAGGCGGGCTCGCTGGAGCCTGCCGAGCAGCCGGCGGATCCTCTGCCGGCGGCGAAGGGTGCGCATCCGTGCGCCCCACCGTCCGGTGATCGCGCTGGCCGAGTAGCGCGCCGCCGTGCGCCGGGCTCGCTTGCGCATGCGCGCCACGGTGGCCTCGGGCAGGTTCTGCAGCCGGATGATCGCGCCCGCGAGCGCGGCCACATCGCCGTCCGGCACCAGGAAACCGTTCACGCCGTCCCGGATCAGTTCGGCCGGGCCGTACCGAACGTCGTAGGCAATCGGCAGGCAGCCGCTCTGCATCGCCTCCAGCAGCACCAGCGGAAATCCTTCCGACGTGGAGGTCAGCAGCAGGAAGGATGCGGCGGAGAGGTTCCGGCGAGCGTCTGAGCGGTGGCCGTGTAGCCGGATGCTGCCTGCCGTGGCGGATTCGCCGGCCAGGGCGGCCAGTCGGGAGCGCTCGGGCCCGTCGCCGTAGATGTCGAGCGTGAGCGAGGCGCCGCGCTGCTGCGCCTGCACCGTCGCCCCGATCGCGTGATCGACCCGTTTCCGGGCCGTCAGCGACGCCAGCACGATGCCTCCGGGCGTGACGCGTGACGCCCCAACATCCGGTGCCCCGGTGAGCTGGTTCGGGATCACCGTCAGCTTCGGCGCCGGGCCGAGCATCCGGCGCAGGTCGAGCTGCTGCCGCGCGGTCAGCAGCACCACGCGGTCGAACCGGTCGGCCCGCTGCAACGCCTCCGCCCGCGCCGGGGCGAGCCCGCTGCGAGAGCCGCTCGGATCGGCGGAATGCGCTCCGTGCACGACATGCATGGTAATGGTGCGCGGCCGCCGGTAGTCCACGAACAGGTTCGCGACCGTCTTGCTGTCGATGATCATGAGCGTGTCATCGGTACCCGCCACCGCATCCACCCACGCGTGATACAGCGGCGTGATCCGGGAGAAGTGGGCGGTCGGGCGTCCGGCCGCGTCGCACAGCACCACGGATCGGCCGCCGAGCACGCCGTGCTCCCGGCAATCGCGGCGGTGGCTGGCGAGGAGGGAGCCGTCCGGGCGGTAGTAGTCGGTCTGCAGCGGGGTGCGGCCGTCTGCGGCCAGGCGGGTTCGGGTCAGGACCCGCCCGTCTCGCTCGGCGGTGCTGAATTCGGCGTCGTCGACTCTGGTGTCGTCCGAGAGCGGGGTGAACAGGCGTGTGCCGCGGCTGGCGCGGGGCGGCAGCTCGTTCTCTCGCAGCCAGTCCCACAGGTTGGTCACCGTGGTGCCTGCCGAGAGGGCGCCGCGGTCCCTGAGCGCCGCGAGCCGCGCCGGGTAGTCCACCCGGTTGTCGAAGGTGAGCACATCAACTGAGGCCCCGCCGTGTTCTTCGAAGGCGCGGGCCCGTTCGAAGATCGCGGTGGTCATGCCGCCGTACTGCTCGGGAATGCCCCAGGTGAGAGTGAGGTGGCGCACGGCAGGCAGGCGTCGGGTGGGCATGCCGCATTATGGCGTGCCGTCTACGCAGCACGGAAGGCCCCGCAGTTGCCTGCGGGGCCCTTCCGTGTCTGGTGCGGCTGGGTCTAGTCGGTCAGGGTGTCGACCCAGTCCTGGTTCTCCGCGATCCATTCGTCGACCAACGGACCGTACTCGTCGGTGTCGTTCTCGACGAAGAGCTTGATCTCGCGCACGGCGGCGTCCGCCGGGTCCTCCCCCGGGTCAATTCCCCCGCCGGGCATGCTCCAGCCGGACCGGCCGTTCTCGTTCCAGTGTGAGAGCAGCACCTGGTCACCTTCGATGATGACCGCATAGGCCGCGACGCGGATTATCCATGCCGAGAATCTTGCACAGCGTGGGTGCAGTTGCGCTGCCGGATGAGTGCGCCCGCTGCCTCTACCGTTCAGTCGCGACAGCAGTGCCCCGCCCCGGCCGGGGACGCGCGGTTGGGCGTCCCTGGCCGGGCGTCCCCAGGGTCACCCGTTGATGATCTGCGGAGCGGCGACGGCCTTGAGGCCCTCCACGCCGAACTCAAGACCGTAGCCCGAGCCCTTCACGCCGCCGAACGGGATCATCGGGTGCACCCCGCCGTGGGAGTTGATCCACACCGTGCCGGCCTGGATGCGCGCCGCCACCTCGCGAGCGGCTTCGCGCTCGCCCCACACCGACGCGCCGAGCCCGTGGTCGAGGCGGTTCGCGCTCGCGACGGCGTCGTCCACGTCGGTGTAGCGGATGATGGGCAGCACCGGTCCGAACTGCTCCTCGTCGACAATCGCGACCCCGTCCGCGACGTCCGCGACGAGGGTGATCGGGTAGAACAGCTCGCCCAGATCGTCCGCCGGCGCTCCGCCCGTCACCACATGGGCGCCGTGGGCGCGGGCGTCCTCGACCAGCCGGGAGATGACGTCGAACTGCTGCCGGTTCTGCAGCGGCCCGAGCACGTTCGCCTCGTCGAGGCCGCGGCCCATCGGCATCTGCGACGCGACCTCGGCGAGTGCGTCGACGACCTCGTCGTAGATCGAGTCGTGCACGTACAGCCGCTTCAGGGCGGCGCAGGTCTGGCCGGTGTTGATGAAGGCGCCCCAGAAGAGGTCCTGCGCGATGGCGGCCGCATCCGCTCCCGGCAGCACGATGCCGGCGTCGTTGCCGCCGAGCTCGAGGGTGAGGCGGGCGAGGTTCCCCGCCGACGCCTCGATGATGCGACGCCCGGTCGCCGTCGAGCCGGTGAACATGACCTTGT
>JBEVDR010000165.1:0-7560 GCA_040513215.1 Microbacteriaceae bacterium | reverse complement strand
CGGCCGCGCGAACCTTGGCTAGAGCATCGTCAATGTCCGGAACACCGACGTAGATCAGCACCCCGTCGGGCGCTTCTGAGCGAGGCGTGAGCGCCCCCTCCGCTCCCGGTCCGGCTGGTGCCCCGGTGGTCATCGTCCAGTAGTCCACTGGGCCCCACTTGCTCACGGTCCAGCCGAAGACGTCGGCGTAGAACCGGCTGGCGCGGTCGGAGTCATCGATCGGGATCTCGAAGTGCATCACCCGGCTGGACATGGACTCAAACCTAAAAACGGCGACATCAGAAAGCCAGTGCCGAAGGTCCCGGTGCCGACGGCTTTGCCAGCTCACCTTGGCTGCGGTTCAGCGGTGCCCGCTCGAGTCGCGGCGAGGCTTCCGAGGAGCTCGAGATGCCGATTCTCGGATTCGGCGTCTACCAGATCCCCCAGGACGCGACCGAGCAGGCTGTCTCCCACGCGCTCGAGGCGGGCTACCGGTCCCTCGGCACTGCGGCCGCCTACCAGAACGAGGAAGCCGTCAGGCGTGCCATCGGTCTCTCGAGCGCCTCGGTCTCGATCACGTCGACCTGTACCTGAAGCACCAGCCCTACGGCGGCTACTACTCCCAGTGGCGGGCGAGTCGGTCCGGCCGGAGCGGATGGCGGAGAACCTGTCGTCGCAGGACTTCGACCTCACCGACGCCGACCTGACCGAGATTGATCCCCTCGACACGGGCGATTCGCAGATTTTCGACCACCTCGACCCCGAGTGGGTGCGCACCTCGGTAGCCGCCGAGTCGACTGAGCACTGCGCTGACTCGCTCCCTACCAGTTAGCGCTGTCGCTGCCGAGGGATCGTGCTGGAAGGTCCGCCCGGATGTCGACACCGTCGATCGAGAGCGGCGGCAGCAACCGGCGGGCCGGCCCCCAACTCGTGTGCTCGACTGCCGGAGCGACATCACGCTCGTCCTCGGCGCGAAACGGGCTGCCCGGCTGCGCGGTGCCCTGGCTCGTGAGCAGGTGCGCCGTTCGGGCGAGGGACAGTAATGCCCGGCTGCCGCGCCCTGTGGTATGCCGAGTGGCGAGGGCGCGGATGGCGGCGTGGGCCATGAGGTATCCGGCGGCGTGATCGAGTGCCTGCACTGGCAGCGGTGTCGGATTATCGCGGCCGAAGCCGCGCATCCCGGCATCCGCAATTCCAGCGCTCATCTGCACCAGACTGTCGAAACCGCGCCGGCCAGCCCAGGGGCCCGTCCACCCATAGGCGTCAAGGCTCACCTCGATCGCACCGGGCGCGGCGTTGAGGCGCACAGCGTGCCCAAGGTCCAGGCTGTCGAGGGCTCCCGGGCGGTAGCCGTGAACGAGCACATCGGCTTCGGCCAGCAGGGCCAGGATCCGGTCGCGGTTCTCAGGCTCGTGCAGGTCGAGGCGTGCAGACCGTTTGCCGAGCATGACATCCGGCACCACTCCGGGTTCCTCCCACCATGGCGGATCGATGCGCAGCACATCTGCCCCCAGGAGTGCAAGGAAACGGGTGGCGACGGGCCCGGCCAGTACTCGGGTGAGGTCAAGCACTCGAACGCCGGCCAACGGCCGTGCCGGATCCAGGCGCAGCGGTCTTGCTGCCCTGGCGTCACCGGTCTCTTCCCACTGGATTAGTGGTTCTGCCGCGACGCTGCGACCGGGCGGGCTGGATTGCCATTGTTCCAGGCTGTGCATGGTGGCAGCGCACCCGCCGGCCGCGACGACGGCCGATTCAAGGTCGTCGGCTTTCCAGCCGGCCACGGCGCTGGAGACGCGGTCACGGTCGGCGGGGGCACCGAGCACGGCGAGCGCGGCCTCGCGGTGCGCGGCCGCGTTGGTATGCAGGCGGATCCACCCGTCGGCGGCTCTGTAATCCCCCGCGATGACGTCCCAGGGCGGGGGTGGTTCCCAACCCTGTGGTCGCAGGGATGAGGCGAACCACATCGACGCCAGTCGGCGGTCGACCGTGACGAGCCGGTCGTGGCCGTCGGCCGCGGCGAGCAGCTCACTAACCGCCACACCGGCGGCGGCAACTGATGCCGTCGCCAGTTCGGTGACGGAGAACACTGAGGGCAGCGCACCGTCACCTGTGATGATCACCTCTGTCGACGGCTGGCCGCCGAGTATTTCGCTGAGCATCCGTTCCACGATCACCGCTGCGGCTTCACCACTCAGCGGCTGCATCGACATGGCCTCCATGGTCGTCGGGCCGGCATCCACACGCAAGGGGCCTTTCGACCCTTCCCCGCCGATCGGCACCGGCCTAGGCTCGCCAGCACATGGCAGCCGCGAACCGTCGTGTTCGTCGGCGTCCAGCAGACATCCGCTCAACGACGAGAAGGAGACGGCATGAAAGCGCTCGTGTACCTGGGGCCCGGGCAGAAGGAGTGGCGTGAGGTTCCCGATCCGGTGATTCAGAAGCCGACCGACGTGATCGTCAAGATGGACACCACGACGATCTGCGGCACCGACCTGCACATCCTGAAAGGCGACGTTCCCACCGTGACGCCTGGCCGCATCCTCGGCCACGAGGGGGTGGGAACCATCACCGAGATCGGGGATGCCGTGACCACGCTCAAGGTCGGCGACCAGGTCATCTTGTCGTGCATCTCGGCCGACGGTAAGTGCGACTACTGCAAGCAGGGCGTGTACTCGCACTGTCTGGGCGACGAGGGCGCGCCGGGGATCGGCTGGATCTTCGGGCACCTGATCGACGGCACGCAAGCCGAGCACGTGCGGGTGCCCTACGCCGAGACATCCGTCTACCTGCTCCCCGCGGGCGTGACTCCCCAGCACGGCGCCCTGCTCTCCGACATCCTGCCGACTGGGCATGAGATCGGTGTCCGCTACGGACAGGTCAAGCCCGGCGACGTGGTCGCCGTGGTCGGGGCCGGCCCGGTCGGGCTGGCGGCGATCGCCACGGCCGGCCTGTATGGGCCATCCCGGGTTATCTCCATCGATCTGGACGCCAACCGGACAGAGGTGGCGAAGGCGTTCGGCGCCACGGATGCCGTGCTCTCCAGCGCCCCGGACTGGAAAGACCAGGTGCTCGCCCTCACCGACGGACTCGGTGTCGACGTGGCCATCGAAGCGGTGGGCATCCCCGAGACTTTCCGGATGTGCCTGGACATGGTGCGCCCGGCGGGGCACGTCGCGAACGTCGGCGTGCATGGCAAACCGGTGGAGTTTCCGATCCAGGACCTCTGGATCTCGAACATCCAGATCAGCATGGGCCTGGTCAACACCAACACCTCCGGCACGCTGCTGAAACTCATGGCGCAGAAGAAGATCCCGGCTGACCAGTTCATCAGCCACACGTTCAGGCTGGACGACATCATCGAGGCCTACGACGTCTTCGGACGAGCCGCCGAGACCAAGGCGCTGAAGGTGATGATCAATGCCTGATCTGTGGGCTGACCGATGAGCGGCTACGTCGTCGGAGTGGACGGTAGCGCCCAGTCCAGCGTGGCGCTGGACTGGGCGCTGAAGCGCGCGTCACGAGACCGTCAGCCGGTGCGGCTCGTGCTCGTGATCGATGACGAGGCAGGTCTTGTCGGCGAAGACTACGCGCTCGATGCCGAGCGTGCCGGGCTGAAGACCCTCGCCACCGCGACGGCCGGCGCGCGGGAGCGCTACCCCGACCTAGAGATCACGTCCTCGCCCCTCCTGGGGAGCGTGCCGTGGGAGCTGTCGCACGCTGCGACATCCGCCGACGTGCTCGTGATCGGGACGCACCGCGCCGGACCGTCAGCCGGCACGGTGTTGGGATCCAGGAGCGTGCAGGTGGCCTCGATCACGCCAGCGCTGCTGGCTGTCATTCCGGCGGTGCCGGTCGATGAGTCGGGTCCGGTGGTCGCCGGCGTGAGCATGCGCGAACGCGGCGGCTCCGCGGTGCTCCACGCGGCGGCGGAGGCGGCGGCTTCCGGCCGGGATCTGCTGCTCGTGCTCGCAGCCGTCCCTGCCGAACCGGGGAAGCTTGGCGATGCACACACAGCGCTGGCCCACACCGCACTCGCCGAGGCCAAGGCCGTCGCGTTGGAGGTGCACCCTGGGCTCACGGTGTCGACCGAGTTTGTGACCGCTGACCCAGCGGAGGCTCTGCTGGACGCAGCCTCGAGGCACGCCAGCATGGTGGTGCTCGGACCGTCCAGGACGTTCGGGAGCACTGGCTCGCCGATCGGCACGGTGACGCAGTCGATGCTGCTGAACGCTCCGTGCCCGGTGCTCGTGACGAGGTATTCGAGCGTCTGAGGCAGGGCTGCCCCGCTGCGTACCAGTGTTCGCTTGACAGGTCACTTAGCGTCCCCACTCCGCTGGGTCGTCTTCCGGGGCTCACTGGAGCGCATGCCCTCATCTCGGGGCTCCTCGGCACACCTTCTGCCGTTTCTTCCGTGCCATACGTATTCCTGCTGCTGTGGACGGAGACGATTGTTGCGGCGTCCGCGGCCTCGGCGGGGATTGCGATGCTCGTAGCGGCCGGGGTGTTTCGTCGCAGAGAGCCGCGCGGCTTAGAAATTACGCCTGCGAGATGTCAATGCCCGTGACGGGCTTGCCGGCCCGCTCGTAGACGAGCCAGGTCGCGCCCTTCGGGAAGCTCTGTGCTGGCTGTGCCAGCGTGAACGCGGCGGGCACCCCGGTGCCGTCGGCGAAGAGCCGCTTGCCCGAGCCGAACGTCACCGGGTAGAGGAAGAGATTCAGCCGGTCGACCAGGTCGGCCTCGAGCAGCGACCGCGCGAGGTTGCCGCTGCCGATGACGTGGATCTCGTCGAAGCGATCCTTCAGCGCGCGCACGTCGGTCGCGACATCCGACAGCGCTGTCGTGCCTTCCCACGCCGGGTCGGTGAGCGAGCGCGACACGACGAACTTCGGCAGCGCGTTGAAGGTCACCGCGATCGGGTCGTCGCCCTGGTTCGGCCAATAGCCCGCGAAGATGTCGTAGGTCTTGCGGCCGAGGAGCAGCGCGTCCATGCGCTCGATGCCAGCGCCGATCGCCTCCCCCGACTCGTCGTCGAAGTACGGAGCCTGCCAGCCGCCGAACTCGAAGCCGCCCTCGCGATCTTCGTCGGGGCCGCCGGGTGCCTGGTAAACCCCGTCGAGGGTGATGAACAGGTCAACCGAGATGATTCCCACGATTCATTCCTTTCTTTCGGGCGAAGCCGCTCGACGCAGGCGCGTCCCCGGGGGCTCGGGAAGCCGGCTCGTCACGACGTGCGCGACGACGACCGCCACGATGACCAGCGGCATCACTTGGAGCGCGTCGCTGGTGAGCAACACGCTGGCGAGCAGGACGCTGGTGAAGGGAAGCTTCAACATCGACACCGACATAGCGCCGATACCGATTCCCACCGCCGGCACCAGTGACATGCCGGGGAGGTGGGAGGCCATCACGCCGATTACTCCCCCGATGAACATGGCGGGGAAGACGGGCCCGCCGCGGAACGCACTCAGGGAGAAGCCATAGGCCAGCGCCTTGCAGACGATGAGCAGTGCGAGTGCGCCGATCGACCAGGTTGATGCACCGGAAATGAGCCCTGGCAGGGCGGACTGGCCGGAGAAGAGCACCTCCGATGCATCCTTGCCCGTGACTAGGGAGAACAGGATGGCCAAGGCCGCGACCAGCAGGCCGAGCAACGGGGTCAAGGCGAGACGATGGGCGTCGACGTATGGCCGGATCACGCGGGCGACCGCGTAGATGCCCCACGCCAGCAGCGGGCAGGCCAGCCCCAACATCACCGCCCAGAGAAACATCAACACGGTGGGGCTGGTGAACGCCGGAAGGTCGGGAATGGCGAGGGAGAACGTGCCGAGGCCGGTCCAGGCATCCAGCCCGACGAACACCAGGGAGCCGATCCCGGCGGCGAGTAGGCCCGGCAGCAACCCCACCCCGAGCATCGCTCCGCCAAGCCCGGAGGCCTCAATCAACAGGAAGGCGCCGAGCAGGGGCGACCCGAGGAGGGTGCTGATGGCGGCGAAGCTGCCCGCTGACGCGATCACTGTGACGGCGGACGGCGGCGCGTTCTTCTTGACCAGCTTGATCGTGAGTGCGCCGAGACCCGCGCCGATGGCGATCAGGGGCGCCTCGGGACCCAGGACCACACCGAGGGACAGCGTGGCGAGCGCGGCCAGGATGATGCCGGGCAGTTCCATAGGCAGCGGCGCGACTCCGGGTTTGAAGCCCTCAGACGGCGAGTGACCGCTGGTGCCGGGCAGGTACTGGATGCACAGCGCGACCAGAACTCCCGACAGTCCCAGCAGCGGAAGCGGCCACCATACCGGCACAGTGGCGAAGCCGAGTGCGCCGGGCAGGTCGGTGAAGAGGAACGTCTGCAGCCAGTCGAGGAGGGCGAGGATCCCGTAGGCGATCGCCGACACGGGCAGGCCGATAAGTGCGGCCAGCAGCAGTATCCGCACGTATTCGGGAGAACGGATGACCGCCAGCGGATCAATCGCTGCCGGGGAGGGCCCCGGCTGATCGGGGTGCGAGTCCATGACGCGGTCCTCCTTGGAAGACATAACGGACACGCCCCACTGTGGCCCGTCGACGTCGCATCCACAAGGGCAGGGCGCCGTCATCCGTCGGCCGAATCTGAGCGGCGCCGCATGAAACGCTAGCCTCCTCGCGCGGTCGAACGAATCGAGCTAGCCTGACGCGCATGGCCCAGGCAGCCTCGCTCGCACGCGCGTGGATCGGAACGGTCGCCTTCCTCTTCCTCGCGCCGGGCGTCGTGGCGGGCGTCATCCCCTGGCTCATCTCGGGTTGGCGGTGGCACGACTGGGGCGGCGCGGCCTGGATCGTGGTGCCGATCGCCTGGATCGCGGTGGCGGCCGGGGTGGCCTTCCTCTTGCACGCCTTCGCGTTGTTCGCCCTGCACGGCGGAACGCCCGCTCCGGTCGCCCCGACCGAGACGCTCGTCGTGACGGGGATCTACCGCTTCGTGCGCAACCCGATGTACCTCGCGGTGCTCGCGATCATCCTCGGCCAGGCGCTGCTGTTCGGCAGCTGGTGGCTTGTGGTCTACGCCGTGATCGTTCTTGCCGCGGTTGTCGCGTTCGTGAAGGGCTATGAGGAGCCGACCCTTACCCAAACTTACGGCGAGAAGTACATTGACTACCGGCGCAACGTCCCGGGGTGGTGGCCGCGGCTCACGCCGTGGTCTGCAGAAGGAGGAGGGAACTGAAGCCATGCTGATCTATTCGATGAACGTCTCGGTAGACGGCTTTATCGCCGACCGCGCCGGCAAGTTTGGGTGGACGGACCCGAGCGAGGAGCAGTTCCGTTTCCACATCGCACAGACACGGGAGCTCGGCGGATATCTGTGCGGCCGCAGGCTTTACGAGGCCATGCTGCCGTGGGACACGGATCCGTCGATGCGCGACAACGAGCTCTGGGCCGAATTCGCCGACGTCTGGTGCGCTGTTCCGAAGGTCGTCTTCAGCCGTACGCTCGATACCGTGCAGGGCAACGCGCGGCTCGCCGAGGCGTCCGTGGCCGAGGAGGTCGCTCTGGCGCTCGCCGCGACCGACAAGGACGTCTCGATCGGCGGCGCCGGCCTGGCCGCAG
>JBEVDR010000164.1:0-2804 GCA_040513215.1 Microbacteriaceae bacterium | reverse complement strand
CGTCTCCGGTCGTCGACTGCCCGGCAGGTTCTTCCTCGCCGCCGTACTCGCCATAGCCGGGGTCGCCTTGCTCGCCAGCAGGGGAGCGTTCCAGGCGCCGAGCCTCGGCGACCTGCTCATCCTCGTCGCGGCGATCGTTCGCGCCGTGCACGTCACGACGATGTACCGGCTCACCGGCGACTCACCGATGAATTCGCTGCACCTCACCACAGTGCAACTGGCGACCTGCGCGGTCGTCTTCTCGGCAGCGTCACTGTTCTACGGCGAGTCAATTCCGCACTATGTTGCCCGTCTCGACCCCGGCAGTGCGGTGCTGTTCCTCTACCTCGTCGTCGCGTGCACAGTCTTCGCCTTCCTCGTGCAGACCTGGGCGGTGCGTCGCACCTCGCCATCGCGAGTGAGCCTGCTCCTGGGCACTGAACCCGTCTGGGCGGCGATCATCGGCATCACTCTCGCCCACGACACTGTGACCTTGGCCGGCTACGCGGGGATCGGCCTTATCCTCGCCGGCACAGCGTGGGGCCGGTCGATCGAGCAACGGCACCGCCTCGCACAGACGAGTCGGCTGAAGGTCCCCGTCGACCTCGATTGAGCGATCCGCCTCGGTTCGCCGCCGGAATCAGCGCCCTCTGGCTGCCCTGGCTCGTTCTTTGATGGCCAGGATGACGTCAGTCTTGGCATCGGCGTAGTCGTTCATGTCGTCCCACCGTTTGCTGAGCAGCCTCCTCTTGGTGTCCTCGTAGAGGGCGCGATCGGCTGCATCGGCACGGAGGTGATCACGCAGGAGCAGGTACTCGTCCACGGCAGCATCGTTGTGTTCGAACAGATGCACGTGCACGTCGCGTGCTGGCGTGCGCACGAGGCGATGTCTGGGTTCGCGCACCCGCAGCTCGTATCCGGCAGCCAAGAGCGCGTCGAGGTAGTCCTCTTCGGCGGTGATGTCTTCGACGGTGACCACGATGTCAATAATCGGCTTCGCGGCCAGCCCGGGAACGGACGTGGAACCAATGTGCTCGACGCCGACGTTCGTTGCCGCGAGGGCATCCAGAATCTGGCGTCGGTGATCCAGGTAGTGGCCAACCCACCGCTCGTCGTAGTCGTGCAGCTCAAGCTCGAGCGGTTCGGTGCCGCCCACCAGCTCGACCGCCGTGACATCCGGCCGGCGCGCAGCGTTACTTTTCTTCACCAGAGAATCCTCGCATCGGCGCTGGCGAAGTAATCGGCGAAGTACAACGCGGCGTGGATGTTTCCGGTGCCCACGAACAGCATCGCCAACGCCACCAAAACGGCCAGGCCTCCTACCCAATACGCGCCCACCCGGCGCGCTCCTGCTCGACCCGCTGAGAACCCGGCGATGCCCGCCAGTACCAGCGCGGCCACCGGCAGCAGGAGAGCCACGAGCATGTCCTGTCTGTGGTGGACAGCCTGTGCGCGGTAGTACTCCGACGGAAAGTCGTCGGGGTCGAAGTAGAAGCCCGAGAGCGCAAGGCCGAGCAACGACACGAAGGAGACGGCGATCACTACCCCGGCGAGAACGAGAGCAGCCTTCGACCACCAGGGACTCGGTGGCCTGTGCGGTTTCGTGTGCGAGTCCATCCCGTCAGTCTTCCAGCCGACCGGGCTCGCCCGCGCGATGCCCGCGTAGCTCGCGGGCCGGAGGGCGCTAGCCTCCCACAGCCGGCAGGGGCTTCACGGCCTTGATGATGGCGCCGTGCATTTCGGCGGCGACCTCATGGGTGTACTCGACGCTGATCTCAGCGAAGCCGCCCGCTGTCAACGCGGTGAGATACTCCGTCTTGGACAGGGCACCGGCGATGCAGCCCGCATAGCTGCCGCGCTCGACTCGAGCCTGTTCGCTGAGGTGGTCTTCGGCGACAACGTCGGAGATCCCGAGGCGTGCGCCCGGCTTGAGCACGCGGAACATCTCGGCAATCACCGCGTTCTTGTCGGCCGAGAGGTTGATCACGCAGTTGGAGATGATGACGTCGATCGTCTCGGCGGGCAGCGGGATCTGCTCGATCTGACCTTTGATGAATTCGACGTTGGTCGCACCGGCCTTGACGGCGTTGGCGCGGGCCAGGGTGAGCATCTCGTCGGTCATGTCAAGGCCGTAGGCGAACCCGGTGGGGCCCACCCGTCGGGCGGAGAGGAGCACGTCGATGCCGCCGCCGGAGCCGAGGTCGAGCACCGTCTCGCCGGCACGCAGGTCTGCCACCGCCGTGGGGTTGCCGCAGCCCAGGCTGGCGAGCAAGGCTTCTTGGGGAATCTCGGCGGCCTCCCCGCCCGTGTAGAGGACCGAGCCGAAGACGTCACCGTTGCCGAGATCCGTGGGCACACAGCAGGACGCGCTCGCCGCATCCGAGACGTCGGTGAGTTGCAGGGCCGCCGCGGCGTACCGCTCCCGCACGCGCTCGGTGATGTCGGAGTTCTCGGTCATGAGTTGTTCCTCTCGGTCGGTGCTGCGGTGATCGTGTTCGGTCGTGGCGGGTCAGGCCTGCGCGGGCAGAATCTCGGCCAGCAGAGCGGTGATTCGGGCCTTGATGTCGTCGCGGATGGGCCGCACCTCCTCGATGCTCTTGCCCTTGGGGTCGACCAGTTCCCAGTCCTCGTAGCGCTTGCCGGGGAAGATCGGGCAGACGTCGCCGCAGCCCATGGTGATCACCACATCCGATGCCTGCACGGCCTCGGTGGTCATCAGCTGCGGTACACCCTCGCTGATGTCGATACCCTCCTCTTTCATCGCCTGGATGGCCATCGGGTTGATTTCGTTGCCCGGTTCGGAGCCGCCGGAGCGCACCTCGACG
>JBEVDR010000163.1:0-3437 GCA_040513215.1 Microbacteriaceae bacterium | reverse complement strand
TGCAGGTAGTCGCAGTTGTTGACACGCTTCACGAGATCGCCCGCGCCGAGGGCTCCGGCTCGCAAGGTCGCAAGCTCGACCTGCTGGCCGGCCTTCTGGCGCTGGCCACTCCGTTGGAGGCTCGCTACCTGCTGCGTTTGGTGACCGGCAACCTGAGGCTGGGGATCGGCACGCCGACGATTCTGGACGCGCTCGCGCAGGTGTACACCGGCAGCCGGAAGGACCGGCCGGTACTGGAGCGGGCATACAACATCTGTTGCGATCTCGGCCTGGTCGCGGCCACGCTGGCCTCCGGCGGGCTGGTCGCAGTGCAGGCGTTGCGAGTGCGGCCCGGCCATCCGGTCCGGGTGATGCTGGCGCAGCGGTTGTCCGACGCCGGCGAGATTCTCGACAGGCTCGGCGGGCAGTGCATGGCGGAGTACAAATACGACGGCATGCGGCTGCAGGCCCACCGCACCGCTGATGGACAAATCGAGCTATTCACCCGCCGGCAGGAGCGCGTGAGCAGTCAGTTTCCCGATGTGGTTGAACTGCTGCAGGTCGGACTCGGTCCGCGCGAGGCAATCCTGGAGGGCGAGGTAGTGGCGTATGACGCCGCCGCCGGCGAGCTGCGACCTTTCCAGGAGGTCATGTTCCGTCGTCGCAAGCACGGAATCGCCGAAGCTGCACGGGATGTGCCGGTCGGGCTGTTCTGCTTCGAGTTGCTGTACGCCGACGGCCAGGACTTCACTGGCCTGTCCTATCTGGACCGTCGGGCGCGGCTGGTGGACGCGGTCACCTTGTCGGACCGGCTCCGGTTGACTACCGCGCTGGAGGTGGCAACCGCTCCGGCGTTGGATGCCGCATTCGAGCAGGCCGTGGCGGACGGCTCGGAGGGTCTGGTGTGTAAGTCGACCGGCCCCACCGCGATCTATCAGGCTGGTGCGCGCGGCTGGTTGTGGATCAAGCTCAAGCGGGATTACCGCACCGAGCTGGCTGACACTGTCGACCTCGTCGTTGTGGGCGCCTACGCCGGACGAGGCCGCCGGCGGGGCACCTACGGCGCCGTGCTGCTGGCCGCGTACAACCCGGACACGGAGCTCTATCAGACAGTCGGTCGCTGCGGCACCGGGTTCTCCGACGCCGAGCTGGCCGGGCTGCCGGCAAGACTCGCGCCGCTGATCCGTGCTGAGCGGCCCGCGCGGGTCGACTCTCACGTGCCCGCCGACCTGTGGTTCGAACCGAGCCTGGTGCTCGAGGTGCTGAGCGCCGAGCTGACATTGTCGCCCAATCACACCGCCGGCTGGGGGCAGCTGAAAGATGACGCCGGGCTCTCGATGCGGTTTCCCCGGTTCACCGGCCGTTGGCGTGACGACAAGGAGCCGCAGGACGCCACCACCACTCAGCAACTCGTCGACCTTTACCGCACCGCGCGCCGGGCGCCCGCCTAGTAGGGGGCCGCGGCGCTGGCACTTGGCACTCGGCGGCATAGCTGAAATGACATAATGTCACTTATCGGACAACAAGGTGCGACGAGAACAGTTCACTTGTAGTGGAACCGCGCCTGGACGATGACTAGATCCTCGCCGTCCACGAGATAGACCAAACGATGTTCGTCTGTGATCCGGCGAGACCATGCGCCGGCGAGCATGTGCTTCAGCGGCTCGGGCTTTCCAATGCCGTCGGTTGGATCCCTCAACGTGTCGTCGATGAGTCGGTTGATCCGCTTGAGTAGCTGCCGGTCCGCCTGGAGCCAGTGCTTGTAATCGTCCCAACCGTGCGAGGTGAAGACGAGCCTCACTCTGCAAGTTCGTGCTCGTGGCGGTCGCCTGACTTGGCCTGCTGCAGGCTCTCGAGCAGTCGCTTCGCATTGGCCGGCACCCGCAGCAGGTAGGCCGTCTCCTCGAGGGCTGCGAACTCATCGGCGGAGAGCAGAACGGCGTTCCCGCGTCGTGAGGTGATCTCGACCGCGACCCGGTCGTTGTTCACCTTCTCGATCAGTGGAAAGAGTTCCTTGCGGGCCTGGCTGGCTGTGACAGACATCGTGCCTTCCCTTCAGACACTGGTACCCGAATATTGTACCAGTCAGGAAAGTCTGGCCCCAGTACTCCCGACCTCTCAACTCCCGTTCCTGCCATTAAATACGGGAGTTCAACCAGGTGAGTGAACTCGTCTCACGGTGCCCTCGAGGAGTCGCGGTCAGCTGCCGACGTAGATCGCGAGGTGCTCGCCGGTGAGGGTGGAGCGGGCGGCGACGAGGTCGGCGGGTGTGCCCTCGAAGATGATCCGGCCGCCGTCATGGCCGGCGCCGGGGCCGAGGTCGATGATCCAGTCGGCGTGCGCCATGACCGCCTGGTGGTGCGCGATGACGATGACCGACTTGCCGGATTCGACGAGCCGGTTGAGCAGGCCGAGCAGCTGCTCGACGTCGGCGAGGTGCAGCCCGGTGGTCGGCTCGTCGAGGACGTAGACGTCGCCCTTCTCTGCCATCTGGGTGGCCAGCTTGAGGCGCTGCCGCTCGCCGCCGGACAGCGTGGTGAGCGGCTGGCCGAGGCTGAGGTAGCCGAGCCCGACGTCGGCGAGCCGGTCAAGGATCTTGTGGGCGGCCGGCGTGCGTGCCTCGCCGTCGTCGAAGAACTCCTCGGCCTCGGTCACCGACATTGCGAGCACTTCGGCGATGTTGCGGCCGCCCAGCGTGTACTCCAGCACCGACGCTTGGAACCGCTTCCCATCGCACTCCTCGCAGGTGGATTCGACGGTGGCCATGACGCCGAGGTCGGTGTAGATGACGCCGGCGCCGTTGCAGGTTGGGCAGGCGCCCTCGGAGTTGGAGCTGAAGAGCGCCGGCTTCACGCCATTGGCCTTGGCGAAGGCCTTGCGGATCGGGTCGAGCAGTCCGGTGTACGTCGCCGGGTTGCTCCGTCGCGAACCGCGGATCGAACCCTGGTCGATCGCCACCACGCCGTCGCGGCCGACAATCGAGCCGTGGATCAGCGAGCTCTTGCCGGAGCCAGCGACGCCAGTGACCACGCAGAGCACCCCGAGCGGGATGTCGACGTCAACGTCTTGGAGGTTGTGCGTCGATGCGCCGCGGACCTCGAGCCTGCCGGAAGACGCGCGCACCGAGTTCTTGAGGCTCGCGCGGTCGCCGAGATGGCGGCCGGTCGTCGTGGCACTTCCCCGCAGCTCCTCCACGGTGCCTTCGAAGCAGACGGTGCCGCCCTCCGTGCCGGCTCCGGGGCCGAGGTCGACGACGTGGTCGGCGATCGCGATGGTCTCGGGCTTGTGCTCCACGACGAGCACCGTGTTGCCCTTGTCCCGCAGTTGCAGCAGCAGGTCGTTCATCCGCTCGATGTCATGGGGGTGCAGGCCGATCGTGGGCTCGTCGAAGACGTAGGTGACGTCGGTGAGCGACGAGCCGAGGTGGCGAATCATCTTGGTGCGCTGTGCCTCTCCCC
>JBEVDR010000162.1:0-4707 GCA_040513215.1 Microbacteriaceae bacterium | reverse complement strand
AAGAGCCTCACCAACCGTGAGCTCGTGCTCGCGGCACTCGCGAACGGCCCCTCCACGCTGCGCTGGCCGCTGCACTCGCGCGACAGTGCGCTGATGGTGCAGGCGCTCAAGGCGTTGAACACCGGCATCGAGGAGGTCCCCGGCGACGGCGCCTACGGACCAGACCTGAGAATCACCCCGGCCGAGCTTGAGGGCGGCGTGTCGATCGACTGCGGGCTCGCCGGAACGGTGATGCGTTTCATGCCGCCGGTCGCGGCTCTCGCACTCGGACCTGTCGCGTTCGACGGCGACGAGTACGCCAGGCACCGGCCGATGCGCCCGGTGCTCGATGCGCTGCGCGCCCTCGGCGTCGACGTGAATGACGACGGCCGCGGCGCGCTGCCGTTCAGCCTGTACGGGATGGGCGCCGTCGAGGGCGGAGAGCTGTCGATCGACGCGAGTGCCTCCAGCCAGTTCGTCTCCGGGCTGCTGCTTGCCGCCCCCCGCTTCACCCGCGGACTCACCCTGCGGCACACCGGCGAACGCCTGCCGAGCCTGCCGCACATCGACATGACCATCGAGTGCCTCCGCGCCCGCGGTGTCAGCGTCGACAGCCCCGAAACCGGCGTCTGGGTGGTCTCCCCCGGCGAGATCGCCGCAATCGACCTGACCATCGAGCCGGACCTCTCCAACGCCGCCCCGTTCCTCGCCGCGGCGATCGTCGCCGGCGGCACCGTCACCATCGAGGGCTGGCCGGATGCCACCACTCAGGTGGGCGCGGACCTGGAGTCCCTGCTGCCGCAGTTTGGGGCCACCGTCACCCGGCAGGGTGCCGACCTGACCGTTGACGGCGGCCTCGGCATCCGTGGCGGCGCTACCATTCCGGGGCTCGACCTCGACCTCAGCCGCGGCGGCGAGCTCGCCCCGGCGATCGTCGCCCTGGCCGCCCTCGCCGATAGCCCGAGCCGCATCGTCGGCATCGGCCACCTGCGCGGTCACGAAACCGACCGGCTGGCTGCCCTAGCCGCCGAGATCAATGGCCTCGGCGGCGCGGTCAGCGAACTCGACGACGGCCTGGCGATCGAGCCGCGACCGCTGCACGGCGGCCTCTGGAAGTCTTATGACGATCACCGGATGGCCACCGCGGGCGCGATCATCGGCCTCGCGGTTGAGGGTGTGCAAATTGACGGCATCGAGTCGACCGGTAAGACGCTGCCGCAGTTCCCCGAGCTGTGGCATGGCCTGCGGGGCGCTTCGCTGACATGAGTTGGCTCACCGGCGACGACGATGACGAGGAGCCGTATTCGGATTACGGCGACAGCTACCGAGTTCGGCCAAACCCCAAGGGCAACCGGCCGCGCACCAAGATCCGCCCGGGCCATACCAATGCCCTGGCTGGCCGGGTACTCAACGTGGACCGTGGCCGCTACGGCGTGATCCTCGCGGAGGGCACGGCTGAGGAACGAACGCTCACCGCCGCCCGCGCCCGGGAGCTCGGCAAGAAGGCTGTGGTCACCGGCGATGTGGTCGACCTGGTCGGCGACACCACCGGCGAGGAGGGCACGCTCGGCCGCATCGTGCGCGTGCAGGAACGCGCCACGCTGCTGCGGCGCAGCGCTGACGACACCGACTCGGTGGAACGCGTGATCGTGGCCAACGCCGACCAGATGCTGATCGTGGTCGCGGCCGCCAATCCGGAGCCGCGGCCCCGGCTGGTCGACCGGTACCTGGTGGCGGCCTACGACGCCGGCATCACTCCCCTGCTGGTGATCACCAAGACCGACCTGGCCGACCCGGCACCATTCCTCGCGAACTTCGCCGGTCTGGGCCTCACCGTGTTCACCAGCCGACTCGACGACCTCGCGCTCGACCCGATCATCGAGCAGCTGAAGGGCCACCGCACCGTTGCCGTCGGGCACTCCGGCGTCGGCAAGTCGACCCTGGTGAACGCGCTGGTGCCCGGAGCAGACCGGGCCATCGGGCACGTCAACGTGGTCACCGGGCGGGGCAGGCACACGTCATCCTCGACCGTGTCGCTGCGGGTTCCCACCGGCGGCTGGATCATCGACACGCCCGGCGTGCGCTCCTTCGGGCTCGGGCACGTCAACCCCGATAACATCCTGCGCTCGTTCACCGACCTCGCCGCGATCGCCGAGGAGTGCCCACGCGGCTGCACCCACCTGCCGGATGCCCCGGACTGCGCAATCGCGGAGGCGGTGGAGCGCGGCGAAGCGAGCCGGGAGCGGTTCGACTCGGCGCAGCGACTGCTGCTGACCCTCGCCGGCTGAGGTTCGGGCCGCACTCTCAGCGGTGAGCGCGCCCTTTTCGGCCGAGCGCCACGGCCGCGGCGGGCGCGCTCGGCCGTTTTCGCGGCGCTCGCGTGCCGAACTGCCGACGGCGCACCTCGCGACGGCGATACGCTGACAGGGTGCCGAATTACAGCCTGACCGACGACCTTGCCTTCGCCCTCGCCCTCGCCGGTGAGGCCGATCTCATCTCGCTCGACCGGTACCAGGCCGCGAACCTCGATATCCAGCTGAAGGCAGACCGGACGCATGTGACGGATGCCGACAAGCGCGTCGAGACCGTGTTGCGGGAGCAGATCGCCGAGTCGCGCCCCGGTGACGCCCTGTTCGGTGAGGAGTTCGGTGTCGAAGGCGACTCGAGCCGCCAGTGGATCATCGACCCGATCGACGGCACCGCGAACTTCATGCGCGGGGTGCCGATCTGGGGCACCCTGATCAGCCTGGTGATCGACGGCGTTCCCGTGGTCGGCGTGGTCAGCGCGCCCGCGCTCGGCAAACGCTGGTGGGCTGCCCGCGGGCAGGGCGCCTGGGTGCGCTCCGGAACCCATCAGCCGCAGCGGATCGCCGTGTCGACCGTGGCGACGCTGGCCGACGCGAACATCAGCTACAACCGGCTGCAGGGCTGGGACGAGATCGGCCGACTCGACCAGGTGATCGCGCTCACCCGCGCCGTCTGGCGGGAACGCGGCATCGGCGACATGTGGTCCTACATGCTGCTGGCGGAGGGGGCGCTCGACCTGGTCGGCGAACCCGATCTGAAGCCGTACGACATGGCCGCGCTGATCCCGATCATCGAAGAGGCCGGCGGCACGTTCACCTCGATCGACGGCGAGCCGGGCCCGTGGCACGGTAGCGCCCTGGCGACCAACGGTCTGCTGCACGAGGCGGCACTGGCGGCGCTCAGCAAGTAGCCCGGGTCAGAGGATCGTGCGACGGCCGGCCACACGGCCACTGCGCAGGTCGAGCAGGGCGAACAGCAACGCCACCGTGAGCAGGCCGAGCACCACGATCATCGACCGGCCGAGCGCGTCGCCGAAGATCGTCGCCTGATCGAGCTCCATGCCCGCCTCGGCATACAGCGTCGCGAAGAACGTCGAGGAGGCGATGGCCACACCGACCGCGGTGCCGACGCGCTGCCCCACCTGGGCGACCGAGCCGGCCACCCCACCCTGGGTCACCGGGACATCCTGCAGCGTCAGCGTCTGGTTCGGGGAGATCACGAGTCCGCCACCGGCACCCGAGAGGATCATCGCCGCGGCGAACAGCCAGGGCACGACATCCGGTGACGCGGCGCCCACGATCGGGATGAACAGCACGACGCCCGCCGCGACCAGCAGGATGCCGAGAACCACCATCAGGCGACCGAACCGGTCGACGTGGCGTCCGCCGATCCAGGACGCCCACGCCGACATCAGCGCGAACGGGATGGTCACCATGCCGGCGAACACCGCGGCCAGGCCGAGCCCCTGCTGCAGGTAGATCGTGACCAGCAGGAACGTGGCGGGGATGGCGGCGAAGTACGCGGTGCCGATCAGGATGCCGTTGCGGTAGGAGGCGTGCTTGAACAGGGCGAAGTTGACGACCGGCGACCTGCCCAGCCGCTCGTAACGGCGCTCCCACCAGACGAATGCCGCGGCTCCGATCACGGCGCCGATCAGGAACAGCCAGCGTCGCGGGTCGTCGTCGGGGCCGCCGGTGGTGAGCACGAACGGGAACATCAGGAAGAACGTGGTCAGACCGAGCAACACGATTCCGGTGATGTCGAGTTCGGTGCGCGCGGTGGAGTGCGGCTGCTGCGCCGGCAGAAGTCGCACGGCGAAGATCACCGCGAGGATGCCGAGCGGGATGTTCATCCAGAACAGCAACCGCCAGCCATCCGTGTCTCCGCCGATCGCGATGAGAAGTCCGCCGAGCGTGGGGCCGAACGCGGTGGAGAGTCCGATCACGGCACCGAACAGGCCGAACGCACGGCCGCGGGCCGGCCCGTGGAAGAGCTGCTGGATCAGCCCGAGCGCCTGCGGCATCTGGATACCGGCGGCGAAGCCCTGCACGACGCGCCCGATCACGAGCACCTCGATGCTGGGGGCGATCGCGCAGACCAGGCTGGCCAGGGTGAACGCCGTCAGGCCGATGACGAACATGATCTTGCGGGAGTGGATGTCGCCGAGCCGGCCAGCCGGCACCAGGGCGAGGCCGAAAGCCAGGGCGTATCCGGCCACGATCAGCTGCAGCTCGGTGGGTCCGCCGTGCAGCGACTCCTCGATCGAGGGCAGCCCCACGTTGATCTTCGAGAGATCCAGAATGGTCAGCGCGGCGACCGCCGCACACACCCAGAACGCCTCCCAGCGAGCTCGCTCGGATGAAGGTGAAGCAGCAGAAGAGTCAGACATACGGATGCCGAGT
The DNA here is from genome assembly GCA_040513215.1 of Microbacteriaceae bacterium. Lineage (GTDB taxonomy): Bacteria > Actinomycetota > Actinomycetes > Actinomycetales > Microbacteriaceae > Ruicaihuangia. The sequence continues at coordinate 19 of JBEVDR010000162.1, read as the reverse complement.
CTACTGCGCGAGGGTTGAT
>JBEVDR010000161.1:0-2768 GCA_040513215.1 Microbacteriaceae bacterium | reverse complement strand
GTCGCTCGGGTGGACAGGCGCAGTTCTCGGCGGTGCTCGCCGCGCAGTCAGCGAACGACGAGCCCATCCGCGACCTGCTCGATTGGATCCCCGACAACCTCACCGCCGATCTGTCCATCCCGGCGATGGCTTTACGCACCCATCTGTCCGATCGGCAGTTCAGCCGCCTGTTCAAATCCGAGGTCGGAATCACGCCGGCCGAACACGTGGAGGCGGTGCGCATGGAGGCGGCATGCCGCCTTCTGGAGACAACGCTTCTGGGAGTGGAGGAGATCGCGCGGGCCTGCGGTTTCGGCACCCCGGAGACGATGAACCGCGCATTCCGGCGACGCCTCAACACAACGCCGGGTGACCATCGGCACCATTTCGGGCCGGCGTGACATCTAACGCGCAAGTGGAGATGACCCGCGCAGAAGCCGGAATCATTTAGCCAGGGGCTCGCCGCTCCGGACCGATGCGACCACGTCGAGAATTGCCCGCGCCGTGGCGGCTACGCCGTCCGGCTCCGCGACCAACGCTTGGTGGCTCGCGCTCTGGATGACCCGGTGGGCACTGTTGGTTGACGACGCGGCCATCCGATCCTGCGCCACAAACCACGCGGCGTCACTTCCGGTGCCCGCTGTCACGACGAACAGAGGCTTCCCGCCGAAGTCCGTGAGGGAAGCCGCTTGCTTCACGGCGTCCCCGGCGTCGGCGTATTCATCAATCGTGCTGCGGACATCGCGGGCGGTGGCGCCGAAGAGGTGGCCGAGTCCGAGCTGGGCCGAGGAAGATACGAGTGCGAAGACGCGGTCCAGGACGTACGGGCGGGCGGCGTATTCCGACACTGCTGCGTTGGGTGCGGTCGAGTCGATGAGCACCATGCCGGCGACGTCGCTGGGATAGCGCGCCGCATACGTCTGTACGTAAAGGCCGCCGAACGAGTGGCCCGCCAGGACATAAGGTCCAGGGACTTGTGCACGCTGCAGCAGCGTGTGAAGCTCGGTGGCGATCTGAATGCCGTGAGGAGAGGCCTGGGCGGACCGGCTCCAACCACGTCCGGCACGGTCATAAACGCACACGCGCGTGTCGCCCGCGACCGCCTCGGAGATCTGCGCCATGTCAGATGCCATCGCTCCGCCGCCCGCCTCGATGACGACGGTCGGGCTGCCGGCGCCCGTGCAGTTCAGGTGCAGGCTGTGATCGCCGACATCTATCAGCTGCCCAGGCATGGGGTTCGCCTGCGCGTCGGCTGCCTCACCAATGGTCTGGTACGCGCCGCCGATCGAGGCGAGAGCGAGCAGGACGCTGACCGTGTATAGCACCCAGCGGCTGCGCGAGCCCGGGAGGGCGCGGCGCACGCGGACGGTCATCCAGATCGACAGCACCAGCATTACCGGCGGCCAGATCCAGTTGAGCACCGGCTGCACCGCGGAGCCGAACAGGACCAGGAGAACACCGCCGACACCCATCAGCACTGCCGGGGCGAATGCCCACCGCTGCGGCTGGTCGGCGAACCGTACCGAGAGGACCGCGAGTACAGCCCAGCCGAGCGCGAACCCGCACAGCACCGACCCCGTGACCGCGCTCGTGGTTGCCGGCACGACCGGGGCGACCACCAGCAGTGCCGCCGCGACGACTCCTGCGGCCCACGAGCCGAGCACGATCAGTCCGATCCGTCCCTTCCGTGCAGGATCTCTTCTCTGTAGGTCCTTTCCACCCGGATCGTCTGGGGCAGGGGTGGGGATGAGATCCGAGGTGGTGGTCATCATGAGCTCCGGTCTGAGGTGCTGCCGCCTGATTTCGGCGTCGATTTTTGCGGATGCCTTCACGGTAGGAGCCACTGGCGGACCGACCTAGGACACCGATTTGACGATCTCGGACACGTGGCCGAGATCGTCAAGGTCATGTCCTAGGTGGGCGCCCGGACCCGTCCATACCGTGAAGACACCCCACCCGAACGACGACGAATCGAGACGAGATGCGTCCCCAACGAAGAGCCGACGTGCGGTGGCTTTGGCTGTTCACCATCGCCGCCGTCACGGCGGTTGTGATCGCGTTCGGGCGCTACCGCAGCAACGAGCGAGTTGCGCGAACGATCGCCGCGGGCGTTGCCCGCCGGCGATCCGAAACTGACCCAGCACCGTCCCGTTGAGCCGCACCCGTCGGCCCACCACTCAGCTTGGAGAATCTCATGGCACGCGCCCTCCGCCGCATCGGCACGATCGTTCTTTCGGTTATCGTCGCGGTCGTCTCGTTCGCAGCGATTGTCGTCGCCGGCATCGTCCAGTCCGGCCAGCCGTCATCCGCTCCCATCTCACCGGCCGAACCGCTCCTGAGGACCGCGCAGCACCTGGACACAACAGCCGTTGCCGGCACGATCACCGTCGCCGTGGTGCTCGGCCAGTCGGGAACCGACGCCGCGGATGCCCTGGCTCCCTACGAAGTGCTCGCCAGCTCGGCCGCCTTCACCGTCTACACAGTCTCCGCATCGACGCAGCCCGCGCCACTGGACGGCGGCATGGCCATCGTGCCCGACTACACGTTCGCGGACGTCGAGTCCGGAGCCGCACCTGCGCCCGATCTGATCGTCGTCCCCGCCGTCAATCTGCCGGACGATCCCGAAGAGCATGCAACCCGCGCGTTTATCGCCAGCCAGTACGCCGCCGGCGCCCGCGTGCTCGGCATCTGCGCCGGATCCCGTCTGCTCGCCGCATCCGGCATCCTCGACGGAACAAACGCGACCTCGCACTGGTCGCGAATCGCCGCCCTCGAGGAGTCCCGCCCCG
>JBEVDR010000160.1:0-19410 GCA_040513215.1 Microbacteriaceae bacterium | reverse complement strand
GGTCGATGCGCTCCGTGATCGGATCGACTGGCTGCAGTGCCACATCCTGCTCGTGCTCCTGCAGCCAGCGCAGTTCTTCGGCGATCCGCCGCTCGTCGTCCGACAAACGGTCGTCGGCCTCCTGGAACTCCTTAACCATCGCATCCACGACCAACCTGGCGCTGTGTTCGAAGCCGAAGATCATCCTTGATGTCGGCCTAATCGGCGGCGAGGGCATCCAGCACCGGGTGCAGATGCCGCGTCCCCAGCGCAACCGTCGCCTGCGCGGCTGCCGCCCGGAGCGCCTCATCGGTCGGGGCACCGCCGAGCGTGGCATCCAGATAGCCGGCGAGAAAGCCGTCACCCGCCCCGTTCGTGTCCACCACCACCGCCTCGTGCGCATTCACCCGGTGGAAGCCGTCGCGGTCATAGGCGATCGCGCCCTTCGCCCCGAGAGTGCAGATGACGGCCGTGGCCCCGGCCTCCACACGAGCACGCATGAACTCGTGCGGATCGGGCAGTCTGTCCGCGTTCATGAACACGTACGCGGCTGCCTCGATGAACGGCGCATGGAAGTCGGCGCTGCCGTCGTAGTCGTGGATGTCCGTCCAGATGGGGGCGCCCGCGGCCACCGCGGCGGGCAGCAGCGCCCGGGACGTCTCCGACAGGTCCATCACGATCGCGGCCGCACCAACGGTGATCTCGGCGAAGAGCGACGCGTCGACCGGCGCGGGGGATGGCGTCGACAAGTACAGCGAGACACGCTCGCCCGCGCGGGTCATCAGGTTGAGGTGTCGTTCGGCGGGACCGGGGACAACGGATGCCACGAGCTCGACACCCGCGTCGGCCAGCGTGTCCCGCAGCTTCGCCGACACGTCGTCGTCCCCGACCGTCGTCATACAGACGGCTCGGTGCCCGAGCCCCGACAGGTGAAGCGCCTTTCCGGCGGAGGTGCCGCCGACGGTCTCGAAGTCGTCGAGAGCGAATTGCATGTGCGGTCGCGGTTCCGGCAGCCGGTCCAGATAGACCATGTGGTTCCAGGACACGGGCCCGCAGATGACGATGTGATCGGTCACTGCCCGGTGTCCTTCTCCGAGACGTCGAAGCTGTGCCCGCGGTCGGCCAGCAGCTGGAACAGGATGTGGTCCTGCCACCGCCCCGCGATGTTCAGGACCTGTTCGTCCTCATCGAGAATGACGTGCGGAGCGATGACTCGCGTGGCCGCCGTCATAGCGGCCCCGCGGTACGTGCCCGCAACCAAGATGACGACGTACTCGCGGAAATCATCCGCTCACGCTACTGCAGGTCCGGCAATTCGTCATGCAGCGAGCGCACATGGCAGGCGGGTTCAAATCGCTGAAACGGCTTTATTGTCGAGATGACGGCACATGCCACAAGTGCAGATGGCTGTACTCGCGAGGCCGGCAGTGTGCAGGGAATCGAGTCCATCGTGGTCAGCGCCCCCACCGCACCCGAAGACAAGGGTCAGGCGCATTCGGCTCGCCCCGATTCCGGGCCGCCAGGACACATTGGATGGATCGTTGCCGGCTCGTTCGCCACCGGACTCCTGTCTGCCCTGCTCCTGGCCGCCGCCCCATTCATCCCCGCCGACGAGAGCCGCATCACTGGGGCAGTCCTGTGCGGATTCGCGCTCGGTTGGGCGCTGCTGGCCGTGCTCTCCGTGCGGTTCACCGATCAGCCACAACGATGGGCGGCGGCTCCGGCACTGTTCATGGGAGTAGGCGGGCTCCTTCTGGTGGTGTTCGGCTCTCCGGCCCAGGAAATCCTCAACTGGGTCTGGCCCCCCGCCTTGCTGGCGCTGGTGATCTGGATGTTCGTCCGTGCCAATCGACAACTTCGTAGCCGGAGCGGACGCTGGCTGGTCTATCCGGTGCTCGGGATGCTGGCTCTCGCCTCTATCGCGGGCGGCTACGAGACAGTGCAAGAAGCGGTGGATGCTGAGGCCTATCCGGTTCCTGGCCAGTTGATCGACGTCGGCGGACACCGCCTGCACCTGAACTGCACCGGCTCAGGCAGCCCCACTGTCGTGCTCGAACCGGGTGCAGGGTTGACGTCTTCGGCTGTCGGGTGGATCACGCCGGCCGTCGCCCGCGACACCCGAGTCTGCGTCTACGACCGCGCAGGTCGAGGGTGGAGCGAGCCAGCCGGCACTCCTCAGGACGGCAGGCGGATCGCGACCGACCTTCACACGTTGCTGCATCGCGGCAACGTTCCTGGACCGTACGTCTTGGCGGGCCATTCTTTCGGCGGCCTTTACGTGCTCAGCTTCGCCGCCCAATATCCCGACGAGGTTGCGGGAATGGTGCTCGTGGACTCAACCGCACCGGCATCCGCAATGAAAACGGAGGCGCCATCGTCCGGTGACGCCGGCTCCTACGACATCCTGAGCCGCGCGTCGGCACTGATTTCTACATCGGCTCGACTTGGTCTGGCCCGTCTGTACGGGCAGTTCGACTATGACAGTCTGCCGCCGCGCTCCCGGGACGCGGCACGGGCCAGCGGCGCAACCGCGAGCCAATTTCGCAGCACGATCGATGAGTATGTTCAGGCGAACGCGGCTATTCAGCAAGCAGCGTCGCTCCGTGACTTCGCCGATAAGCCTCTGGTGGTCCTGACGGCTGGCAGCGGAAGTGCCGTTGGCTGGTCCGCGAAGCAGGACGCCCTAGCCGCTTTGTCGACCAACAGCGTGCACCGGGTCATCGAGGGCGCCACGCACGCATCGCTGATCACGGACGAAGAAGACGCCGCCACTGTCACACAGGCGATCTCCGACGTCGTCTCATCGATTCGGAGCGGGGAGCCGCTGGCCAGGTGACCCGCAGCTCAATGCCGGGTTGCCGAGACAGATCTGAGCGGATGACGAGATTCGAACTCGCGACCCTCACCTTGGCAAGGTGATGCGCTACCACTGCGCCACATCCGCATTTCCCGCGAAGCAAAGCCGCGGAGGTCACACCATGGTAGTTACGCCACAGCAACCGAGTTGCACCAAAAATGCAACGCGAACGAGTTTATCGGACAAAGTGGGCAGCGGCCGACACAGGGAGCGTGAGGACGGGTTTCGAGACGCGGCCGACTTCGTCGGGCACTGGCGACGAGGCGACATTGTTGGACCTGACGCAGGTGTGAGCTAGAGGCGGCCACCGTGGATGAGTCGGGTGACGAACTAAGGCGCGCACCGACTACGTCGGGAGCGCCTAACTGTTGCGTCTGATCCTGCGTGCATTCATGCGCAGTTGAGTGACCCGTGCGATTCCGGCGATCGCAATTACGACACCGCCGCCCACGGCGGCGATCAGTAAAGCCACTCCTAACGGAACCCAGCCCGTCAATCCGAACCACCGCACCTCGACGCTCTCCTGGTTTTGGAGGATGAAGATGATCAGCAGCACTAAGAGCAGCAGGGCGACGGCAGTCGTCACCCAGACCACTCCGGTGCGGGTGATTCTAGGACGAGGCTGGGGCGTCCCGCTCTGGTCATGCGGCTCGGCGCTCGGTCGCTGAGGTCCGGGCGTGTCGGTCATCGTTATCACTACCCTTCTTCGGGCGATTGACGTCGGTCGCGAGGCTGCCTGAGCTTCTTTACCGATTCTCCCACGGTATGTGCCTCGATTTCGGAGCCATCTTCTGGTTCCGACGCCACGGCATTGAGCGGCTCTGCCATGCCTGACCGGGGCGAGCAAAGATGGCGACCGCAAACGCCGGTAAAGTGATCACTGGTGAGCCGGGAAGTCTGGTCGGCATTTCTGCTGTCGATCCCGCAAGGAGCTCCATGACCGCTCACGGTCCCGACCATCAACCGAGCCGTTCTATTCTCAGCCGCGGCAGTTACCGCGAAGCCCTGCGCATCGGTGAGATCCTGCGCAAGGAAACCGTCGGCGGAATGCTGCTCGTCGCAGCCGCCGCCATCGCCCTGATTTGGGCAAACTCTCCCGCCTCGGACAGTTACTTCGCGCTCCGTGATTTCACGATCGGTTACGAACCGTGGCACCTCAACCTGAGCCTCGGCGCCTGGGCCGCCGACGGATTGCTCGCCGTGTTCTTCTTCCTGGTTGGCCTGGAACTCAAACGCGAGTTCGTCGCCGGCGACCTACGCGATTTCCGGAAGGCCATGGTTCCCGTCGCGGCAGCGGTCGGTGGCGTGGCGGTCCCCGCGCTCATTTACGCGGCGATCAACTGGGGCGACCCGGAAGCTATCCGCGGCTGGGCGATTCCGACCGCCACCGACATTGCCTTCGCCGTCGCGGTCCTCGCCGTCATCGGCTCGCACCTGCCCAGCGCGCTGCGGATCTTCCTGCTCACCCTCGCGGTCGTCGACGACCTGCTCGCGATCGCCATCATCGCCGTTTTCTACACCACCGACATCGCCCCGGTGCCGCTGCTTCTCTTCCTCGTCCCGGTCGCCATCTACGCGTTTCTCGCCCAGAAGTACCGCCGCTTCTTCGGTCTCAATCCGGCCGCAGCCTGGCTGATCCTGTTGCCCATCGGCATCATCGCCTGGGCGTTACTGCACGCCTCCGGCATCCATGCCACGATCGCCGGCGTCGTGCTCGGCTTCACCATCCCCGTGCTCCGCAGCAAGGCAAGCGGCGGGCCCGAGGCGGGACCTGGACTTGCCGAGATCTTTGAGCATCGGTTCCGCCCGATTTCCGCGGGCTTCGCGGTCCCGGTCTTCGCGTTCTTCTCCGCCGGTGTGGCGGTCGGCGGAACGGACGGGCTCGGGGCGGCATTCACCGACACGGTCACCATCGGCATCATTGCCGCCCTCGTCATCGGCAAACCGCTTGGCATCGTCGCCACAACGTGGCTGGTAACCAAGCTCACCCGATCCCAGCTGGACCCTTCGTTCAAATGGATTGACCTGCTCGGCATCGGTCTGCTCGCCGGCATCGGATTCACCGTTTCACTATTGGTGGCCGAGCTGAGCTTCGGTCTCGGGGATCCGGCAAACGATCACGCCAAGGTCGCCATCCTGGTCGCCTCGCTGCTCGCAGCAGCGTTAGCCACCGTTGTGCTCCGCATCCGGAACCGGCAGTACCGCCGAATCGAAGCCGACGAGCGGGTCGACGCCGACAGCGACGGCGTACCGGACGTGTACCAACGACCCGATTCATGATGCCGACATGAGCCTGCTCACGGACGCTCAACGGGCACCAATTAGAGCATGGCGGCTGATGCGCAAGTGAGTCCGGTCGACAACGAGCAGACTTTGCGGCACTCCAGTCGCAGAGTGGACACGATTCGTGCCTGCAAGTTGCACCGCAAGATCGTCGTGGTCCTATACTGACCAGCGGAGAGCCGGGAAGCCTGGTCGGCCCGCGAAAATCGCGGAGTGCCCTGGCGGTCGCCGTGGGCGCTGTTGTGCGACGTAAGGACCGTGCGGTGTCCCCTGCAAATGCTCCCCTCATCGAGACATCCACTCTCGTGAAGCGCTTCGGCCGGACGGCCGCCCTCGACGGCCTGGACCTCTCTGTCGCTGAGGGCGAGGTTCACGGATTTCTCGGCCCCAACGCCGCCGGCAAGTCCACGACCATCCGAGTTCTCCTCGGTCTCATCAAAGCCACGAGCGGCACCGCGCGAGTCTTCGGGCTCGACCCGTGGGCGCAGCCGATCCCTACTCTGCGCGACGTCGCCTACGTGCCGGGAGACGTAAGCCTGTGGCCGAACCTGACCGGCGGGGAGGCTATCGACCTCCTCACCAGCCTGCGCGGTGGTGCAGACTCCAAGCGACGAGCCGAACTGATCGATGAGTTCGACTTCGATCCCCGCAAGAAGGCGCGCACCTATTCAAAGGGCAATCGTCAGAAGGCTGCCCTCATCGCCGCCTTCGCACGACCCGCCCGGCTGTACATCCTCGACGAGCCCAGTGCCGGCCTCGACCCCGTCATGGAGTCGGTCTTTCGCCGGCAGATCGATCGGGTGCGCGCGGAGGGCTCGACAGTGCTGCTATCCAGCCACATCCTGAGCGAGGTGGAACAGCTGTGTGACCGGGTCACGATCATCCGCGCCGGCGTCGCGGTCGAGAGTGGGTCGCTGGCTGATCTACGGCACCTCAGTCGCACGAGCTTCCGCGTTGCTGGCGTTGGGGACATTGGTATCCTGAGCACCGTTGACGGCGTGCACGATGCGAGGGTCGTGGGCGATGTGGTCGAGTTCGAGGCTGATGCCGACGCAGTCCCGTCTGTGCTGGCGAGCCTTGCCCGCAACGGCGTGACTGGTCTTACGGTGGCGCCGGCGTCGCTTGAATCGTTGTTCCTGCGTCACTACAGCGAGGCGAAGTGATGCGCGCGTTCGGTCACCTTCTTGCAGCGCAGGCGCGGCGTGATCGGTGGTTGCTTCCGATCTGGATCCTGGGCATCGGACTACTCGGGGTCGCGATCGGCACCGCCATCAGCGGACAATTTGCGGATGAGGCGGAACGCGCATCCATTGCCGCTTTGGCCTCGGCGAACCCCGCGTTTCTGTTCCTGCGTGGGCTTCCTGACGGGTTGAGCATTGGTGCTCTCGCCTTCTTCCAGTCGTTCTCCTTCATCGGCGTTCTCGCGGGGTTCATGAGCACGTTCCTCGTCGTACGCCACACCCGCGCCGACGAAGAACTGGGACGTGCAGAGCTCATCGAATCAAGTCCCATTCGCCGCAGCACCGCGCTGGCCGCGACGATCGCCCTCGGTGTTATTGCCAACGTACTGCTGATCGTTGTGGTTGCAGTGGGCTACATCGTGGGCGGGCTACCTGCGGGCGGATCCATTACCGCCGCCCTCGCCGTCGGATCCGTCGGGCTGTTCTTCGTGGGCGCCGCAGCGGTGGTCGTCCAATTTCTGCCGTCGGGTCGCGCCTCGAACGGGGTTGCCGCCGCGCTCGTCGGCGCCGCATACCTCATCCGCGGCATCGGCGATGCCCTCGGGACTCCCAACGCGCAGCTCACGCGAGTCACCCCGAGCGGGCTGTCATGGCTCTCGCCGATTGGCTGGGGGCAGGCAACTCGACCATTCTCCGAGCCCACGCTCGCACCGCTTCTGTTGTCCTTCACGGGCTTCGGACTGCTGGCGATCGCGGCGCTCGCCCTGCGCAGTCGTCGGGACCTGGGTGCCAGTCTCGTTCCGGAACGGAGAGGCCGCCCAGGAGCGCGCCTCGGCGGCCGCAGCGTCCTCGGACTAGCGTGGCGGCTGCAACGCTCCACACTTCTTGGCTGGTGCATCGGAGTCGCAGTCTTGGGCTCTATCGCCGGAGGGCTCGGGCCGGTGGTAGCCGAAGCCGTAGAAGGCAACCCGTCGCTCTCAAACGTCATCGCCAGTCTCGTTCCCGGCACCACGTCAGATGTGATCGACATCTTCACCGCCGCCCTGCTCGGAATCGGCGGCGTGCTTGCCGGAGCCGCCGGCGTACAAGCCGTTTTGCGGCTGCGCGCCGAAGAGGCCGAGGGACGCGCAGAGCTCCTGCTCGCCACGCCTGTCTCCCGACCACGTTGGGTCGGCGCAACGCTGATCGTTGCTACCGGATCCGTGCTAGCCGTGTCCACGGTAATTGGGGGGGTAACGGGAATCGCGATCGCGAACTCCAGTGGAGATGTCGCTCCCGTGGCCCGCTTCAGCGGTGCGGCCCTCGCCCACGCACCCGCGGCCCTCGTGTTCGTCGCGATGACAGCGCTCGTATTCGCCATAGTGCCGCGACTTACGATTCCCCTTGGCTGGGGACTGCTCGTGATCGGCCTCGTGCTCGGCCAGTTCGGCACACTCCTGCAACTCCCCGAGTGGCTCCAAAACATCAGCCCGTTCCACCACAGCTCAGCGCTCCCCGTCGAGGACCTTGATATCGCTGCCGCATCGATTCTGCTCGCCACGGCCGTCCTGGGCGCTGTGCTCGCATTGGTGCTCGTCCGACGACGAGACTTGGTGTCGTGACTGTGATGTGAAGAAACACCAGGACAGGCGCGTAAATGAACCGCTCGTTTTGGGGTGTGATCTCGGCACCGCTCGTCAACTCCGTGAGACGCGCCGCCCCGCCCAAAATGGGAAAGAGGCTGAGACGGATCAACCCGGTGGCCACAAGCCACGAGCAACTCCTCGCTCGGGAGCACGATAGCCGTTCAGGGAGTTGCCCTTACTTGCCAGCAACACCGAACGCGTAGACCGCGGCCGCTATGCCCAGCGTAAATGTCGACCCGGCGAGCGCAGCTAGCGGCCATGCCGAAAGACTGTGCAACGTTGCAGCGGCGCGCAAGCCTGTGTGTGCGCGGCGGTACCGATGGTGGACGCCTACATATGCGGCAATCGAGAGTGCTGCGCTGACTAGGCCTAGAACGGCTGCAGGTAGGCCGATTTGGGGAGCAGCAAGGCGGGCGGCCAGTACGCCGGCCAGGGCTAGAGAGAGCACGGTGCGCTGCCAGGCGAGCAGGGTGCGTTCTGGTTGCAGCCCGGGATCGAACACCTTCTCGTTGGTCACAGCAGCATGCCAACGGCTACGAGAAGGGCAGCGACGATGATGCCCGCGCTCAACAGCGCGGCCAGAGACGGCGCCGGGATCGGTCGTTCTAGCCGCATCGATCGCTCGGTGCGCATCCAGCCGATCCAGGCGGTCAACGGGGCGAGCGTGCCGAGCGCGATGAATATGCCAGCGGAGGCCGCACGCAGGTCCTCTCGAATTGGAAGCTGCAAGGCTTCGAGCGCCACGCCAGCGGCGAGTAACGCGAGCGACGTGCGGATCCAAGCGAGAAAGGTGCGCTCATTCGCAAGACTGAAACGCGGGTCAGGTTCCGTGCCTTGTCCATAAACGCGGTTCGGGAATCGGCGCTGTCTCACGCTCCCATCCTCTCCCAAGCGTCGGCATGTCACGTCCAGCTGGATGGCGACCGACACCAATGCATGCCGCACACCTGATTATGCCGAGGCGAGTCTCGGTAGTGGAATCACCCAACCGGTGGTCGGCACATACACTCGTACGCGCTCCGAGCCGGCGTACTGTCGACAAGCTGCCCGTGGTTGTAGTGTGACCCTAGGAGTGCCGGGAAGCCTGGTCGGCGAGTAATCGTCGATTGGATTCAGCAGTGCGAGCTCTCATCTTCACCTTCGGCACCCGAGGCGACATCGACCCGTTCGCCGCTCTCGCTGAGCGTCTCAGCGCGTCCGGCCACGTCGCCGTCCTTGCAGCTCCCGAGCCTTACCGTGATGCCGTCTCCTCCGGTGTCGGCTTCGAGCCGATGGCAACGGAGATGGATCGGGTCATGCGCGCCGGTATGGCCAAACTGCGCGGTCCGGCGCACGCCCTGACGCTGGCTCGACAGATGTCGGCGGCGATGCGCACGTCGCTCCACGAGCAGTGGGGGATCGCTCAACGAGTCCAGCCGACCCTCATCGTCGCGCACCCCAAGGCCCTCGGCGGCCTCCACATCGCTGAGCGTCTCGGCGTCCCCTTCGTCCCCTCCCTTCCACTGCCGTTCCTCACGCCCACGAACGCGTTTCCGATACCGTTCCTCGCGCACCCGCTTCCGTGGCGGCTGAACCGGTTCACCTACCAGATCAACCGCTTCACGGCACTGGCGTACGGCGGCATGATCAATAGGTTCCGTCGTGAACGTCTCGGGCTGCCGCGGATGAGCAGGTTCAGCGACTACCTGACAACGCGAGGCGATGATCCCGCACCCGTGCTGTATCCGTTCAGCCGACACGTCGTCCCTGTACCGGTCGACTACCCCGCCACGGCACACGTCACCGGCTACTGGTTTCGGGAAACTACCTCGACATGGGAGCCGCCGAGAGATCTCCTCGACTTTCTCCAGGGCAGTCGGCTACGTCGGTTTCGGCAGCATGGGATTCGGGGCGAAAGCCGAAGAGCGGGGTCGAGTCGTGCTGCAAGCCCTCCAGGAAGTTGATGTGCGGGCCGTGGTCGCCACCGGTTGGGGCGCACTTGCCGCTCGATCAACGGACGACATCTTCGTCGTCAACGACGTACCGCACGAATGGCTGTTCCCTCGAGTAGACGCCGTTGTCCATCACGGAGGGTCGGGCACGACGGCAGCCGGGCTGCGTGCCGGGAAGCCCACGCTGATCTGCCCGGTTCTGGGCGACCAGCCGTTCTGGGGCCGACGTATCCACGAACTCGGCACAGGACCTCGCCCGCTGCCCTTACGCAGCGTGACCCCCCACGCCCTCGCCGGACGAATTCTTGAGCTGATCTCGCGGGAGGAGTACGCCGCCGCGTCGGCGGCCATCGGCGAGCAAATCGCCTCGGAGGATGGCACCGGCGACGCGGTCGAGGTGCTGCAATTAATCGAGGCTGCTTCTGCTGCTCGTCGTCTGGCGCCCAACTCATAGGACGGCCCTGCACCCGCCCAAAACGGATCGGTGAATCGAGGCTAAGAAGTGAGGCTAAGAAGTACTGGGCGAGGTTCGCCATTGGGGCTTATTTTGCGACGCGGCCCACGATCTGGCGGGCCACCAGCCGGTCGACTCCGGGCAGATGAGTTGCCCTTATCATCCACCGACGCAGGAGGAGCTGAACCCGATTCGCGGGGAGGAACGATGATGCGGTGCGCCTCCCGGCCGCCTGGGCCACCTCCACCACGGGTGCCCAGCGTCGCTCGAATTCGGTGAGGGCTGAGCTGATCCTGTCAGGTGAGGCTACGGGGCCGAGAATGTCTCCCAGGAGCGCGGCACCGGCGATGGCGAGCGAGCCGCCCTGACCCGCCAGGAGCGACACGGCCCCGCACGCGTCCCCCATGAGAACGGTCCGCCCCCTCTGCCACCCCGGCATGATGATCTGCGCAACGACATCGTCGTACGGATGCTCGGGGCACAGTTCAAGCAGCCGGTCTACCGCCTGACCGAGTCCGGCGAACTCCCGGCGCAACCGATCCCTCGGACTCTCGAATCGCAGATCCCCAGTTGCGCCTGACGCATCCCTGTAGACCATGAATGCCGCCACCTTGTCAGAGCGGAGGCTGTAGAGGCCCACTACCCGGTCGATACTGTCGGTCAGCACGAAACGGTTCCGGAAGCGGGCATTCAGGAGCGGTTCGGTCACGATGAATGCCGCAGCACGCATTCCCATCGGGCGCAAATACTCCTCTTCCCGGCCGAAAACCTGAGCGCGCACTCCGGAATGAATGCCATCAGCGCCTACTAGGACGTCCGCGGCGAGCGTCAAGTTCGGTGAGCCATCAACGGCGACCCGCACACCCTCGTCATCGCTCCACACCCGGGAAACCGGCGCCCCGTAGCGGACCCGCACTCGACCGGGTTCCACATCGTCGAGCGCTGCGCGGGCGGCTTGCTCCATATCGGGTCGCAGCAGACTCAGGACCTTCCCGCCGGCAAGCCGTGCGAACTGGTCGTAGTCGAGGTTGGAAGTGGGGCGTCCTCCTCCATCAACGTACTCGGCCGCCTCGACGTGGTAGGCCACCGCTGCGAGCCGCGAGTAGAGGCCTATCCTCTCCGCTGCCTCGACTCCTGGACCAAAGAAATCCATCATGTAGCCATCGGGGCGCGGCGCGGCCGATTTCTCAAGAAGCTCGACCTCCCAGCCAGCCAAACCGAGCTGGCGGGCCACGACCAGACCCGCAATGCCCGCCCCTACAACAAGAGCCTTCATGTCCTGCCTCGAACGATCAGATCAGCCGAGCTGAACGAGCCCGGAAGGGACCGCAGGGCTTTCTACTGGCATTCTTCAGCATCCGCTCGGACATGGCGACGGATGACAAGGTCGCGACCTTCTAGCTGGGACCGCAGGTGCGTGCCGTGCAACTACAAGGGCCTCCACCGTCACCCCGATGACTTGCATGTAACGTGCCTGCTCGGCGCAGCTCAGGTCTTTACTTCCGACACCTCCAGCTGGGCGGGCACGCTCATGCTGGTCTTCCAGCCGGCGGAGGAACTCGGAGCGGCTGCCCAGGCACTGGTCGACGATGGGCTGTTTGAGAAGTTCCCCGAACCCGACATCGTCCTCGGCGGTCAGCACGTGGCATTGGTGCCCCCAGCAGGATTTGAACCTGCGGCCTTCTGCTCCGGAGGCAGACGCTCTAGCCCCTGAGCTATGGGGGCCAGGAGTGCTGCTCTAGATTAGCAGCCGCAACTAGCCCGCAAGTGCCGCCACGACGGGCTCGACCACAGGAATCGCGTCGCCGGGCTCGTAGAACGCGGTGCTCGACACCACGATCCAGTTGCTTCCGCTGAACACCTGGGCCTCACCGACCCCGTCGTTGACGGTGAAGTAGCCCTCGAAGCCGCCGCCGTGACCGTAGGTCGGCACCATGGTGCTCTGCGCGCCGGCCTGATTCTTGAACGTGTCCAGGCCCTCGCCCGGAATCTCGGCCACCGCCACCTCGAAGGTCTCGCCGCTGGTCTGGTTCACCCAGCCGCAGGCAAGTCCCGAATACTCAACGATGCTCGCCGCCAGCGAATCGTCGGCCGGTGCGTAGTTCGGGTCGGTGCCGAAGTTCGGGTTGAAGTCATAGACCGCCTGCGGTGACAGCACCTCGTCGCAGGTCAGCGTGATCGGCACACCCACGATCGGCTCTTCCGTCGGCTCCGGCGCGCTCGATTCACCCGGTTCAGGCGCGGATGACGCGGCAGCGGATGTTGACGGCTTCGGCGTCTCGGATGCCTCGAGGTTCTCGGCCGAGCAACCCACCAGAGCCATGATCAGCGCTGTTCCCACCGTGACGGAAAGCAGAGTGCGGGCTGACGTGACACGGGCAACAGGGGCTGACATGGCATCCATGCTAAAGGGCTTACAAGTCGTCTCTGTGCACCCCGGTAGAATCGACGACCGTGAACCCCGCTGAACTCTCCGCGTCCCTGCTCGCCATCGTCGAAGGCGTCATCGAGCGACGCGGATCGAGTGACACGGTAACGGCCACGATCGATGACGTGCCCCTGGAACGGCCCCGCAACCGGGAGCACGGCGACTGGGCATCGAACGTCGCCATGAAGTTCGCCAAGAAGCTCGGCGCCAACCCGCGCGAACTCGCCACCGAGCTGGCCGCCGCGATCCAGCAGCTGGACGGTGTGGCATCCGTCGACGTCGCCGGCCCCGGATTCATCAACATCACCCTGGATGCCGCGGCAGCCGGAGCGGTCGCCAAGACCATCGTCGACCGCGGCGAGACCTACGGCCGCAGCGACGCGCTCGCCGGGCAGACCATCAACCTCGAGTTCGTGTCGGCAAACCCCACCGGTCCGCTGCACATCGGCCACACCCGCTGGGCCGCCCTCGGCGACTCGCTGGCGCGCGTGCTGCGTGCCGCCGGCGCTACGGTCGACAACGAGTTCTACATCAACGACGCCGGCAACCAGATGGACAACTTCGGCGCTTCGGTGCTGGCCGCGGCCAAAGGCGAGCCGACCCCCGAGAATGGCTACCCCGGCCAATACATCGCCGACCTCGCCACGGCCGTGCAGCAGCAGGTTCCGAACCTGCTCGAGCTGCCCGCCGACGAGGCACTCGCGATCGCCCGGGAGACCGCGTACCAGCTGCAGCTCGGCGAGATCAGGGAGTCGCTCGAGCGGTTCAACGTGCAGTTCAACGTGTGGTTCAGCGAACGCGAGCTGCACACCGAAGAGCCGACCTCTGGCCTCAGCCCGATCGTCACCGCAGTCGATCGCCTGCGCGCGCAGGGCCACGTGTTCGACGAGGACGGCGCCATCTGGGTGCGCACCACCGACTTCGGGGATGACAAGGACCGCGTCATCCGCCGCTCCAATGGTGTCTTCACCTACTTCGCAGCGGATGCCGCCTACTACCTGAGCAAGTCCGACCGCGGCTTCGAGCACAAGATCTACCTGCTCGGGGCCGACCACCACGGCTACGTGCACCGCCTCAAGGCGATCGCCGGCGCCGCGGGCGACGACCCGCAGAAAGACATCGAGGTGTTGATCGGCCAGCTCGTCTCGATCAACGGCGCCAAGCTCTCCAAGCGCGCGGGCAACATCATCGAGCTGAACGACCTGCAGGCCTGGCTCGGCACCGACGCGCTGCGCTACTCGCTCGGCCGCTATCCTGCCGACTCGCCGCTGACGCTCGACCCGGAACTGCTGCAGAAACGCACCAACGACAACCCGGTGTTCTACGTGCAGTACGCGCACGCGCGCACCCACCAGGTGGCCCGCAATGCCGCGGCATCCGGTGTGGACACCAGCGCGTTCGACGCCAGCCTGCTCACCCACGAGACCGAGAGCGTGCTGCTCGGCGCGCTCGCTGAGTTCCCGCGGATCGTGCAACAGGCCGCCGAACTGCGCGAACCGCACCGCGTCGCGCGCTACCTGGAAGAGCTCGCCGGCCACTACCACCGCTGGTACGACAACTGCCGCGTCAGCCCGCTCGGCGAGGCGCCGGTCGAAGACGTGCACCGCACCCGCCTCTGGGTGAATGACGCCACCGGCCAGGTGCTGCGAAACGGCCTTGAACTGCTCGGAGTGAGTGCGCCAGAACGCATGTAGCGACAGGATGGCGGGATGAGTCAGTCGTCGGAGGTGCCGGATGCCGGCGCCGTCACGCCTCGCCGTCGGCGCGGCCTCGGTGTCGGCATCCTGATCGGCGTGCTGGTGCTGCTCGTTGGCGCCGTGGTGGTGGCGGATGTCGCGGCCAGGGCGTACGCCGAGGACCGGGTGGAGCGGGAACTGGCCAGCCGGCTGCCCGAGGGGTCCGGACCGGTCGATGTCAGGATCGGCGGGTTCTCGTTCCTGCAGCAGTACCTGGCGGGCAGTTTCGACACTGTCGAGCTGTCCGCGCCGGAGTTTGTCATCAAGTCAGTGACCGGCGACGCCCAGATCACGGCACACGGCGTGCCGACCGCGATGGGCGGAACGGTACGCGAGGCCAGCGGGTCGTTCACGATCGGTGAAGACTCCCTCAACGCGTTGCTGGCTGAGCAGGGGCTCGCCGTCCAGGCGCAGTTGATCGACGGCGCCGTGCAGTACGAGAGCAGCATCTCGGTGTTCGGGGTGACCGTGGGCTTCACGGTCGCGCTGGAACCGCGGATCGATGGCGATGTCATCACTCTTGCTCCCACCGCGATCGAGGCGCTCGGCGGCTCAGCGCCGGTCGACATCTCGAGATTCGTCGACGAGGCGGATCTCGGCATCCCGATCTGCGCGGCGGAACTGCTGCTTCCGGCCGGGGTGCAGCTGACCGGGATCGTGGTGACCGAGGGTGAGCTGCGGCTGGATGTCGCGGCATCCGACCTGCCGCTGACGGGCGACGCCCTCACGACCACCGGCTCCTGCTAGCCCACCCCACTCGCTGGTTGAGCGAGCGGGCGCCAACTCGTAGCGCAGCGCGTCGATCGGGTTCTGCCGGGCGGCACCGGCCGCGGGCAGCGTGACGGCGAGGAACGCCAGCGCACCGATCACCGCAATCACGATGAGCAGCCCGAGCGGTTCGAACACCAACGGGGTCCAGTTCGGTCACCAGGTGTCCGTCGCGCACGGTGATCTGACGACCGCAGCGCACGGCGAGGTCGTCAGGGCCGTGGCTTTCGCGGTGGCCTTGTGGTCGAGTTCGAGTCTGGTCAGCACCTCCATGCCGCGTCGGCGGCGCGCACCTACTCCGGTGATCATCAGCGGAAGGGTGACGTTCTCGACGTCTGCGAGCCGTTCAGGAAGAACTGCTGGAAGACGAACCCGAACTCCCGGTTGCGCAGTGCGTTCGGCCATGAGCGCACCAAAGTGCGTAATCCTCACGCTATTGGCGACCGGGCAGCGCCCAACAGGGTGCTAACCCTCCAGCTTCCGGGGGATGACACCCGGGTCTGGGCAGCGCCTCTCGACTCGGTAGGCTTGTGCTCGGCTTCGGGACAAAGCCGCGTTTATCGCCGCACTCGTGCCCAATGTCCCGTCTGTTCGTTCGTGAGGTGCCCCATGACCGCAAACCCGCTTGCCCCGGACTGGCTTGCCCACCCGGACGACGCCAACGCGCTCGCCACCACGGTGTGGTCCCACAACGCGCACCGCACCGATTCGGGCGAGATCCTGCTCGGCGGCGTCGGCTGCCGCGACCTCGCATCCCGCTTCGGCACCCCGCTCTACGTGATCGATGAGGCCGACGCGCGCGCCAGGGCGCGCCAGGTGAAGGCCGCGTTCGACGCCGAGTTCGCCGCCATCGGCTCGAGCGCCAAGGTCTACTACGCCGGCAAGGCGTTCCTCTCAACCGAGGTCGCCCGCTGGGTCACCGCGGAGGGCCTGTACATCGACGTCGCCAGCGGGGGAGAGCTCGCTGTCGCGCTCGCCGCAGGGGTGGATGCCGGCCGCCTCGGTTTTCACGGAAACAACAAGAGCCTCGCCGAGATCGACCGCGCGGTATCGGTCGGCGTCGGCACGATCATCCTCGACAGCTGGGTCGAGGTGGAGCGCGTCGCGAACGCCGCCGAACGACACGGCGTCGTGCAGGCGGTGCGACTGCGCACCAACTCCGGCGTGCACGCCCACACCCACGAGTACCTGGCCACCGCGCACGAAGACCAGAAGTTCGGCGTACCGCTCGCCGACGTTCCCGAGTTCGTCACCCACATCCGCTCCTTCCCCGGCCTGCTGTTCCTCGGCCTGCACTCGCACATCGGATCGCAGATCTTCGACGCCGGCGGCTTCATCGAAGCGGCCAGGCGGCTGCTCGAGGTGCACGCGAGCCTGCTCGCCCGCGGACCGGTTCCAGAGCTGAACCTCGGCGGCGGCTTCGGCATCGCCTACACCGCCGCCGATGAGGTAACACCGATCGAACAGATCGCCGCGAGCTTCGCCGACGTGGTCTCCGCGGAAGCCGCACGCCTCGACATCCCGATCCCGGTCATCGCGATCGAACCCGGCCGGGCCATCATCGGCAGCGCCGGCACCACCCTGTACGAGGTGGGCACGATCAAGGACGTCGCGGTCTCGATCGGCGACAGCGTCGCAATGCGCAAGTACGTGAGCGTCGACGGCGGCATGAGCGACAACGCCCGCACCGCCCTGTACAGCGCCGACTACAGCGCCCGCCTCGCCAGCCGCTCCTCGAGCGCCGACCCCGCCCTGGTGCGCGTCGCCGGCAAGCACTGCGAGGGCGGCGACCTGGTCGTGCTCGCCGAGTACCTGCCAGGGGACGTGGCGCCCGGTGATCTGCTGGCGGTTCCCGCCACCGGCGCATACTGCTGGTCGCTCGCCAGCAATTACAACTACCTCGGCCGGCCCCCGGTCGTCGCCGTGAACAACGGTGAGGCTCGCGTCATCGTGCGCGGCGAAACCGAAGAAGATCTGTTGAGAAGAGACGCAGGAGTCACCAGCGCATGATCGAATATCGCAATCTTCGAGTGGCCCTGCTCGGCGCCGGCAGCGTCGGCGCTGAAGTCGCCCGGCAGCTGCTCGAACACTCCGACGAACTCGCGAAGCGGGCCGGCGCCGGCCTCACCCTGGTCGGCATCGCCGTGCGCGACGTCGACGCGCCGCGCACCGTCGACCTGCCGAGCGAGCTGTTCACCACCGACGCCGAATCGCTGATCCTCGGCTCAGACATCGTGATCGAACTGATCGGCGGCATCGAACCGGCGCGCAGCCACGTGCTGCAGGCGATCAACTCCGGCGCCGACGTGGTCACCGCGAACAAGGCGCTGCTCGCCACGCACGGCCCAGAGCTGTTCGACGCCGCAGAGCGTGTAGGTGCACAGCTCTATTACGAGGCGGCCGTGGGCGGCGCGATCCCGATCATCCGGCCGCTGCGCGACAGCCTCGCCGGTGACCGGGTCGAGCGCATCCTCGGCATCGTCAACGGCACCACCAACTTCATCCTCGACAGCATGCACACCAACGGCTCGACATTCGAGGACGCCCTCGCCACCGCGACCGAGCTCGGCTATGCCGAAGCCGACCCGACGGCCGACATCGAAGGGTACGACGCGGCGCAGAAAGCCGCCCTGCTCGCGAGCCTGGCCTTCCACACCACGGTGCCGCTCGACGCGGTGTACCGCGAGGGCATCACCAGCATCACCAAGGATCAGATCGCCTCGGCCACCAAAGCCGGTTACGTGATCAAGCTGCTGGCCATCTGCGAGAGACTAACGGATGCCACCACCGGCAAAAACGGGGTCAGCGCCCGGGTTCACCCGGCGCTCGTGCCGGCGCAGCATCCGCTGGCCGCGGTGCACGGCGGCAACAACGCCGTGTTCGTGCACGCCGAGGCAGCGGGCGATCTCATGTTCTACGGCGCAGGCGCCGGCGGGCTGCAGACCTCATCCGCGGTTCTCGGTGACGTCGTCTCCGCCGCCCGACGCCACGTTGCGGGCGGGCCCGGTGTGGCCGAGTCGACGCACGCCAACCTGTCGATCCTGCCGATCGGACACGTGCGCTCACGGCACCAGATCACGCTCGCCGTGGCCGACCTGCCGGGCGTCCTGGCGAGCATCGCCACCGTGTTCAGCGACCACGGAGTCTCGGTCGAGACCGTGGAGCAGTCGGTGAGCACCAGTGCGGAGGACCCCCAGCCCACCGCTACCCTTGTTATCGGCACTCACGAGGCAATGGAGTCCGATCTTGCGGCCACCGTCGCGGAGCTCGAATCGAGCCCAGCGGTGAGTCGTGTGATGTCTGTTCTACGAGTTGAAGGACTGTAATGGCTAACCAATGGCGTGGTGTTCTGCGCGAGTACGCGGACCGACTCGACATCTCGGATGCGACTCCGATCATTACCCTCGGTGAGGGCGGCACTCCGCTGATTCCGGCTGCGGCTCTATCGGCACGCACCGGGGCCAAAGTCTGGGTGAAGTTCGAGGGCATGAACCCGACCGGTTCGTTCAAGGATCGCGGTATGACGATGGCGGTGTCAAAGGCCGTCGAGCACGGCGCGAAGGCCGTGATCTGCGCCTCCACCGGAAACACGTCGGCATCCGCCGCCGCGTACGCCACGCACGCCGGCATCACCTCGGCGGTGCTGGTGCCGGAGGGCAAGATCGCGATGGGCAAGCTCGCGCAGGCCATCGCCCACAACGCGCAGCTGCTGCAGGTTCGCGGCAACTTCGACGACTGCCTCGACATCGCGCGTGACCTCGCCGCGAACTACCCGGTGCACCTGGTCAACTCGGTGAACCCGGATCGGATCGACGGCCAGAAGACGGCGGCCTACGAGGTCGTCGAGACGCTCGGCGACGCACCGGACTTCCACTTCATCCCGGTCGGCAACGCCGGCAACTACACGGCCTACACGCGGGGTTACAAGGAGGAGGCCGAGCGCGGCGTCACCACGAAGCGCCCGCGCATGTTCGGCTTCCAGGCGGAGGGCAGCGCGCCCCTCGTGCGCGGCGAGATCGTGCGCGACCCCGAGACCATCGCGAGCGCCATCCGCATCGGCAACCCCGCATCGTGGGAGCTCGCGCTCACCGCCCGCGACGAGACCGACGGCTACTTCGGCGCCATCAGCGACGCGAAGATCCTCGAGGCGCACCGCATCCTCTCGAGC
>JBEVDR010000159.1:0-7136 GCA_040513215.1 Microbacteriaceae bacterium | reverse complement strand
CTGAACCAGGCAGCCGCGCGGGCGCCACGCTGGGCGTCGATCGCATGGGCACCGGATGGTGTCGCGTCCACCGCGCAGACCACCGCGCCGCCGGTCGACCAGGTGTTAGGAACGCTCGCAGGCGACGCCATCAACCTCTTCACCGGCACGGATGCCGCTCGCCTGCGACTCTGCGAGCGCCCGGGTTGCGTGCTCTTCTTCCTCAAAGACCACCCGCGCCGGGAATGGTGCACCCCCGCTTGCGGCGCGCGCGTGCGCGCGGCCCGGGCCTACGCGAAGCGCAACGGTCGGCGTGAAGCTGTGTCGTCCGCGACATCCGTTCGCTAATTCGGCACGCGCGGTCGGTTGCTACGTCAGCTGCCGCGTCGCCGTCAGCCTTTCTTTGCCATCATGGCCTGCTTCGCGATCAATTTCTTCGCCACCAGCGCGGTGAGCAGATCGGAAACCTTGCCGTGGTTGCCGTACTTCCTGCCAAGCAAGCCAGCGACCGGACGCTGCTGCTCGCCCTGCTGAGCACCCATCACGATCAGCACGGCGGTCAGTGCCGGGATGACCCATTGCAGGACCTTCTGCTGGCTCTGGGCGGAGGTCAGTTCGTCCGACGCCAACGCTGACGGTTCGGTCACTCCTGCCGTTCCCTCTTCGGCGCGCTTTGCCATCTTGGCGCCCACCATCGCCGAGTACGCGGTGGTTCCCATGGCAACCAAGGTGACCACGCCCTTCACAATCGTGCTAGTCCGGGCTTCTGGCTGGGTCGCGAGCCGTGACTTGTTGGCAACGATCAGCGCGACACCACCGACTCCGTGCACCACGATCGCCGCCGCCTGCACCGGCGCCCACTTGGCCCAGCCTTTCGAGGAAAGCCTCAGTCGTTCCGTCGCATCCCTTGCTTCGGCGGTTGCCCCGTTCAGCCCAACGGCACCCATCAGGGTCCCGCCGAACCATGCGGCCAATCCGAGGTCGTGCATGCTGCGAATCAGGGTGTTGCGTTCAGGCATGGAGGTCTCCAGTTCTTGAGCGGACTCGTGCCACTCTCCGTGAGGCGAGCAACGAAAGCTAGGCCTTGACGAACCGCCCGCTTTCGTCGCTGCCGGTTTCGGTGAGCCGCCGCGATGCCTACAGTGAGAGCAGTGATCGCAAAGGAGCATCATGGGCACTCTGATCGTGACGATGATGACCACGCTCGACGGGGTCGCTCAGGCTCCGGGCGGCCAGGATGAGGACACCCGGGGAGGCTTCCAGCTCGGCGGCTGGACGTTCCCGTACGTCGACGAAGACGGCGGAAAGACACTCATCGGCTGGTTCAGCACGGCCGAGGCGTTCCTGCTCGGCCACCACACCTACGACATCTTCGCGGCGTACTGGCCCAACGCCGAACCAGGTGACCCTGTCGCCGATGCACTCAACACCTTGCCCAAGCATGTCGCGGTCGGCGCTGAGCAGGATCTTGGCTGGTCGAACGTGATCGCAGAGGTCGGCGACCTTGCCGAGATCGTGGCACGGTTGAAACGCCAGTACGACGGCGAGATCCAGGTGCACGGCAGCATCGAACTGGTGCACGCACTGCACAATCTAGACCTCATCGACGAGTACCGCATCTGGACCTTCCCGCTGGTGGTCGGCAGCGGAGCGCGATTGTTCCCCGGGGGCACGACACCACGCGCCTTCGAGCTCGTCACGACCACGTCGACCGCGTCGGGCGTCATCGCCTCGGTCTATCGTCCGGCGGGCGAGGTTCGCACAGGCACCCTGGGAGCACGATCATGATGGATGTCCCCGCGGGCAGTGTGATGCGCAGCTGGACGGGCTGGATCCGCCCGGAGTCCCGGCAGGCCTACACCGACTACCTGGAACAGACCGGCATGGCCGAGTACCGGGCCACCCCGGGCAATCTGGGCGCGCTGCTCCTCTTCCGTGACCTGTCCGACGGCCGCTGCGAGGTGAAGACCCTCTCGTTCTGGCGATCCCGAGCCGACATCGTGGCATTCGCGGGTGAGGACATCAGCAGGGCGGTGTTCTACCCGGAGGACGACCAGTACCTGATCGGCCGCGAGGACACCGTCGATCACTTCGACATCGCATGACCGCCTACGCGGCGCTGCTTCGCGCGGTCAACGTCGGCGGCACCGGCAAGCTGGCGATGGCTGACCTCACGCGGCTGTGCGAACAGCTCGGCTTCGCGGGCGTGCGCACCTACATCCAGAGCGGAAACGTGGTATTCAGCTCGGATCAGCCCGAAGCGCTGGTACAGAAGCAGATCGAAACCGCACTCGAGCGCCAGATGGGCAAGCACGTCGACGTAGTGGTGCGCACCGCCGGCGAGCTGGGCCGCCTCGTCGACTCGAATCCGTTCCCCGACGCGCCCGCAGCGAAGGTCGCCGTCGCGCTCGGCTCGCGTCGAGTGACCGCGGCGGCGGCCAAGGAGATCGTCACCCCGGGCGAGGAGGAGGTGGCGGTCGCCGGCGGCGAACTCTTCATCCACTATCCCGACGGCATGGGTCGCTCCAAGCTCACCCTGCCGAAGTCGCTCGGCCCGCTGACGGTGCGCAACGTGAACACCCTGACCAAGCTGCGGCAGCTCGCCGAGGAGCTGGGCGGCTAGCCCAGGCGGTTGCTGGCGCTAGAAATACGTGGCGATCGCGCCGCGGATGGTGGCGGAACCGGCATCCGGAACGTTCTCGACCAGCAACGCGGTGCGCCACTTGTCGAAGATGGTGCACGGATGCGACAGCCCCAGCTGCACCAGGTCGCCGACCCGCAACCTGCCCGCCCCGCCCGTCACGTAGGCGTGCTGGTCATTGGTTTTCACGACAGTCAGATCCGCGGTCGGCACGGGACGGTAGCCGGCTCCCTCGTCGCGCAGCACTTCCTGCACTTCGGGCAGCCCTGAGTCGTACGCCAGGTCACGTTTGCCCGCATCCAGCAGCGCCAGCCCCGGCTCGGGAGCCGAGATCACCCGCGCCCAGACGTGGGCCGCGGCACGGAACTCCGGGCCGATCCGGGATGCCGCGGGCGTAGTCCGCCGGTACAGCCCGTCATCGTGGATGATGTACGCCCCGGAGCGCAGCACGGCATCCACCTCAGGATACTGCTCGATCATCGGGGCGAACGCGTCGGCGACCAGATCGAAGTACGCGCTGCCCCCTGCGGTGAGCAGCGGCCGCTTCCCCTCGATCAGTGGCAGCACGGCACTGAACGTCTCGGTGAGTTGCGTGAGGAACCGGCGGATGCCGCCTACCTTCGCGTCGGCGTCACCACCCGGAACGTTCCCCTCGTACCCGGCGATGCCGCGCAGCTGCAGCACGTCGGAGTCGCGCACCGCCGCCGCGATCTCGAGCGCCGTCTCGTGGCTGCGCGCGCCGCCGCGGGCGCCCTCCGCCCCGACCTCGACACACACCCCGACCGGCCGGCTGGCTCCCTGCAGGTGCTGCGTCATCTGGGCCACGCCGTCCATCGAGTCGACCCAGCAGACCACGTCGAATTCCGGGTCAGCCGCGAGCTCTGCCGCCAGCCAGGCGAGGCCGCGCGGCGAGACGAACTCGTTGGCCAGCAACACCCGGCGCACCCCGAACGCCCGGGCCACGCGCAGCTGCGCCTCGTTCGCCACGGTGATGCCCCAGGCTCCGGCATCCAGCTGCCAGGCCCAGAGTGCCGGCGCCATCGTGGTCTTGCCGTGCGGGGCGAAGAGCAGTCCGCGCGCGTCCATCCACTCCTGCATGGTGCTGACGTTGTGCGCCAGCGCATCGACGTCAAGGGTGAGCACCGGGGTGGAGATGTCCACGAGGGGCACGCGCCACCCGTCCGCTCCCCGGGTGTCTGGGGTGAGTGCCGGCGTGTAGTTCTTGTCGGTCCGGTCCGGGATGACGAAGAAATCCTGCAAGACGTGGTTCCAGTCATCCGCCGTCAGCATGTCCGCTCCTTCAGCGCGCCTCGGTGGGAGCGTCGAGTTGCTTCAGGCCGCGCTCGAACGCCCAGAACACGCCGTCGATCGGGAACGGCCAGTCATCGCGCTCCCACAGCGCCTCGTCGGGGGTGAGACCCCGGGCGTGCGCGTCACGGATACCGTCGGCCACTAGCTTCAGCTGCGCGGTCTGCCGCACCACGAAAGAGCGGTCGACGACCTGCCCATGACCCGGGATCATCCGGTCGTCGGGACGCATCTGTTCCAGCAGTTGCTCCAGCACCCCGGGCCAGCCGAGCGGGAAACTGCCGGAGCCGTACATCGGCGGGCCCGATTCCTCCACAATGTCGCCGAGCACCCAGATGTTGGCGTCGCGCACCAGCAGCACCAGGTCGGTGTCGGTATGGCCTGGCCGGAGCGGGATCAGGTCAACCTTGCGGTCGCCGATGTTGAGCGTGGTGCGCTCGGCCACCTCGTGCGTCGGCGGGGTCAGCGTCACCTCGCTCCAGTCCCGGTTGGGTTCACGGCTGGGGTCCCGCCGGGCCGCGGCAAGGCGTGGCGCCTCGTATTGCGCGAAGTGCCGGCGGATATTGCGGTGCCCGTACAGCTCACTGTCGAGGCCGAACGGGCCGAACCGTTGGTTACCGAAGGTGTGGTCGTAGTGCGCGTGCGTGTTGACCACCCAGCGGATCGGCTTACCGAAGCGGGCGGCGATGTCGGCAATGACCTCGTCGGCCTCCTGCGGCGACGAGCGAGTGTCGACGAGGAGCATGCCGAATTCCCCCTCGATCACGACGATAGAGACATCGAGCGGGTTGTAGCGCTTCTGGTGCACGCCGTCGGCCACCTCGGTCCAGTCGCCCATTGCCTCATGGTAGAGCCCAACCGGCTTCCGGGGCGAGGTGTTTCGGGCACCATTCCAGCGTGTTGCGCGATACCCGGGCGTGGCGTGGCCGGGTGCCACAACGCGCGCGGAATTTCAAGCCCTTGAGCGCCCGGGTGATGCGACCTATTTTCGTCTTGGCATCTGGGACATCTGGGAAAGGAATCGCCTTGATCGTCGAACACCCTGAATCCGAACACCCTGAAACCCGAACCTCAAACGACATCAGAGTCGATACAATCTCCGAACACGAATGGCGCATCTGCGACCGCCGGATCCCGCACGATGACGCCCGGTCACTGCTCGGATTCATTGAGTTGACCCATGGCCGCTACGAGGTGATGGAGTTCGCCGACCCCGTCCGATTCAGCTTCTGCACCTGCCTCGACGACGCCGTCGCCGCATTCGCTCGCAGCGCCGCCGTCGTCACGACCGGTGCGCAGGCGAAGGATGCCGCAATCCTGCGATTCCCGAGGCCGCGTCCAGCTGCGTGAGCGCAGGGCCGGGGCTGCCTGCCGTGTCCGTCCCACACGGCCTGGCGGCCCCGGTTTCTCGTGCCCGTGTCAGCGTGTGCCGGTGTAGCCGAGTTCCGCTGAGAGTCGCGCCGCGGCATCCTGTACCAGATCCACCCAGTACTGCTCGGGGTGCTGCTCCCAGCGCGGCAGCGGAACCGACGTGCTGATCGCCGCCACCACGTCGCCCGAGGCACCGCGCACCGGCGCTGCCGCGCACCGGATGTTCGGCGTCGATTCCTGATTCTCGAAGGCCACGCCGCGCTCCCGCACCTCAGCAAGTTCCGGCTCGAGTTCGGACAGTCGCCGGATCGTATGCTCCGTCATCACCGGCAGGTTCTCGGGGTCGGGGAACAGCGCGCGCAACTGGTCGGTGGGCAGATACGCCAGCAGCACCTTGCCGAGGCCGGTCGCGTTGGCCGGCAGCCGCTGGCCGATGCTCGACGGCAGCCGCAGGATGTCGCGGCTCTCCACCTTGGCCAGGTAGAAGACCTCCGCGCCTTGGCGCAGCGCCACGCTCACCGTCTCACCGGTACTGTCCGACGCCTCGCGGGCCACCTCGTTCGCCGCCTTCAACAGGTCGAACCGGGCCGAGTACGCGTTGCCCAGGTGCAGCAAACGCACGCCCAGCCGGAAGGTATTGGTCGCGTCATCCCGCTGCAGGTAGTTGCGCGCCACCAGCGTGGCCAGTAGTTCGTGCGCGGTGGTGCGCGGCAGGCCGGTCAGCCGCACCACGTCCGGTGCGCTCAGCGGCTCGTCGCCTTCGACGCCACCTCGGCCGGAGCTCACCGCTACAACGCCGAGAAGCTGCTCGCCGCGAAGCCGTCGATCCGCCTGCTCGACCTGACCCCGGCGGCCATCGGTCCGTACGTCATCCCGGTGGTCAACCTCGAAGAGCACCTCGACGCCCGAAACCTGAACATGGTCACCTGTGGTGGTCAGGCCACCGTGCCGATCGTCGCCGCCGTCTCCAGCGTCACCAACGTGAAGTACGCCGAGATCGTCGCCTCGATCTCCAGCAAGTCGGCCGGACCCGGCACCCGCGCCAACATCGACGAGTTCACCGAGACCACCTCGGCTGCGCTCGAAGCCGTCGGCGGTGCAGACAAGGGCAAGGCCATCATCGTGCTGAACCCGGCCGAGCCGCCGCTGATGATGCGCGACACCGTCTTCACCCTCTCCGAGGTGGCCGACCAGGACGCGATCGCGAAGGCCATCGAGGACATCGTCGAGAAGGTCAACGCCTACGTTCCCGGCTACCGGCTGAAGCAGCAGGTGCAGTTCGAACTCATCGACGAGCCGGTCGTCATCCCCGGCGTCGGCGAGTTCACCGGCCTGAAGACCAGCGTGTTCCTCGAGGTGGAGGGCGCAGCCCACTACCTGCCCGCGTACGCTGGCAACCTTGACATCATGACCTCGGCCGCCATGCGCACCGCCGAAACCATCGCCCAGCGCCAGCAGAAGAGCGCCGAAGACCTGGAGGTGGCATAAGCCATGTTCGACCCCACCACCGACAAGCTGTTCATCTCTGACGTCACCCTGCGCGACGGCAGCCACGCCGTTCGCCACCAGTACAGCACCCAGAACGTGCGCGACATCGTCACCGCCCTCGATGCGGCCGGCGTTGACAGCGTCGAGGTCGCCCACGGCGACGGCCTGAACGGCTCCAGCGTCAACTACGGCTTCGCCGCGCACTCCGACGTCGAATGGATCGAAGCCGCCGCCGAGGTCGCCGAGAACATCGCCATCGCCACGCTGCTGCTGCCGGGCGTCGGAACCATCCACGACCTGAAGCGCGCCGCATCCGCCGGCGTCAGCTACGTGCGCGTCGCGACCCACT
>JBEVDR010000158.1:0-4905 GCA_040513215.1 Microbacteriaceae bacterium | reverse complement strand
TCGGAGATGACCCACGCTTCGGTGAAGGGCACCGAGCTCGCGGTTCCCGAAAACGTGGTGCGTCTGTCGGTCGGCATCGAGGGTGTCGACGACCTGATCGCCGACGTCATCGACTCCCTCGACCGCCTGAAGTAGAGTCGGCGGGCACCGGTCAGCGGCGGGCACCGGTCAACTGCGGCCGGATGGCAAGCACCAGCCCGATCAGCGCCTGGGTTACCGCGAGGTAGGCGACGTAGACCATCCACGACTGACCCTCGGTGTCCCCGGTGAGGAGCATCACCGGCAGTACGACCAGCGGCCAGCTGTGCGCGGCCAGCGGCAGGAACCCGGCAAGCCCACGCCACTGCCCGCGGGCGACGACGCCGACCCCGACCAGGAACATCCCGGCCATCGCGAGGTACCAGGACAGATTCGCGGCGAACAGGGTGATCTCATTCGGCAGCACGGTCTGCACGATCATGGTGACCACCGCGATCGTCACGAGCACAGTGACGACGACACCGAGGCAGCGCCACCCGACCGAATCGCCGACGGCACGCGTGCGCCACATGACGAACAGCAGCACCAGGGTGCTCACCTGGAAGGCGATGGCGCCGATCTCGCCGGCGACCGACACGGTCGCGCCGGCCGGCCACGGCAGGGCGATCAGCACAGCGAACGCCGCAACCAGGGCGGCGATGGCGCCTCCCCCGAGTCGCACGAAGGTCGCCGGAAGAGACGTCGGGAGAGCTGCTGCCACGGTGTGGGCGGTGCCGATGGTGGCATCCGTCCGAGCCGGAGCGGGGGTGGTGATGGTGTTCATGGTCATTCCTTCGAAATCAATGCCGGCGACCTTCGCCAGCGATGAACTCACGCTCTCGGGTGCCGGTCCCGGGCGGACAGGGGCAGCCGTCACCGATCGGCCCCGACGGATGTCCCGAATATTCGGGACATTGGTCCGCTGACAGCGGGGCACCTGACCTGCCACGATGGTCGCTGTGAGGCGGCCAGCGAGACCCGACACCGCAGCCCGCATCGTTGCGGCCGTGCTGCTCGTGCTGTCGTTGTGCCTCGGGGTCGCTGCAATCGCCTGCGACTTGATCGTGACGCGGCTCGGCGAGGAGGTCGCAGTGGCGCCCGGCTGGATCGGCGGACTGCCCGGCATTGCCCTGGCCGCGACCGGCGCGATTCTGCTCTGGCAGTTGCCGTGGCATCCGATCGCCTGCATTCTGCTGTTCTTCGGTCTCGCGCAAACCTTTTTCGGGTTCTGCGCCGGATGGGTCAATATCGCGGCGGTCGCGTGGCGGGATGCTCCGTTCGTCGAGTTTGCCTTGCTGGCCATTACGCAGGTGTCCTGGCTCACCCTGCTGGCGGTCCCGCTGGTGCTGGTGCTGTTCCCCGACGGGAGGTGGCCCGGCCGTCGCCCGCTGCGTGTGGTTGCAGTGCTGGCGATCGCGCTGGCGGTGACCCCCGCGCTCATCCTGTTCGCCAGCCCGCCGACCGAATCGCGCAAGACCTTCGGTGACCCTGATCCGCGAGTGCTGCGCTGGGCGCAGTGGGACACCGGCATCACGCTCCCGGAGGGCGTCTGGCCGACCATTGCGGTGATCGGTGTCGCGTGCATGCTCACCGGCGTGCTGCTGGCCGCAGTGGTGCTCGCCGGACGATTCGCCGGCGCCGACCGGGAAGAGCGGCAGCAGTTGCGCTGGCTCGTCTGGGGCGGTGCGCTGTTCAGCGGCGGGCTGGTGATCGGCTACCTGATACTGCCGTACTACGTCGGCCAGGGGCTCATCGTGCTCGGCACGATCGTCACCTGCGGCGCGATCCTCGTCGCCGTCACCCGGTACCGGCTGTACAGCATCGACCGGCTGATCAGCTGGACCGTCGTCTACGCCATCCTGATCGGCAGCGTCCTGGTCGTCGACGTGCTGCTGCTCGCCGTGGTGGGTCGGCTCATCGGCGAGCAGTTGACCACCGCCGCGTCGCTGGTCATCGTCTTCGCGATGTACGCCCCATTGCGCGAACGGCTGCTCGGCGCGGTGAGCCGGCTGGTGAACGGCCGGCGTGGCGATCCGTACGGCGTGATGTCGTCGCTGTCGCTGCGGCTCGAAGACGCGGTCGACCCGGACGACCAGCTCATGCACATCGCCCGATCCCTGGCCCGTGCCTTCGCCTCCCCGTTCGTGCGCGTCACCGTCGACCAGCCCGACGGTCGCCACCTCGTGGCAACGCACGGCGAGCGGACCGGCCAGGTCGAGTCGATGCCGCTCACCTACCGCGGTGACGGCATCGGCCGACTCGACATGGCAGCCGGCCGCCGCCCGACGATGTCACCCCGCGACGAGCAGTTGCTGGCCGACCTGGTGCGTCAGGCCGCCGCAGCCGTGCGCGCGACCGCGCAGAGCGGTGAGCTTCAGGCGATCCGCGAGCAACTCGTCCGCGCCCGGGAGGAGGAACGGCTGCGCTTACGTCGCGACCTGCACGATGGTCTCGGCCCGGCCCTCGCCGGGGTCGGTCTTCGGCTGCAGGCAGCGCAGAACCTGCTCGTACGCGATCCCGCAGGTGCGGCAGCGCTGCTTGAATCGGCGGCATCGGATGTCTCGGACGCGGTCAGCGACATCCGCCGCCTCACCCACGACCTGCGCCCGCCCGCGCTCGACGACCTCGGCTTGGTGCGCTCGGCCGCGCAGCAGTGCGAGCGGTTCGGTGCCGTGCTCGACGTGCACGATGTCCCCGAGCTGCTGCCGCCCGCCGTCGAGGTCGCCGCCTTCCGCGTGATCGGTGAGGCGTTGACCAACGCCAGCAGGCACGCGGCGGCCACGACGGTGAGCGTCAGCCTGCGCGGCCAGCCGGGCGCACTGGTCGTCGAGGTGGCCGACGACGGCTCTGGTATCCGGGACGATGCGATCTCCGGAGTGGGACTGCACTCGATGCACGAGCGCGCCGAGGAACTGGGTGGCAGCCTGTCGGTCACCGCCCGGCCCGGCGGCGGCACCCTGGTGCGGGCGCAGTTGCCGATGGTGGAGGCGACGGCGGATGTCTGAGATCCGGATCGTGCTGGTCGACGATCATCCCGTGTACCGCGAGGGGCTCGGCGCGCTGCTCGGTTCGATCGACGGGTTGCGCGTCGTCGCCACCGCCAGCGACGGCCGGGAAGCGGTTGAGGTGGTCGCCTCCGAGGTGCCGAACATTGTCGTGATGGACGTGCAGATGCCGGTGATGGACGGTATCGAGGCGACCCGCCGCATCACCTCGACACACCCGGGCATCGGCGTGGTCATGCTCACCATGTCTGAGGATGACGGCACGGTGTTCCAGGCGATGCGGGTCGGCGCTCGGGGCTATCTGCTGAAGGGTGCTGGGCAGGAGGACATCTCCCGGGCCATCCGCGCCGTCGCCGCCGGAGACGCCGTGTTCGGACCGAGTCTCGCCATCCGGATCGCGGACTTCTTCACGCGGGCGAGCGCACCGCAGGCCGCTGCCTTTCCGCAGCTGACCGGCCGGGAGCGGGAGATCCTCGAGCTGATCGCGGCAGGCCGCAGCAACCCGCAGATCGCCGAGGCCCTGTACCTGTCGCCGAAGACCGTGCGGAACAACGTGTCGAGCATCTTCGCGAAACTGCAGGTCGCCGGTCGCGCGGAGGCCGCCGCGGTGGCCCGGGATGCCGGTCTCGGTTGAGAACCCAGCTGCCGCTAGCGAATCGGCCCGGCGCTGGCGAAGTTTCACTAGCGGCGGGCCGATTCGCTAGCGGCAATGGTGGGGCATGCGGCGGCTGGCACGAAGCATCCGCCCGGTGGCAGAATATCGATGGATGTTGCATTCCTGCCGCTGCCATACTTGAGCCGTGAGCACGACAATGACCATTCCCGTGACAGCGCCCGGTCTCGGCGTTCTGCGCGCGTCATCCCTCTACATCGCATCCGTGCTCGGCAGCGGGATCCTCGTGCTGCCCGCGCTTGCCGCCAGTGCCGCTGGGCCCGCTTCGCTGGTCGGTGTCGCCGCCGTGCTGCTGCTCTCGGTGCCGCTGGCCGGAACCTTCGCCGCCCTCGCCGCGCGCTACCCGGATGCCGGGGGAGTGGCCACCTTCGTGCGCCGCGCCCTGGGCGCGACCGCCGCGCGCACCGCCGGCTACTGGTTCTACTTCGGCGTGAGCATCGGCGCCCCGATCGTCGGCGTGCTCGGTGCCGAGTATGTGGTCGCCCTGCTCGGTGCCGACCGCGGCTGGGTCGGCCTCATCGCGCTGGCGATCCTCGTGCCGCCGTTCCTCGCGAACAGTTTCGGAGTGCGAGTCTCGGGCAGTGTGCAGTTCGCCCTCACGGCGGCCCTGCTCGTGCTGGTGATCGGCGTGGTCGCCCTCGCCGCCCCGGCCACCGACCCCGCCAACTTCACCCCGTTCGCGCCGTACGGCTGGGCGCCGGTCGCTACCGTTGTCAGCCTGTTCGTCTGGGCCTTCGCCGGCTGGGAGGCGGTCACCCACATCGCTGCCGAGTTCCGCAACCCGCGTCGCACGATCCCGCTCGCCACCGCGATCGCGATCGTCGTGGTCGGCGCCGCCTACCTGGCCCTGCAGGTGGTCACGGTCGGGGTGCTCGGCGACGAGGCCGGACAGAGCACCGTGCCGCTGGTCGACCTGATCACCGTCACCGCACCGGGGGTCGGACCACTGATCGTCGCCGTGGTCGCCGGCCTGGTCTCGGTCGGCGTGCTGAACACCTACCTGGCCGCGTTCTCGAAGCTCGGGGCATCCCTCGGGCGCGATGGCGACCTGCCCGCGTTCCTCGGCCGCGGAGTCGAGCGCGGCGGAGTGCCGCGCCGCTCGCTCGCGGTGGTCGGCGTGCTCACCGCAGTGAACTTCACCCTGCTGGCGGCGAGCGGGTTCACGCTGACGCCGTTCATCCTCGTGCAGACCAGCTCGATCGTCGGGGT
>JBEVDR010000157.1:0-15425 GCA_040513215.1 Microbacteriaceae bacterium | reverse complement strand
CCCGAATGCACGCAGGGGTGGAGCCGACATATGTCGCCCGCCCACTGTGGGGGAGTTTCTAGAGGAAGCTCGGAGCGGCAACTCTTCGAGAGTAGTCATCCGCGCGCGGCCTCGATATACCCCAGGTTGATTGCGATGCCCCCAGTTAGTGGGTCCCGAGGCGGGGATGCCGTGGAGGGAGCACCCGAAACCTCCCTCCACGAGCCGGGATCAGACCAGGACGGCCTGACGAGTGCTGGCCTGCTCGCTGTCCGGCTGCCCGGACTGGCCGAGCGTACGCACGGTCCAGCCGGCTTCCCGCCACGCGGCGGTGTCGAGGCAGTTGCGGGCGTCGATGACCTGTGCGGTGTTCACCTGCTCGGCGAGCTTCGCCGGGTCTGCGTCCACGAACTCGGCCCACTCGGTGAGTACCAGGAGCGCGTCGGCACCGGTTGCGGCGTCCGCGAGCGAGTCTGCGTAGCTCAGCGTCGGGAAGTTGCGGCGAGCGGTCTGACCGGCCTGCGGGTCGTAGACCACGACCTGGGCGCCGCGCAGGTGCAGCGCCGCCGCCACGTTCAACGCTGGCGAGTCGCGCACGTCGTCGGTGTGCGGTTTGAAGGCCGCGCCGAGCACGCCGATGCGTCGGTTGAGCACCGACCCGCCGACGGCCTCGAGCGTGAGGTTGATCACGCGCTGACGCTGCGCCATGTTGATCTCGTCCACCTGCTGGAGCAGGGCGGATGCCTGGTAGGCACCGAGTTCACGCGAGCGGTGCATCAGGGCACGAATGTCCTTCGGCAGGCATCCGCCGCCGAATCCGAGGCCGGCGTTCAGGAACTGACGGCCGATCCGAACGTCGTGTCCCAGCGCGTCGGCGAGGGTCGTGACATCCGCTCCCGCGGCCTCACAGATCTCCGCGATCGAGTTGATGAACGAGATCTTCGTGGCGAGGAACGCGTTGGCGCTCACCTTCACGAGCTCCGCCGTGGGCAGGTCGCAGACGATCACGGGGATGCCCGTCGCGATCGGCTGCGCGTACACGGTGCGCATCAGCCGCTCGGCCTTTTCCGAGGTGCCGCCGAGCACGATGCGGTCGGGCGTGAGCGTGTCGTCCACCGCCTTGCCCTCACGGAGGAACTCGGGGTTCCACACCAGCTCGGCCTCGATTCCGGCCGGCACCAGGTCGGCGATGATCGACCGCAGTCGCGCCCCGGTTCCCACCGGCACAGTCGACTTGCCGACGATGAGGGCGTCATGGGTGAGGTTCTTCGCCACCTGAGCGGTGGCCGCCTCCACGAAGCTGAGGTCGGCCGCGTGGCTGCCGCGCTGCTGGGGCGTGCCGACGCAGATGAAGTGCACATCGGAGAACGCGGTCGCCTCTGCGATGTCCGTGGTGAAGCGCAGCTTGCCGCTGGAGACGTGCTTGAGGATCAGCTCGGGCAGCCCGGGTTCGTAGAACGGCACCTCTCCCCTGCTCAATGCTTCGACCTTGCGCTCGTCGGAGTCAACGCCCACGACTTCGAAGCCCATCTCGGCCATCGCGGCCGCGTGAGTGGCGCCCAGGTATCCGGTGCCGATCACGCTGATCCGCGGGGCAGCGGCCTGGCGTTCTGGGGTGTCAATGTCCTGCATGATGGCCTCCTGGTGTGAGTTGGTGCTGTTCTCGCTAGTGCGTGGCAAAGCCACTCCCCTCGGCGGTGAGTCCGGCAATGAAGGCTTCGAGTGAGTCCGGTCGGGACGTCACACGCCAGTCGTTCGTCATCCGCTCTCCTTCGACGTACGTCGTGACGGCGAGGTTGAACCAGCCGAATCCGATGATGTCGGCGTTCTCGGGCTTGGCGAGGCCCTCGAAGAAGCTGGTGATCCACTTCGGCTTGTACCCGCCGACTTCGGATGCCCCGACCTCCGCGAGCAGGATCGGCTTGTCGGCGACCTTCCGCAGCGCAGTCAGGCTGGCGCCGAACGTGTAGTCGAAGGTCGGCTTGAAGTCGGCCTTGTAGGCGGGGCGCAGGTAGCCGGAGAGACCGACCCAGTCGACGTATTCGTCACCGGGGTACAGGCTCGCCAGGTACTCCGGGGTCTTGTGGCTGGCCGGCACGTTGTCCACGCGGTTCGGCGCCCAGATCCAGATGACCAAGTCGTTCGCGCCCTCGGCCTCAAAGATGTCGTGCACGTGCTTCCACACCTTGGCGTAGTCGCCGGGACGGTTGCCGTTGATCGGGTTGCCCTTGCTGTCCATCTCGGACCACGGGTACCAGACACCGTTCATCTCATGGTTCAGGCGGATGCCAAGCGGCAGGCCGGTGGCCACGATGTCGCGGGCGTACTGGTGCAGGTACTCGTCGAAGGCGCCGTCGAGGATGCGCGGCAGCGAGTACTCCGGCGCGTTCACCTCGTCGTTCTTCGCCGCGATCCGACGCGACTCCCAGGTGAGGATCGGCAGACGATCGGTCTCCCAGGACCGCTCAACCGCGTTGACACGGAAGTTCTCGTCCCAGCCGCCGAAGTATCCAACGAAGCCGGGGTTCATGCCGATGCGCGACGCGGCGTCGTCGAAGGTGGCCCAGTTGAACGGGGCCTGCTCGGTGTACATGCCGAAGTACTTCGACGACGGGTTCAGCAGCTGGTCCCTCGACGGGGCCGTGATCGGTTCTTCAACCGGGGTCGCCCGCGGCTGTTCCCAATTGACGGTGCTGCTGGCGGGCTTCGCCGTCGCTGTCTTCTTGCCAGAGGTGGACTTGCCAGAGCCGCCCGATCCAGCGTTCGCGGCCTGGGCCGCGGCGATCGCCTCGAGCTCGCCTTCCGCGGACCACAGGCTCTTCTGCAGGGTGTCGCGTTCGGTCGTCAGTGAGGCAAGGCCAGACTCCGACTGGTTCAGCTGGTGCTTCAACGCGACAACCTGGTCGAGCAGCTTGCCGCGTTCCTCGATCAGTTCGTCTTCGCGCGTCGGCTCGTCGAGCACTGCACCCACGGCCTGCTGCACCGGGCTGGACGGCGACGACCAGACCACTGCGCTGATCGCAATCAGCGTGAGGGCAATGGCGCCAGCGGCGACGGCGGTCCACCGTGCTCGCGTGGTGGTGCCAGCCCACCAGGACTGTGTTGCATTAGACAATGAGAATCGCCTCCAGGGTGAAGATTCCGATACCGATCAGGTACGGGATAGCAGCTTTCGGGTTGAGCTTGCGGTGCGGCTTCTTGCGCGGCGCGGTTGACGTGCGGGTGGATGCGCGCTTGGGTGACACCGCTGTCATCCCGGGTCCCTGCGGCGTGGTCGCGGCGCCGGCCATCACCAGTTCGGGTTGGCCTTCGCGCTCGCGTGCCTCGATCTCGTCGTTCTCGGCGCCACCGGCGTAGGCACCGGCGCGGGTGCCCCAGCCACTGGCGTGGGCCATGCGGAAGAAGCCGATCAGGCGGATGGGCATCAGGAAGGTTGTCGACACAATGATGAACACCGGCAGGCGCAGGAAGTCGCTCGGCTTCTCGGCGAGGTGACGCATCTGGCGGATGGCCATACTGAGCACGGAGGAGACCACCATCAGCGTCAGCACCCAGAACAGTCCGGCGCGCACGCCGTACTCCTCAAGGAAGACCTCGTAGAAGTTGTAGCCCTGACCGGTCGCTGACCGGTAGATCCAGCCGCCGAGCACGCCGGCGAGCAAGAACGGCAGGATGATGTCCATCACGTAGAACAGCGCGAGCACCGGTGCGTGCCCGAGCATCCACGGCAGCATCCGCAGCGTGTTGTACTGGCTGCCGCGCGCCCACCGCAGTTGCTGCTTGAACAGCTTCGTGATCTGCAGGGGGGCGTCGGTGAAGACCAGGCTGGTGTGCTGGTACACCGTGCGGTAGCCCTCCTTGAGGGTGAGGTTGGTGAGCGTGCGGTCATCCGAGACCTCGAGGAACACGCCGAGGAATTTCTCGTGCATGAACTTGTCCATGACACGCATCAGGATGTTGCGGCGGAACGCGATCGTGCGCCCTGGCAGACAGCCGATCTGGCCGAGCACGCTCTGCGCCGGCATCGAGTACAGCGCACGGGAGTTCTCCAGCCAGTCCATCCAGCGGGTGATCCAGCTGCGCTCGGGCTCGAGAATGCGCTGGCGGGTGGTGACACCGCCGACGGACTCGTCGGCGAACGGCTTGAGCAGCTCGGTCAGCGCGCCGGGGGTCCATACGGTGTCGGAGTCGACCAGCACCGTGATGTCACCGCGCGACATCTCGGTTCCGATCTTGACCGCGTTGCGCTTGCCCGGAATCGGTGTGTGCGTCCACCGCACCAGCGGGGCGAACTCCTCGCAGACTTCCACCAGAGCGGGGTTCTCCGCGCCGTTGATGACGACGATGATTTCGTCGGGGCGCTGCTCGACCATCCGCCCGATG
This sequence comes from Microbacteriaceae bacterium, assembly GCA_040513215.1. Lineage (GTDB taxonomy): Bacteria > Actinomycetota > Actinomycetes > Actinomycetales > Microbacteriaceae > Ruicaihuangia. The sequence continues at coordinate 11,063 of JBEVDR010000157.1, read as the reverse complement.
ACATCGCGGAACAGGTCGAGCGGCTCATCGACGACGGGAACCACGACGCTGGTGGTGCCGTGGTACTGCCCCGTGAACGCCCGGTAGCGGCGGGAGAGCACAACCTTGAGAATCCAGAGGCCCCAGATGAGCGCCGAGTACACGGCGAACATGTACAGCTCGGCGTGGCCCTCGAGCATGTGCCTGAGTTGCAGCAGAAAGATAAACAACGCCGGACCCTTTTCGCTTCAAATGTGGTGGAGGTGTTCCGCGACACTGGGGAACGACGTGAGACTCGTGGAGCTCGAAGTTGATTCAAACGGCCACGGTTGCACCTTGCAAATCCCCGAAAACCGGGTTTTTAGGGCGAAAATCGGCCCGGAGTCCCCCATTCAAGGGACACCCAGAACTGTCCGGATTTTCGAGGACATCTCGGATGTCGCGACCCTCTGAATTGGCTGTGAATCAGCGAAATTCGTTGTACCCCTCAAACGGGGGTGACGTGTTCACCTGGCGACCGAACACTTCGCCGCCGCGGGCATTCGGGGTACAAAAGTTCCGGGCCGAATCTGACAAAAAATTAATGTGCCGGTAACTTTGGATCCACCGATTTCCGCGAATCGGGCGATCTCACGCCGGCCGGCGCTCAGCCGCGGGCCGGTGACGTGCTGGCCGGGTCGCCGTAGAACAGTCGGTCGAACACGAGGCGCGCCCGTCGGGTGAGCGCCAGGTAGTCTTCCTCGAGCCGTTGCGCGCTGCCTGCGGGGTACCCCAGCAGCCGGGCCACGCCCTCGAGTTGCCGGTGGTCGCTCGGCAGCACGTCGGAGGTCTTGGCGCTCCACAGGGTGATCGCTGAGCGCACCCGGGAGGCGATCAGCCAGGCATCGTGCAGCTTGTCGGCATCGTCGGCGGCGACCAGCCCGGCCTCGACAGAGGCCGCGAGGGCCTTCAGCGTCGACGTGGTGCGCAGGCTCGGCAGCGAGGCCCCGTACTGCAGTTGCAGCAGCTGCACGAACCACTCCACGTCGCTCAGCGAGCCGCGGCCGAGCTTCACATGCCGCGACGGGTCCGCTCCCTGCGGCAGGCGTTCCGCCTCGACCCGTGCCTTGATCCGTTTCACCTCGCGAACATCCTTCTGCGGGATGTTCGCCGGAAAGCGCACCTCATCGGCCAGGGCCTCGAAGTCACGCAGCAGGCTGGCATCGCCGACAGCGCCCCGCGCCCGGAGCAGCGCCTGCGCCTCCCAGGTGAGCGACCACCGGCTGTAATAGGCGCGATAGGAGTCCAGCGAACGCACCACCGCGCCGTTCTTGCCCTCCGGGCGCAGACCGATGTCCAGGTCGAACGGCAACCGCAGGTCTTCGGTCAGCTCCCGCAGCGTTCGGACGATGCGCTCGGCGCTCGCCTGGCCACCTTCAGCGCCAGGGGCCGCCCGGTACACATACATCACGTCAAGGTCAGAGCCGAAGCCGAGTTCCTCTCCCCCGTACCGGCCCATCGCGATGATGCCGAACTCGATATCGTCGGGTTCGCGTCGGGCGATCTGCAGCACCCCGGTGAGCACCGCGGTGGCGATGTCAGTCAGGCCCTGGCCGAGTTCGTCTATCGTGATCAGGTCGAGGATGCCGCCCAGCGCCAGCCGTAACACCTCGCGCCGGCGCAGCGTGCGGAGCGCATGCGCCGCCGCCGCGGGGTCATCGTGCCGGGCCACCGTGGCGCGGGCCTCATCCAGGAGCGCCGCAGCGGAGCGCGGTCGCAGGTCTTCGTCGCGTTCCAGCCAGGCCACCGCTTCCGGGATGCGCTCCATCAGCGCCACCACGTAGTGCGATCCGGACAGCGCGTGGGTGAGCCGGCTGGCGGCGCCCGAGGAGTCGCGGAGCATCCGCAGGAACCAGTGTGCTTCGCCGAGGTCCTCGCTCAACCGCCGGAAGGCGAGCAGCCCCTGGTCGGGGTCGGCTCCGTCGGCGAACCACTGCAGCATCACCGGCAGCAGCGCCCGCTGGATGGTTGCCCGGCGTGACACCCCGGTGGTGAGCGCCGCGATGTGCCGGAGGGCGCCTTGCGCGTCGCGGAATCCGATCGCGGTGAGGCGCGCCACTGCCTGTTCGGTGGATAGTGAGATGCCCCCGTCGGTGAGGTCGGCGACGGCTGCGAGCAGGGGGCGGTAGAACAGGCGCTCGTGCAGGGAGCGCACCTGCAGCTTGGTGCGCTGCCACTCGGCGGTGAGTTCGTCCCCGGTGGCGAACAGTCGTGTGGCCCGGGCCAGCACCCGTCTGGCGTCCTTGTCTCGCGGCATCAGGTGGGTTCGTCGCAGCTGCGCCAGTTGGATGCGATGCTCGAGCAGCCGCAGGAATCGATAGTCGCGGGCGAAATCCGCGGACTCGGTGCGACCGATGTAGCCGTGAAGCGCCAGCGCCGCCAGCGCGTCGAGGGTGCCGGTCTGCCGGATCCTGGGGTCGTGCGCGCCGTGCACCAGTTGCAGCAGTTGGATCGTGAACTCGATGTCGCGCAAGCCGCCAGGCCCGAGCTTCAACTGCACGTCTACCTCGTCGGCGGGGATGTTCTCGGTGACGCGTTCACGCATCCGCTGCACGGAGTGCACGAAGTTCTCCCGCGCGGAGCTGGCCCAGACAAACGGGCTGATCGCGGCGAGATAGCGGGAGCCGAGCGCAGCGTCGCCGGCGATCGGGCGAGCCTTCAGCAACGCCTGGAACTCCCAGCTCTTGGCCCACCGCTCGTAGTACGCGACGTGCGATTCGAGGGTGCGCACGAGCGCCCCGTCCTTGCCCTCCGGCCGCAGGTTCGCGTCGACCTCCCAGAGCACGGGCTCCCGGGTCAGCTCACCGAGCCCGCGCATGGTTTGCATGGCGAGCCGGGTCGCGATCTGAATCGCCCGGTCGGCCGGGATGCTGCCGTCACCCTCCCCAACGAAGATCACGTCGACATCGCTCACGTAGTTGAGCTCGCGGGCGCCGGCCTTGCCCATGGCGATGATGGAGAGGGATGTCGCGGCGACCTCGTCCGCCGGAAACTGGGCGTCGCGCCTGGCGGTCGCCAGTGACACCTCGAGCGCTGCCCCGGCGAGGTCGGACAGGGCAGCCGCGACGGCACTGACCGCCTGCAGCGGGTCATCATGCTCCAGGTCCCAGGCCGTGATCACCGTGAGGTGCCGGCGGTACTGGATGCGCAGGCGCACCCAGGCGTCTTCACCGTCAGTGTCGTGCACCGCGGCCGTCAGGTCGTCCGTGTACGCCGCCTGGGTCAGCAGCCTCGGCGGCGCGCTCAATGCCGCAAGCTGCTCCGGGCGGCGCAGCAGGAAGTCGCCGAGGCCCTCCGAAGCGCCGAGTACCCGGATCAACCGCTCCGCGGCATCCGGTTCCGTCAGCAGCGCCGACAGCTCCTCTGGCGCGCGTTCGCTCAGCCGGGTCAGATGCTGCAGCGCCTGATCCGGATCCGCTGCCCGGCCGAAGGAGGGCAGCAGGCCGCGGTCGAACCGGGTGAGGCTCTCCCTGGTGGCGACGAGCGCCCCGAACCCGAGCCGTGCGAGCTCGGTGAGCGTGATCGGGGAGGCCTCGGTCATGACGGGGTACTGCTACAGGATCTCGAGGTTGCTCTCCAACTCGTACTGCGTGACCTGCGCCCGGTACTCGTGCCAGTCCTTGCGCTTGTTAAGCAGAACGTAGTTGAAGACCTGCTCGCCGAGAGTCTCCGCCACCAGCTCGGACTCCTCCATCAGCGTGACCGCACGGTCGAGGCTGGATGGCAGCGACCGGTAGCCGAGGGCGCGTCGTTCCGCGTCGGTCATCTGCCAGACATCGTTCTCGGCTTCGGCGGGCAGCTCGTAACCCTCTTCGATGCCCTTCAGGCCCGCGGCCAGCAGCAGCGAGAACGCGAGGTACGGGTTCGTCGCCGAGTCCATGCCGCGGTACTCCACCCGGGCGCTGGTTCCCTTGCCCGGCTTGTATAGCGGCACCCGCACGAGCGCCGACCGGTTGTTGTGCCCCCAGGTGACGTAGCTGGGCGCTTCGTCGCCGCCCCAGATGCGCTTGTAGGAGTTGACGAACTGGTTGGTGACCGCGGTGATCTCGGGGGCGTGGGTCAGCAGGCCGGCAATGAACTGGCGACCGATCTTCGACAGCTGGTACTCGCCACTCGGCTCGTAGAACGCGTTGCCATCGCCCTCGAACAGCGACAGATGCGTGTGCATGCCGGAGCCGGGATGACCGGCGAGCGGCTTCGGCATGAACGTGGCATACACGCCCTGCTCGATCGCCACCTCCTTCACCACGGTGCGGAAGGTCATAATGTTGTCGGCCGTGGTCAACGCGTCGGCGTAGCGCAGGTCGATCTCGTTCTGGCCGGGGCCGACCTCGTGGTGGCTGAACTCCACGGAGATGCCGAGGTCTTCCAGCATCCGCACCGAGCGTCGCCGGAAGTCGTGCGCCGTGCCACCCGGGACGTTGTCGAAGTACCCGGCGGAGTCGACCGGCTCCGGGCGACCCTTCTTCAGCTTCGCCGACTTGAGCAGGTAGAACTCGATCTCGGGGTGGGTGTAGAAGGTGAAGCCGCGGTCCGCGGCCTTCGCCAGGGTGCGCTTCAGCACGTTGCGCGGGTCGGCGACGGCGGGCTGACCGTCGGGAGTCAGGATGTCGCAGAACATGCGTGCGGTCGGGTCGACCGTTCCGCGCCACGGCAGAATCTGGAAGGTTGACGGGTCGGGCTGCGCGATGACATCCGCCTCGTAGGAACGGGTGAGGCCCTCAATCGCGGAACCGTCGATGCCGATGCCCTCGTTGAAGGCTCCCTCAACCTCAGCAGGGGCGATGGCGACGCTCTTCAGGGTGCCCACAACGTCGGTGAACCACAGCCGGACGAACTTCACGCCGCGTTCTTCAATCGTCCGAAGAACGAAGTCCCGCTGCTTGTCCATCTGGCTCCTCTACATGCCCGCCGGGACCCCTCGTCCCTCGCTATTAGGCTAATGGGTATGCCCCGTCTCCGCTTGGCGCTTGCCCAAACCAACCCCGTTGTGGGGGACATCGCCGGCAATGCGGCACAGATCCTGGACGCCGCACGTCGGGCATTCGAGCAGGACGCCGACCTGCTGATGGTCGGCGAATGCGCGCTCTCCGGCTACCCGATCGAAGACCTCGCCTCGCGGCCAAGCTTCCTCGCCGAGTGCCACGCCGCCGTGCCGAAACTCGCCAAGGAACTGCAGGACGCCGGGTACGGCGACCTCGTCGTCCTCGTCGGCCACCCCGACGGCCCGGTCGAGGCTCGGCTGCTCGGCACCAGCAACGCGCCGACCGCGATTGCGCAGAACTGCGCCAGCGTGCTGCAGAACGGCATGGTCCACGGACGCTACGCGAAGCATCACCTGCCGAACTACTCCGTGTTCGATGAGTACCGGATCTACATCCCCGGCGACGACCTGCTCGTGGTGCGGCTCGACGATGTGGATGTCGCGGTCATCATCTGCGAAGACCTGTGGCGCGACGGCGGACCGGTCAGCCGGGTGCTCGAGGCGGATGCCGGAGTGCTGGCCGTGCTCAACGCGTCCCCGTTCGAGCGCGACAAGGACGAGGTGCGGCTCCCCCTGGTTACCCGCCGCGCGGTGGAAACCGACACGATCGTCGCCTACGTGAACATCGTGGGAGGGCAGGACGACTTGGTCTTCGACGGTGACAGCGTCGTCGTCGACGGCGAGGGCCGCATCCTGGCGCGCGCCCCCCAGTTCGACGAGCACCTGCTGATCGTCGACGTCGACGCCGCGGCCGCCACCGACACCCCGCTGCCGCCGAATGTGAACCGGGTGGAACTGACCACCAACCGCGGCGAGCGGCAGGCGGTTCCGACGGACATCGCCGTCTTGCCCGACGACCGGGAGCAGCTGTGGAACGCGCTGGTCACCGGCACCCGCGACTACGTGACCAAGAACGGGTTCCGCTCCGTCGTTCTCGGCCTCTCCGGCGGCATCGACTCTGCGGTGTGCGCCGTGCTGGCCGTCGACGCGCTCGGCGCAGACCGGGTGTACGGGGTCTCGATGCCCAGCCGATACTCCAGTGACCACTCACGCTCCGACGCCGATGAGCTCGCCGACATCCTCGGCCTGCACTACAGCGTCGAGCCGATCGGCGACCTGGTGCAGCCGGTCGAGGACCAGCTCGAGCTCACCGGACTCGCCGCCGAGAACCTCCAGGCGCGGATTCGGGCGCTCATCCTGATGGGTGCCTCCAACATGGCCGGTCACCTGGTGTTGACCACGGGGAACAAGACGGAGCTGGCGGTCGGTTACTCGACCATCTATGGCGACTCCGCGGGCGGATTCGCGCCGATTAAGGATGTGCCGAAGACGCTGGTCTGGGAGCTGGCGCGCTGGCGGAATGAGGCGGCGATCGCGCGTGGTGAGACGCCGCCGATCCCGGAGAACTCGATCATCAAGCCGCCGAGCGCCGAGCTGCGGCCCGGTCAGGTCGACCAGGACTCGCTGCCGCCATACGACGTGCTCGACGGCATCCTGCAGGCCTACATCACCGAGGCGCTCGGTCATGATGACGTCGTCGCGCTCGGCTATGACCGTGACCTCGTCGACTCGGTCACCCGGCTGGTGGACCGCTCGGAGTGGAAACGCCGCCAGGGCGCGATCGGGCCGAAGATCAGCGGCATGGCGTTCGGTCGCGACCGCCGGCTGCCGATCACCTACCGGCCGAGCAACTACTGAGGCTGCGCCGTGAGTGACACGGCGCACCGACACTGCACTCGAAACGAGACCAACTAGGGTTTAGCCATGAGTGACAAGCCGGTAAAGCGTGTGCGCACGCGCCACTTCCAGAATGCCAAGAACGAGGGCATCAAGATCACGGGCCTGACGAGCTACGACATGCTCACCGCCGAGATCTTCGACGCCGCCGGGATCGACTTCCTGCTGGTCGGCGATTCCGCCGGCAACAACGTCATGGGATACGACACCACACTCCCGGTCACGGTGGATGAGCTGATCCCGCTGACCCGCGCGGTCTCCCGCGCCACGAAGCGCGCCTTTGTCGTCGCCGACATGCCCTTCGGCAGCTACGAGACCAGCCCAGACGAGGCGCTGCACACCGCGTTCCGGTTCATGAAGGAAACGCAGGCACACGCGGTCAAGCTGGAGGGTGGCGTGCGCAGCGCCGAGCAGATCCGACGGATCGTCTCGGCCGGCATCCCGGTGATGGCGCACATCGGCTTCACCCCGCAGAGCGAGCACGGCCTCGGCGGCCACCTGATCCAGGGTCGCGCCCCACAGTTGGCGCAGTTGCTGGCCGACGCACACGCCGTCGAAGATGCCGGCGCGTTCGCCGTGGTACTCGAAATGGTCACTTCGGATGCCGCAGCCCAGGTCACCAAGGAGCTGAGAATTCCCACAATTGGGGTCGGAGCGGGACCCCACGTGGATGGACAGTTGCTAGTGTGGACCGACTGGGCTGGACTCAGCACCGGTCGCATCCCCAAGTTCGTCAAGCAGTACGCCGACTTGAAGGGCGTACTTACACAAGCTGTCACGTCCTATCGAGCCGACGTTGACGCGGGCACTTACCCCGGCCCCGAGCACAGCTACGACGTCTAAATCGTTTCCGTTCTTCCTCCCCAAAGGTTTGCATGACCCCCTCTGCCACCAGCACGCTTCACGACGTCTACGAGACGGCTGTCTCCCGCAATGCCGGCGAACCCGAGTTCCATCAGGCGCTCCGTGAGGTACTCGAATCGATCGCCCCGGTGATCGCGCACCATCCCGAATATGTCGAAGCCGGCATCCTCACCCGACTGGTCGAGCCCGAGCGGCAGATCATCTTCCGGGTGCCGTGGACCGACGACACCGGCAAGGTTCAGGTGAACCGTGGCTTCCGCGTGCAGTTCAACTCCGCGCTCGGACCGTTCAAGGGTGGGCTCCGCTTCCACCCCAGCGTGAACCTGGGCATCATCAAGTTCCTCGGCTTCGAGCAGATCTTCAAGAATGCGCTCACCGCCCAGGGCATCGGCGGCGCGAAGGGCGGTTCAGACTTCGACCCACACAACCGCAGCGACGCCGAGATCATGCGCTTCTCGCAGAGCTTCATGTCCGAGCTCTATCACCACCTCGGCGAGCACACCGACGTCACCGCGGGCGACATCGGGGTCGGCGCCCGGGAGATCGGATTCTTGTTCGGGCAGTACCGCCGACTGACCAACCGCCACGAGTCCGGCATGTTCACCGGTAAGGGCGTGCAATGGGGCGGTGCCGAGGTGCGCACCGAGGCCACCGGCTACGGAGCGGTCTACTTCACCGAGGAAATGCTCGCGGTGAACGGCGAGGGCGTCGACGGACGCACCGCCATCGTTTCGGGATCCGGAAACGTGGCGATCTACGCGATCGAGAAGGTGCAGCAGCTCGGCGGCACCGCGATCACCGCATCCGACTCCTCCGGCTACATCGTCGACGAGGCTGGTATCGACCTTGACCTGCTCAAGCAGATCAAGGAGGTGGAGCGTCACCGAGTGTCGGAGTACGCCGAACGTCGCAAGTCGGCACGGTTCATCTCCGGCGGAAGCGTCTGGGATGTCCCGGGCGACATCGCCCTGCCATCGGCAACCCAGAACGAACTGGGCGAATCCGCCGCGCTCCGCCTGATCAAGAACGGCGTCGTGGCGGTGTCCGAAGGCGCCAACATGCCCAGCACCCCCGAGGCGGTGCACGCCTTCCAGCAGGCCGGTGTGCTGTTCGCGCCGGGCAAGGCGGCGAACGCCGGCGGCGTCGCGACATCCGCCCTCGAGATGAGCCAGAACGCGGCCCGCCAGCGCTGGGACTTCCAGTCCAGCGAAGACAAGCTGCGTGAGATCATGCGCGGTATTCACAACGCCGCGTACCAGGCCGCCGACAAGTACGGGCAGCCCGGTGACTACGTGGTCGGCGCGAACTCAGCCGGGTTCGTGCGCGTTGCAGACGCCATGCTCGCGCAGGGACTGATCTAGCAGTAACGGCTTTGCTGTAGAGCAGCCGAGGGGCCGCCGGCGACCACTATCTGGTGTCGTCCGCGGCCTCTTCTGCTGCCCATTTCCGGGAGCGTTCCGCAATGATCTCGGGCGCTCGCGCGGCCTCTTCGCGGGTTGCGAACGGGCCCGCTCGATCGATCGCGTTCGAGATCATGCCCTCTTCCACCTCGCCGGTGCGGGTGTTGTACCAGTACTCGACCATGGATACCTCCCTGGATCAGTAAAATCGATCCTATGCCGAGGGACAAGCAGGGCCATCTCACGCCAGGACGGGTGAGTCCGATGCGGGCGGTGCCCCGCACCATCGACCGTCCGGAGTACGTGGGGCGTGCGGAACCTGCGCCACACAGTGGTGGCGACGTGTACGACCGCGACGAGACCGCGCTGATCCGCGAGTCCGGGCGGATCGCCGCGGACGCGATCGCCGCCGTCGGCGCCGCCATCCGGCCCGGTGTCACCACCGATGACCTCGACACCATCGGACACGAGTTCGTGGTGGCCGCCGGCGCCTATCCGAGCTGCCTCGGCTACCGGGGCTTCCCGAAGTCGGTCTGCACCTCGGTGAACGAGGTGATCTGCCACGGCATCCCCGATGACACCGTGCTCCAGGCTGGCGACATCATCAACATCGACATCACCGCGTTCAAGAACGGCATGCACGGCGACAGCAACATGACGTTCCTGGTCGGCGAGCCGAGCCCTGAGGTGGGCGACCTGGTCACCCGCACCGCCGAATCGCTGCGCCGCGGCATGAACGCGGTGGCCCCGGGACGCCAGATCAACGTGATCGGCCGGGCCATCGAGAGCTACGCCAAACGCTTCGGCTACGGCGTGGTGCGCGACTTCACCGGGCACGGGGTCGGGCGGGCCTTCCACTCCGGCCTCGTGATCCCGCATTATGACGCCGCTCCGGCGTTCGACACCGTGATCCAGCAGGGCATGGTGTTCACGATCGAGCCCATGCTCACCCTCGGTACCGCAGACTGGGACATGTGGGACGACGGCTGGACCGTCACCACCCGCGACAAGAGCATCACCGCGCAGTTCGAGCACACCATGGTGGTCACCGACCGCGGCGTCGACATCCTGACGCTGCCGTAAACACGACGAAGGGCATGCGATGACGCTTGCAGTGGGAATCGACATCGGCGGAACCGGCATCAAGGGCGGCATCGTCGACGTCGCCCTTGGGGAACGCATCAGCGACCGGGTCAAGATCCCTACCCCGCCCGGCGGTGAGCCGGATGCGATCGTCGAGGTCGTGCTCGAGCTGATCACCCAGCTGGGCGTGGACGACGACCGGATGCCGGTGGGCGTGTGCTTTCCGGCGATCGTGCTGCACGGCCGTACCATGTCCGCCGCGAACGTCAGTAAGCGGTGGATCGGGCTGAACGCCGAGAAGCTGTTCGAGAAGGCGTTGGGTCGCGACATCCACTTCGTCAACGACGCGGATGCCGCCGGCGTCGCCGAAGCCCGCTACGGCGCGGCGCAGCACGAGGACGGGCTCGTCATCGTGACCACCCTCGGCACGGGCATCGGCTCGGCACTGATCCACAACGGGGTGCTGGTGCCGAACGTCGAACTCGGGCACCTGGAGATCGACGGCCACGACGCCGAATCGCGGGCTGCCAACAGCGCCAGGGAGAACGAGAAGCTCAGCTGGGAGGAGTGGGCGGAGCGGCTACAGCGGTTCTACTCCCACGTGGAGTTCCTGTTCTCGCCCGACCTGTTCATCGTCGGCGGCGGTGTCTCTAAGTACTACGAGGAATTCCTGCCGCTGCTGAAACTGCGTGCACCGATCGTGCCGGCCGAGCTGCGCAATAACGCCGGCATCCTCGGCGCCGCGGCCCTCGCCGCGCTCCCGACCGCAGAACAGCAGGTCCGCGGCGGCTAGACTGGCTGATGCGAATGGGTCGGCAAGACGGTCACGTCGGTTGGAAACAGCCGCCGAGGAACGTCCGGGCTCCACAGAGCAGGGCGGTGGGTAACACCCACCCGGAGCAATCCGCGAGAAAGTGCAACAGAAAGCAGACCGCCTCACGCGTTTACGCGTGCGGTAAGGGTGAAACGGTGGTGTA
>JBEVDR010000156.1:0-10626 GCA_040513215.1 Microbacteriaceae bacterium | reverse complement strand
TCGGACTGGTTGATCGGCTCGGGCATGCTTCTACTCTGGCAGCTCAGGCACTGCGCGGAATCTTCGGCGCGAGCGGAGGCTCCGGGGCAACCTGAACCTCCGGGGCGACCGGAATCCCCGGACCGAAGTTCAGCAGCAGGTTCTCGGGCAGGCGCAGCGACTTCTGCGGCAGCCGCTCGTCGCCCGGCTCGTCGGGCAGCGCCCTGACCTCGTCGTGCAGGCGTTCCATGCTGCGATCGAGGGTGCTCGCGACGTCCGCCGCCAATTTCAGCTCGGTAAGCAGGTCGACCGGCACCGCCCGGTCGTACTTGTAGTAGATCTTGTGCTCGAGGCTGGCCCAGAAGTCCATCGCGATCGTACGAATCTGTACCTCGACCTTCACCTGCTCCACCCGGTCGGAGAGGAACACCGGCACCTGCACGATCATGTGCAGGCTCTTGTAACCGTTGGGCTTGGGCTCCGCAATGTAGTCCTTCACCTCGAGCACGGTGACATCCTGCTGCCCCGACAGCAGGTCGCAGACGCGGTAGGTGTCGGTGATGAAGCTGCACGTGACCCGCACCCCGGCGATGTCGGAGACCTCGCGCCGGATCGCGTCGAACGACAGGGGGATGCCCTTGCGTGCTGCCTTCTCGAGGATGCTCTCCGGCGACTTCAGTCGTGAGCTGACGTGCTCGATCGGGCTGTACTCGTGGGTGTGGCTGAACTCTTCCTTGAGGATGTTGATCTTGGTCATCAGCTCGTCGATGCCGAACTTGTAGCTGAGCATGAACCGGGTGAATTCACCCCTCAAATGCTGGAGTCGCTGAAGTTCGTCGGAGCTGTCTATCTGCACCCGACCAGTCTTTCAAACCCGGCTTGGCTTTTGCTTTGGCGGGTGGATGTCGCAGCGTGGATGTCACGGCCGGGGTGCGTGCTGCTCCAGGAAGGTGTACACCTCGGTGCTGTCGATCCCGGTGAAGGTGCCGGCGGGCATCGCGGCCAGCAGCGAGGACTGCAGGCGCGCGTTCGGCAGCGCGTTGCCGGCCCACGCCGAGGCGAGGCCCTCCGGTGCGCGGCGGCAGCAGGCCTCATCCGGGCAGGTGGACACCTGACGGTTGGTGGTATCACGGCCGCGGAACCACTTCGCGTGCGCAAACGGGGTGCCGACGCTCACCGAGAAGGCGCCCTGCGCAGTGCCCTGGATGCTGGAGGTGCACCAGTAGGTGCCCCCGGGCTTGTCGGTGTACTGGTGGTACGGACTGAACCGGTCTTCCACGGCGAACACCTGCCGGGCGCTCCAGTATCGGCACACCAATTGCCCCTCCACGGCGCCGAGCGCGTCCGTCGGGAACCGGGCGTTGTCGTTCTCGTAGGCCTTCGAGATGGCGCCGGATTCGTGCACCTTGAGGAAGTGCACCGGGATGCCGAAGTGCTGGGTGGCCAGGTTGGTGAAACGGTGCGCCGCGGTCTCGTACGGCACAGCGAAGGCGTCGCGCAGGTCTTCCACCGAGAGCTGGCGCTGCGCCTTGGCGTTGCTCAGGAACGCCACCGCGTCGGCTTCGGGCACGAGCAGCGCCGCCGACAGGTAGTTCGTCTCCACCCGCTGCTGCAGCAGTTCGGCGTAGTCTCCCGGCTCCGCGAAGCCCAGCACATGGCTGGCGAGCGCCTGCAGCAGCGTGCTGCGCGGGTCGCCCCCGGCCTTCACCGGCAGGTAGATGCGCCCGTTCTTCAGATCGGTGACCGACCGAGTGGATGCCGGCAGATCGTTCACATAGTGCAGCGAGAACCCGAGGTGCGCCGCCAGGTCGGCGGTGAGCCGCTGCGACAGCGGTCCGACGGTGTGGCCGACCGCGGATAGCAGGCGTTTCGCCTCGACCTCGAGCTCGGCGAAATAGTTGTTCTGCCGTCGCATGTGCTGGCGCAGCTCGGTATTGGCGCGGCGGGCTTCCTCGGGCGTGGCGGCACGCTCCCGGTGCAGCCGCTCCAGTTCGCTGTGCAGGCCGAGGATCGTGCCGATGGCTTCGTCGCTCAGGGTGCGCCGCACCGGCAGGGTCGGCAGGCCGAGCGAGTTGTACAGCGGGCCGCGCATCGCGCGTTCGAGGGCGATCTCCAGCGCGGCGCGCTTGGACGGCGCCTCGGCGCTCAGCAGGGTATCGAGCGAGACGCCCAGCGCCTTCGCCACCGTCTGCAGGTCGCGCAGTCGCGGCTCGCGCTTGCCGTTCTCCAGCACGCTCACCTGCGACGCGGCACGGCCGATCGCGGCACCCAGGTCGTCCAACGTCATCCCGCGCTCAGTGCGGAGCTGCCGGATGCGCTTGCCAATGGTCAGTGAGTCGAGGGTGTCGGCGGTCTCGTCGACAACGGTGTCGGTCATGCCGAACAGGCTCTCACGAGATCTTCTTCTGGGGAATAGAAGAACGGCGAATCTTCTGCGGAGATCTTTGGGAAAGACCCGCACATCTTGGCGGAGGGTGGATGTCACGCACCCGCACTCAAAGGAGATTTAGCGATGAACAGCACACCCCGCCCCGGCGACCAGAGCCAGACCGCCGCCGAGCTGGAGACCGCGTGGAAGACCGATGCCCGCTGGAATGGCATCGCCCGCGACTACTCCGCCGACGACGTGATCGCCCTGCGTGGCACCGTGCGCGAGGATCGCACGCTCGCCCGCCGCGGCGCCGAGAACCTCTGGAACTACATCCAGGAGGAGCCGTTCGTCAACGCGCTCGGGGCGCTCACCGGCAACCAGGCGGTGCAGCAGGTGCGCGCCGGCCTGAAGGCCATCTACCTCTCCGGCTGGCAGGTCGCCGCCGACGCCAACCTCTCCGGCCAGACCTACCCCGACCAGAGCTTGTACCCGGCGAACTCCGTGCCCGCGGTGGTGCGCCGAATCAACAACGCGCTGCTGCGCGCCGACCAGATTGAGCGTGCCGAAGGCGGCGAGGTTCGTGACTGGCTGCAGCCGATCGTCGCCGACGCCGAGGCCGGCTTCGGCGGCCCGCTGAACGCCTACGAGCTGATGAGCTCGATGATTGAGGCCGGCGCCGCCGGCGTGCACTGGGAAGACCAGCTGGCCAGCGAGAAGAAGTGCGGCCACATGGGCGGCAAGGTACTCATCCCCACCAGCCAGCACATCCGCACCCTGAACGCGGCCCGGCTGGCGGCGGATGTCGCCGGCGTGCCGTCGATCATCATCGCCCGTACCGACTCGCTCGCCGCGAACCTGATCACCAGCGATGTCGACGACCGCGACAAGCCGTTCCTCACCGGGGAGCGCACCGCCGAGGGCTTCTATGAGACCAACCCGGGCATCGACACCGTGATCAGCCGCGGGCTCGCCTACGCGCCGTATGCCGACCTGATCTGGGTGGAGAGCGCCGAGCCCGACATCGAGCTCGCCCGCACCTTCGCCGAGGCGATCCACAAGGAGTTCCCGGGCAAGAAGCTCGCCTACAACTGCTCGCCGTCGTTCAACTGGAAGCGCCACCTCGACGACGACCAGATCGCCCGCTTCCAGAAGGAGCTCGCGGCGATGGGCTACGCCTTCCAGTTCATCACCCTGGCCGGCTTCCACGCCCTGAACCACTCGATGTACACGCTGGCGCGCGACTACAAGGAGCGCCAGATGAGCGCGTACGTCGAACTGCAGGAGGCCGAGTTCGCCTCCGAGGCAGACGGCTACACCGCCACCAAGCACCAGCGGGAGGTGGGCACCGGCTACTTCGACCGGATCGCCACCGCCCTCAACCCCGACAGCAACACCCTCGCCCTCGTCGGCTCCACGGAGTCCGAGCAATTCCACTGATTTCACCACCCCGTTGGTTGAGTAGCGCTCCGCGCCGTATCGAAACCTGGTTTCGATACGCGGCCTCGCTTCGTTCGGGCGCTACTCAACCGGCGACTCTCTTTGAAAGGCCAAGACCATGTCCATCACCATCACCGGCCCCCTGGGCGACCGCTACGACGAGATCCTCGCTCCGGCGGCCCTCGACTTCATCGCCGAACTGCACAACCGCTTCGCCGGCCCCCGGCACGAGCGCCTCGCCGACAGGATGCAGCTGCGCTACGACCTCGGCAACGGACGCAACCTGCGCTTCCTGCCCGAGACCGAGCACATCCGCACCGACCCGACCTGGCAGGTCGCCGGCGCCGGCCCCGGCCTTCAGAACCGTCGCGTCGAGATCACCGGACCCGCCGATCGCAAGATGGCGATCAACGCCCTCAACAGCGGCGCGAACGTCTGGCTCGCCGACCAGGAGGATGCCACCAGCCCCACCTGGCAGAACGTGATCGAGGGGCAGCTGTCGCTGTTCGACGCCATCCGCGGCCAGCTGGACTACGTCAATGCCGAGGGCAAGCAGTACACCGTGGGGGACACCACCCCGACGATCGTGATGCGGCCGCGCGGCTGGCACCTGGTCGAGAAGCACATCGGCTACACCGACCGCACCGGCGCCGGGATGGCCGCCAGCGGCAGCCTGGTCGACTTCGGACTGTACTTCTTCCACAACGCGAAGCGTCTGATCGAGACCGGCAGCGGACCGTACTTCTACCTGCCGAAGCTTGAGAACCACCTCGAGGCCCGGCTCTGGAACGACGTATTCAGCTTCGCCGAGGCGTACGTCGGCATCCCGCACGGCACCATCCGCGCCACCGTGCTGATCGAAACCATCTCGGCGGCGTTCGAGATGGACGAGATCCTCTACGAATTGCGCGAGCACTGCGCCGGGCTGAACGCCGGTCGGTGGGACTACGTCTTCTCGATCATCAAGAACTTCCGCGGCCGCGGCCAGTGGTTCGTGCTGCCCGACCGCGACCAGATCCTGATGACCCTGCCGTTCATGCGCGCCTACACCGAGCTGCTGGTGCAGACCTGCCACAAGCGGGGCGCCCACGCCATCGGCGGCATGAGCGCGTTCATCCCGAACCGGCGCGACCCCGAGATCACCGAGCGGGCGCTGCAGAAGGTCCAGGCCGACAAGCAGCGCGAGGCGACCGACGGCTTCGACGGCACCTGGGTGGCGCACCCCGACCTGATCCCGACCGCGCGCGCCGAGTTCGACGCGGTGCTCGGCGACCGGCCGAACCAGGTCGACCGCCAACGCGAGGACGTGCACGTCACGGGCGACCAGCTGCTCGACATCCGTTCGGCCGGTGGGAAGGTGACCGAGGCTGGCGTTCGCGGCAACATCGCGATCACCATCAGGTACGTCGACTCGTGGTTGCGCGGTGTCGGTGCCGCCGCGATCGACAACCTGATGGAGGATGCCGCCACGGCCGAGATCAGCCGATCGCAGATCTGGCAGTGGATCCACCAGGACACCCAGACGACGGATGGCACGACCATCACCCGCTCTTACGTGGAGGGCCTGCTGGCCGAGGTCGTCGCGGACCTGCCGCGTACCAACGGCGACCGCATCGATGACGCCGTCGAGGTGTTCCGCGAGGTGGCGCTGCGGGAGGACTTCCCGACCTTTCTCACCCTCTGCGCTTACAGCCGCTACCTGGTTGAGCAGCCGGAGCCGGCGGCCTCCGCAGCGGCGTAGCTGCCTACGGGGTTGGACGCGAAAAGTGCGGTTAGCCGCGGTCCCGCTGCACCAGGCGGGAGAGCACGATCGCGCTGCGGGTGTGGTCCACGTTGGGGGCGATGCGCACCCGTTCGAGCGCGTCTTCCAGGCTCGGTATGTCGCGGCTCCTCAGGTGCACGATGGCATCCGCCGATCCGGTCACCGTGCCCGCGTCGACGATCTCGGGCACGCCGTTCAGGATGCGCCGCAACTCCTCGGGCGCAACGGTGCCTCGGCAGAACAGCTCCACGTAGGCCTCGACAGCGAGACCCTCGACCGCCGGATCCACCTGCACGGTGAACCCGCGGATGACGCCATCCGCCACCAGCCGGTCGACCCGCCGCTTCACCGCCGAAGCCGACAGCCCCACGACCTCGCCAATGTCGCCGTAGCCGGCGCGCGCATTCTGTCGCAGCAAGGAGATGATGCCGTGATCGAGGTTATCCATGAGCGCAAGACTAGAAGATTTGTTGCGATCCGCGGGGTGAACGCGATCATAAAGTGCGTCAGGTTCCCGGAAACTTGCGAACTGCGCGTGTGAATATGTAGGCATGACCCTGACTGAAACCGGAACCGACGCCATCAACGATCAGGTGCCGGTGAAGCCGAGCGTGCTCATGTGCCGGCCCACGTACTTCACGGTGAGCTACCGAATCAACCCGTGGATGTTTCCCGAGCACCCCACCGACACCGACCTGGCGCTCAGCCAGTGGCAGTCCCTGTACGACACCTATGTCGACCTGGGCTACGACGTGAACCTGATCGAGCCGATCGAGGGTCTGCCTGACATGGTCTACGCCGCGAATGGCGGGTTCGTGATCGACAACATCGCCTACGGTGCCAAATTCACCCACGTGGAACGGCAGCCCGAGGGCCCCGCCTACATGGACTGGTTCCACGCAAACGGGTTCGACGTGCGCGTGCCGGACGACATCAATGAGGGTGAGGGCGACTTCCTGCTGGTGGGCGACGTCATCCTCGCCGGCACCGGCTTCCGCAGTGCCTCGAGCAGCCACAAGAAGCTGGCCCAGATCTATGGCCGCGAGGTCGTCACGCTGAATCTGGTGAACCCGAATTTCTACCACCTGGACACCGCGATCGCCGTGCTCAACCAGGCCACCGATTCCCGCCCGGCGAACATCGCTTACCTGCCGAGCGCCTTCGACAGGCCATCGCTCGACCTCCTGCGGAACCGCTATCCGGATGCCGTCATCGTCACCGAGGACGACGCCGCGGTGCTCGGGCTGAACAGCTTCAGCGACGGTCACAACATTGTCATCGCGTCACGAGCCCTTGACTTCGAGCGGCAGCTGCGCGAGCGCGGCTACAACCCGATCGGCGTGGACCTGTCGGAACTGCTGCGCGGAGGAGGAGGAGTGAAATGCTGCACACTGGAGCTCCGCCGATGACCGCTGCCGAGATGTCGCCGGCAACCGCCGCCGCGATCGAGCGCGAGGAATCGCACACCGCGCACAACTACCACCCGCTGCCCGTCGTGATCAACCACGGCGAAGGCGCGTGGGTGACGGATGTCGACGGCAAACGGTACCTGGACTGCCTCGCCGCGTACTCGGCCGTGAACTTCGGCCACAGCAACCCGGTCCTGGTCGAGGCCGCGAAGGCGCAGCTCGACAAGATCACCCTGACCAGTCGCGCGTTCCACAACGACCAGCTCGGCCCATTTGTCACGGCGCTCGCCGCGCTCGCCGGAAAAGACATGGTGCTGCCGATGAACACCGGCGCCGAGGCGGTGGAGTCCGCGATCAAGGTGGCCCGCGCCTGGGGCTACCGGGTGAAGGGTGTCTCGCCGGAGAAGGCGAACATCATCGTGTTGGACGGCAACTTCCACGGCCGCACCATCAGCATCATCAGCTTTTCCAACGACCCCGACGCGCGCAGCGACTTCGGGCCGTACACGCCCGGCTTCGTGAACGTGCCATACGGTGACGCGCACGCCGTGGAGGAGGGGATCGACAAGAACACCGTCGCGGTGCTGATCGAGCCGATCCAGGGCGAGGCCGGCATCCTGATCCCGCCGGCCGACTACCTGCCGCGCGTGCGTGAGATCACCACGCGCAACAATGTGCTGCTGATCGCCGACGAGATCCAGTCTGGTCTCGGTCGCACCGGCGCCACCTTCCAGTGCGACAACGTGGGTGTCGTGCCCGACCTGTACCTGCTCGGGAAGGCGCTCGGCGGCGGGATCGTGCCGATCAGCGCCGTCGTCGGAGACTCCGACATCCTGGGCGTGCTGCGCCCGGGCGAGCACGGCTCGACCTTCGGCGGCAACCCGTTGGCCGCCGCGGTCGGCCACGCAGTTGTGCGGATGCTCGCCACCGGCGAGTATCAGGAGCGGGCCAAGCGGCTCGGCCGCGTCCTCGAAGACGGCGTGCGGCGGCTGCTCGGCCGCGGGGTCGTCGACGTGCGTGCCGCCGGACTGTGGGTCGGCATCGACATCGACCCGGAGCTCGCCAGTGGCCGACGGGTCTGCGAACTGCTGATGGAGCGGGGCGTGCTCGCGAAGGACACCCATGGCTCGACCATCCGGTTGGCGCCGCCGCTGGTGGTCACCGCCGAAGACCTGGAGTTCGCCGTCGAACAGCTCGAGGCCGTGCTCGGCGAGCTCGCCGCGGGCAAGGTATCCCCGGTGTCCGAGGAGGAGGACACTGCGGCCGACCTGCCGTAGCAGGTGCGACCGGTAACCCGTGCCCGGTAATCCGGCGAGCGTAGGGTGAATGGGTGACTGCACTGAGCGAGGACCTGCTGCTGAACCTGCGCGAGCGGGCGCCCGAGTACGACCGCGAGAACAGGTTCTTTGACGAGGATCTCACCGAGCTGAAGGCGGCCGGGTACCTCAGCCCGCAGACCCTGTTGCAGACCGTGCGCAACCAGCGGCTGCTCGCGCGCTACGCCCCACCCACCGCGCTCGGCATCAACATGCACCACGTCGTGGTCGGCGTCGCCCGGGTGCTGCACGAGGCCGGTGATACCACTCTGGACTGGGTGCTGGCAGACGCCGAGGCCGGTGAGCTGTTCGCGTTCGGCAACAGCGAGGCGGGCAACGACCAGGTCATGTTCGACTCCCGCACCGTGGCGGCCCCGCTCAGCGACGGCGGGTACGCGTTCACCGGCACCAAGATCTTCACCTCGCTGTCGCCGGCCTGGACCCGGCTCGGCATCTTCGGCCGAGACGACACGAACCCGGATGCGCCCACCCTCGTGCACGGCTACCTCACCCGCGACACCCCCGGGCACAAGGCGGTCGGCAGCTGGGACACCCTCGGCATGCGCGCCACCCAGAGCTTCAGCACCAGGCTCGACGGCGCCCGGGTTCCCGCCGAGCGCATCGCCCGCATCCTGCCGGTCGGGCCGACCGCCGACCCGTACATCTTCGGCCTGTTCGCCAACTTCCTGCTGGCGATCGCCTCGGTCTACGCCGGCATCGCCGACCGGGCGCTCGAGCTCGGGGTCGAGGCGGCGCAGAGCCGCACCTCGCTGAAGAACGACGGTAAGACGTACGCGCAGGATCCCGACATCCGCTGGCAACTGGCGGATGCCGCGATTGCGCTGGACTCGCTGGCGCCGCAGCTCGAGGGCCTGGCCCGGGATGTCGACGAGATGGTGAACCACGGCGGCGACTGGTTCCGGCTGCTGGTCGGCGCGAAGACCCGCGCGGTCGACGTGAGCCGTCAGGTGGTGGAGGCGGCGATCCGCGTGTCGGGCGGCCGGTCCTACGGCGCCTCGAACGAGCTGGCGCGGCTGTACCGGGATGCTCTCGCCGGGCTGTTCCACCCGAGCGACCCCGAGTCGGCGCACTCCACCGTGGCGCAGAACCTGCTCGGCCCGCTCGGCTAACGCTGGCGACTCCGACGCTCAGCTGCGTGGGACGAGCCGTTGCAGCTGACGCACGTGACCCGGCTCGAGCTCCTCGAGCGAGTTGGCGCCGAGCAACCGCATGGTGCGCCCGATCTGCCCGGCGAGGATCTCGATCGCCCGGTCGACGCCCTCGCGGCCGCCCGCCATCAGCCCGTACAGGTAGGCGCGGCCGACCATGGTGAACCGGGCGCCCAGTGCGATCGACGCCACGATATCGGCACCGGACATGATGCCGGTGTCGAGGTGTACCTCGGTGTCCATGCCGACCTCGCGCACGACATCCGGCAGCAGGTGGAACGGGATCGGAGCCCGGTCGAGCTGGCGGCCGCCGTGGTTGGAGAGGGTGATCCCGTCGACGCCCAGTCCGGCGAGCTTCTGCGCGTCCGCGAGGCTCTGCACCCCCTTGACCACCAGCTTGCCCGGCCACTGCTCCTTGATCCAGGCGAGGTCGTCGAAGGTGACCGTCGGGTCGAACATGCTGTCGAGCAGTTGCGCGACGGTACCGGACCAGCGGTCGATCGAGGCGAACGCGAGCGGCTCGGTGGTGAGGAAGTTGATCCACCATTCCGGGCGGGGGATCGCGTTGATCACGGTCTTCGGGGTGAGCGTCGGCGGGATGGTCATGCCGTTTCGCACATCGCGCAGCCGGGCCCCGGCCACCGGAACGTCGACCGTCACCAGCAGGGTGTCGTACCCGGCCTTCGCCGCCCGATCGACGAGTTGCATCGAGCGGGCGCGGTCCTTCCACATGTACAGCTGGAACCAGCTGCGGGCGCCCTGGGCCGCGACATCCTCGATCGTGGTGGTGCCCATCGTCGACAGGGCGAAGGGGATGCCGGCTGCCGCCGCGGCGCCGGCGCCGGCGATCTCACCCTCGGTCTGCATCATCCGGGTGAAGCCGGTGGGGGCGATGCCGAACGGCAGTTCCACCCGCTTCCCGAGCACGTCCCACCCGGTGTCGAGCCTCGACACGTCGCGCAGGATGCTCGGTGTGAACTCGATGTCTTCGAACGCCTGGCGGGCGCGTGCTAGCGAGATCTCGGCCTCAGCCGCGCCATCCGTATAGTCGAACGCCGCCCGGGGGGTGCGGCGCTTCGCGATCGCGCGCAGGTCGTAGATGGTGAGCGCCGACTGCAGCCGGCGTCGCTTGGCGTTCAACTGGGGCTTCTTGAACCGCATCAGCGGCTTCAAGTCGCGGGGG
>JBEVDR010000155.1:0-13637 GCA_040513215.1 Microbacteriaceae bacterium | reverse complement strand
GGCACGGTGGCAAGCGCCCTGGCGCCGAGCTTCGAATCGGTGCTGGTCGCCCGCTTCCTCGCGGGCCTGCCACACGGCGCGTACTTCGGCGTCGCCCAGCTGGTGGCGGCATCCCTCGTCGGACCCGAGCGGCGCGGTCGCGCCGCCGCGTTCGTGCTGAGCGGCATGACCATCGCGAATGTGATCGGGGTGCCGCTGATTACCCTGCTCGGCCAGAGTGCCGGCTGGCGCGTGTCGTACCTGGTGGTCGCCGCGCTGTTCGCGCTCACGTTTGTGGCGGTGTGGCTGGCCGTGCCGCAGCAACCCGGCGACAAGCAGGCGACGCTGCGCCGCGAGGTGTACGCGTTCCGGCGGCCGCAGGTGTGGCTGGCGCTGGCGACCGGGGCGATCGGATTCGGCGGGTTCTTCGCCGTGTACAGCTACGTGGCGCCGATCATCACCGACGTCACCGGGCTGGACACTGCCACGGTGCCGGTCATTCTGGTCGCGATCGGCGTCGGCATGACGCTCGGCAACTTCGCCGGCGGCCGAGCGGCCGACCGCCACGTGATGGGGTCGATCTTCCTGTTCTTCGGCGTGCTCGGCGTGGCGCTGCTCGGCCTGGCGCTCACCGCCCAGTTCCTGGTCGGCGCGCTCGTCTTCCTGATGCTGCTCGGGTTCGCGTCATCCGCCCTATCCCCGGCGATCCAGACCCGGCTGATGGACATCGCGGGGGACAGTCAGACCCTGGCCGCTGCCGGCAACCACGCGGCGCTGAACATCGGCAACAGCCTGGGCGCCTGGCTCGGCGGAATCACCATCGCCGCCGGACTCGGCTATCTGGCGCCGACCTGGGTTGGGCTGGGGCTCTGCACCGCTGGCGCGATTGTTGCGCTGCTCAGCGTGCTCGCGGGTCGCCGGACGATCCTGCCCTGAGGCCGGACCCGACAGCACGGTCCTAAAAGATGCAGCGGGCCTAGAAGATGCCGGGTGCGTCGGTCGGGGTGAGGATGCCGTCCTGGATGGCGCGCTTTCGCAGTGCCACCTTGGTGCCCACGTCGATGCCGGCCACCCGGTACTTCTCACGGATGCGCTTGAGGTAGCTCTTCGCGGTCTCTTCCGAGATCGACAGCTGGTAGGCCACGGCCTTCACCGGCTCGCCACCGCCGTACAGGGCCATCACGCGGCGCTCCTGCGCGCTCAACCGGGGCGTGCCGCCGATCTCGTTGGCGTTCAGGGCCAGGTCGAGCTCGGCCGAGACGAAGGACTCGCCGGCGTGCGCGGCACGGATCGCCTCGGCGATCATGCTGGCGTCTTCGGTCTTCACCAGGTAGCCGAGGGCGCCGGATGCCAGCGCTTCGCGGACCATGTTCGGCTCGGAGTACGTGCTCATCAGCACCACCTTGACGCCGGCGCCGCGCAGCGCGGAGATCTTCACCGACACCGGGATGTTGTCTTTGAGGTCGAGGTCGAGCAGCACGACGTCGACGGGGAAGTCGGGGTGGCCGATCAGGTCGGGCCAGGTGGCCACGGCGGCGACCATGTCGATGTCATCGGCGGCGTTCCGAATCCATTCCGTCAGCGCGCCGAGCAGCATCCGGTGGTCGTCGACGATTGCGAGGCGGATGGTCTCTCCGGGGTTCGACACGATGGCCCTTCCTGTTACGTCTTGTTAGGTTATCTGGTCAACATGACCAGAGGTCAGTGGCTCGCGGGGTTGTCGACCAGACACTCGATGTTCACGGTGAGGTTGCGGTTCTGCGTGATGGCGTACTGGCCCACGGTGCCGATGGCGCCCCAGGCTGCAGGATCGATCCGGTTTCGGCTGACCCCGTCGATGGTCATCACCACCGGGACGACCAGCCGGTGACCGACCACGGTCTGCGCGGTGCGGGTGACCGGACCGAGTTCGAGCCGGATCGAACGGTTCGCGGTGGCCTTCGGGCTGTCGCTGAGCAGCAGCCAGACCGCGGCCAGCAGCCCATCGCGCTGCGCCGGGTCGAGCAACCCGGCGAGGCTGCCCTTGTCGACGAGCGACACCGATCGGCCGAGGAACTCCGACTCGCTGACCGCGTGGTGCAGCCAGGTTTCGCGCCTGCCCTCGATCAGGTGCAGCCGCAATTCCGTGGCGAGGGATGCGGCGGTGGATGCCGTGCCAGGGGTGAGCGGCAGCGGCTCCTGCCCGGTGGCCACCGATTCGAGCAGCTTTTCCGCCGCCAGGTCGAGGCGCGCCAGCTCCTCCGAGGCGAGCATGCCCACGGCGTAGCGCGGGGCGCTCACCGTGCTCTGCACCAGCACCCGGTCAAGTTCCACCTGCACCATGCGCCGGAATCCGCGCACAATCACCACACCGACCACCGCCGGTATCACCACGAGAGAGACCACGGTGATCTGGGTGGGCAGCAGCTCGGCGGTGAGCGGGGTGGTCCTCACGATGGCGGCGATGAACGCGGTGCCGAGCGCGGCCGCGATGGCGATCACTTCCACCGGCTGCCGCACCGTGACCACGGTCAGCAGCGCGAAGCCGGCGGCGACCGATGCGGTGGCGTAGCCGCCGATGTTGCCGAGCGACCAGATCGCTATGAAGTCCAGGGTGACGATGCCGCCGAGGGCGATGGTCAGCGCGATGATCAACCAGACGGGCAGGTGCTCACCGACGGTGCGGAAGACGACCACGGTGGTCACGAACGCGGCGACGAATATTCCCCAGGCGAGGAAGGTCAGCTCCGGCCGCGGGTAGGACTCGAGCCGGGCGAGGAACAAGCCGAATCCGAATGCCGCCTGCAGGGCGGCGACGAGGCTTCCGCCGAGGGCAAGATGGGCGGTGCCGAGGGTCGCGCCGTTCGCGGTCGCCGCCTGAACAGCTTTCGGGATGCGGTCGACGGTGCGGCCGCGCTTGGTGAGCACGGCGCCCAGCGTGTTCTCGATCGACGAACTCACCGCGGCACCTCCAATACGACAGTGGTGCCCTGGCCCGGGGTGGAGAACAGGCGAGCATTTCCGCCGACCTCGTGCAGGCGGCCGACAACCGACTCACGGAATCCCAGCTTGTGTTCACCGATGGCGTCAAGCTCGAAGCCGACACCGCTGTCGGTGACCATGGCCCGCACGGCGTTGTCGTCCTCGGTGATGGTGACGTGGGCCTGGGTGACACCGGAGTGCCGGCGCACGTTCTCCAGGCATTCGGCGAGGGCGAGCAGGAACGCATCGAGCACGTCCGTCGGCAGCAACACCTGGCCGGTGCCGTGCCAGCTCACCTCGAGACCCATCCGGCCGAAGCGGTGCTTGACCGATTCCAGGGTGGTGCCGAGCACGGTGTCCTCGGCGGATTCCAACTGGTACTGGCCAGACGACTGCGGGGTGGGGGTGGCGCCGAGGCGCAGCTGGCGCAGCAGCCGGGCGTCATCCGCCGCCTGCTGCCGCAGGGCATCCTCCGAGACGCCGACGCCGGAGTGGGCGAGCAGGGTGAGGGTGGCCAACACGGTGTCGTGCAGCAGTCGGGCGCCCTGCCGGCGCTGTGCCTCGGTTTCGCTGGCCTGCCGTTCCGCGCGGTGTGCGGTGCCGATGTTGAGGATGCGACGGGCGGCGAGCGGCACGCTCGCGGCCAGCCAGTAGCTGATGAACGCCGAGAGGATCCAGCCGATGCCGGCGGACAGTGCGGCGGCGGAGAACAGGCCGGTGTCCACGGTGGCGACGTGCACCAGCCAGGTGCTGCCGAGGAAACAGGCCACGAGCACGGCAAGGCGGGGCAGGCTGCGGGTGAGCAGGAACGCGAATCCGCCCATCCCGGCCGCCGCGAGCGGTGCCAGCGCGGTCGCGAGTCCCACGCTCTCGTTTGAATCCCAGGGGGAGATTCCGACGACGAGGATCGCGAACCCGGCGACCAGGCCCACGCTGATCCAGAGCGGCTGCGACCGCCCGGGCAGTCGCAGGTGCGCGAGAACCAGCAGCGCGAATAGCGGGAGCAGCGCCAGATAGGTGGTCCAACTGACAACGCCGGGCACGCTGAGCGAGGCCAGGCTGACGGCCGCCCCGCATAGTCCCACCAAACGCGACGTACGCTGCAGCAGGCGGTCGCGTTCCTTGGTAATCAGGTCCATGTGCTCTCGGCGTCGGTAAGAGAGAAGAATTCAATAGTCATGCTGGCAGAGTGGCACCAATACTGGGGGTGCCACTCCGATCGTAGCGTCACGCGCGCCCGACTATTCTTGAACCCAGAGGGGTGTGCTGAATTTCTAGCGCTGCCACATTCACGCGTCACGGGTTCGCCCGCAGCGCAGGGGATGCCCGCGAGGAAACTCGCTCGGCCGGGGGGTCGATTGGGGCCGCAGGGTTCCTGCGGCCCCGACGCCAGCTACTCAGCGCCTGCTACTCGGCCGCCAGCCAACCCTCGCGGATCGCGTGCTGACGCAGCAGGGTTCGCGTGCCCACGTCAACGCCGGCCTCGCGATAAGCGCGGCGACCACGCTTCAGGTACGACTTCACCGACTCTTCGGTGATCCCCATCGCATGCGCCACCGCCCGGATGCTGCGCCCGCCGGCGTACAGCGTCATCGCGTGCAACTCGCGCGGGCCCGGCCCGGCCGCCTTCGCGGCATCCGTTCGTCGTCCGGGCGTCCCGGTGAGTTCGTCCATGAGCCCTCCTCGCGTGAGCGTAGCAAGCGAGCAGGGTGAAGCGAAAGGTTCTCAGTGATCGAGCAGGCGCCGCAACTGGCGGCCGACCAGGTCGTCTTCGATCAGGAAGCCGTCGTGACCGTACGGCGAGGAGATCACCAGCGCCTCGTCTCCGTCGACGTTGCCGGCGACGTGTCGGGCGATCAGCTGCTGATCGGACACCGGGAACAGCCGGTCGCTGTCGATTCCGAGGATCAGGGCACGCGCGGTGACCCGGCCGAGCGCGGCGACGACACCGCCGCGGCCGCGGCCCACGTCGTGCGAGCTCATCGCATTCGCCAGCACGATGTAGCTGTTCGCGTCGAAGCGGCGGGTGAACTTGTTGCCGTGGAAGTCGAGGTAGCTCTCGACCGCGTACACGCCGCCGTCGCCGAGCGGGGAGATGCTCGACTGCCAGCTGCGCTCGAACCGGTCGTTCAGCTCGCTCGGTGAGCGGTAGTTGAGCAGCGCCATCCGCCTGGCCAGCGCAAGCCCGCGGTGGGGGCCGTCGCCGTCGGCGGCCTCGTAGTAGTGGCCGCCGGCAAACGCGGGGTCCATCCGGATCGCTTCGAGCTGCACCGAGTTAAGCGAGATCTGGTCGGCGCTCGAGATGGCCGGTGAGGCGAGAACCGCCACCCGATCCAGCCGGTCGGGGTGGCCGACGGCCCACTCCAGCGCGTGCATTCCGCCCATCGATCCGCCGATCACGGCCACCCAGGAGGCAATGCCGATGGCGTCGGTGAACGCGACCTGCGCGGTGACCTGGTCGCGAATGGTCAGGAACGGGAAGCGGGAGCCCCACTCCTGCCCGTCGGGATCCAGCGACGCGGGTCCGGTGCTGCCCTGGCAGCCGCCGAGCATGTTGGGGGCCACCACGAACCAGCGATCGGTATCGATGGCCTTGCCCGGTCCGACGATGTCGCCCCACCATCCGGCGGTCGGATGTCCCGGGCCTGAGGGGCCTGCCAGGTGGCTGTCGCCGGTCAGCGCGTGCAGCACGAGCACCGCGTTGGAGGCGTCGGCGTTCAGCTCGCCGAAGGTCTCGTAGGCGATTCGCACCCCCGGCAGTCGGGCGCCTGATTCCAGGTCGAGCGTGCCGACCTGCACGAACAGGCGCTGGCCGGGGTGGTCGCCTTCGCGCCAGGCGCCGGATGCCGGTGGCTTGCCCAGAACGGATCGAACGTTTGCTTCCGTGATGAATTCCGAGGGGACGGTGTCTTCTGGGGTCTGCCAATCCATGGTCCAGCCAGTATGCCGAAAACAGCAGTCGCCGGCGGTTGTGTTACAACCACCGGCGACTGCGGGTTACGTTCGGGCAGAGAACCGGCTACGCCGACGCGGCCGCCTTCACGACGTTGCGGGCGGCGTCGAGGCCCGTGGTGAGGTCGGCCTTGAGGTCGTCGATGTTCTCGAGGCCCACCGACAGGCGCACCAGGCCCGGCGTGACGCCCGCGGTGAGCTGCTGCTCCGGGCTCAGCTGCGAGTGCGTGGTCGAAGCCGGGTGGATGACGAGGCTGCGCACGTCACCGATGTTGGCCAGGTGGCTGAACAGTTGCAGGCTGTCGACGAACGCACGTCCGGCATCCACCCCGCCCTTCAGCTCGAACGACAGCACCGCGCCGACGCCCTTCGGGGCGTACTTGTTGGCGGCCTCGTACCAGGGGCTCGACGGCAGGCCCGAGTAGTACACGGAGGCGATGTCCGGGTGGCTCTCCAGCCACTCGGCGATCTCCTGGGCGTTCTGCACGTGCCGCTCGACCCGCAGGCTGAGGGTTTCGATGCCCTGGATCAGCGAGAAGGCGCTGTCCGGTGAGATCGCCGCGCCGATGTCGCGCAGCAACTGCACGCGGGCCTTGATGATGTACGCGATCCCGTCGCCGAGCACCGAGGTGAAGCTGACCCCGTGGTACGAGGGGTCGGGCTCGGTCAGGCCGGGGAACTTCTCGACGTTCTTCGACCATTCGAACCTGCCGCCGTCGACGATGACGCCGCCGATGACGGTGCCGTGCCCGCCGAGGAACTTGGTGGCGGAGTGCACGACGATGTCGGCGCCGTGCTCGAACGGCTTAATCAGGTACGGGGTGGCGATCGTGTTGTCCACGATCAACGGCACGCCACTCTCGTGGGCGATGTCGGCGACCAGGCGGATGTCGAGGATGTTGGTGCGCGGGTTACCGATGGTTTCCGCGAAGAACAGCTTGGTGTTCGGGCGAACCGCCGCCTCCCACTCGTGCGGGTCATCCTGATTCTCCACGAAGGTGGTCGTGATGCCGAGCTTCGCCAGCGTGTACTTGAACAGGTTGTAGGTGCCGCCGTAGATCGACGACGACGACACGATGTGGTCGCCGGCCTGCGCGATGTTCAGCACCGCGATGGTTTCCGCGGCCTGGCCGGAGGCGACGAGCAGCGCGCCGGTTCCGCCTTCGAGCGCCGCGACGCGCTCTTCGACGACCGCCTGGGTCGGGTTCTGGATGCGGGTGTAGATGTTGCCGAACTCGGCGAGGGCGAACAGGTTCTTGGCATGGTCGGAGCTGTCGAACACGTATGAGGTGGTCTTGTAGATCGGCGTGGCCCGGGCCTTGGTCACCGGGTCAGGGGCGGCCCCCGTGTGGATCTGCTGGGTTTCGAATTTCCAGTCGCTCATCGCGATCTCTCCTTGGGTTCTGGGGAGGGGACTGCTCGTCCACTCGACAGCAACGTTAGGAACCGGCCTTCCCCCGGTCAACCATCGCGCAACACGGCGTAATGCACCTTTCAGGTGCGGTGGGCGCTTCTCAGGCGCGGCGCGCTGCTTTCAGTTGCGGCGGGAGCCGGTGGGGTCGGTGCGCGATTCGCCGGGTTTGCCGCTCAGGCCGTCGGCGAACAGCCAGCGCGGCTTGGGCTCGATCAGCGGATGGAACACCCGACGCACCAGCGGGCTCGACAGTGCGATCGAGATGGCGATCGCCGCGAGCACCATGCCCAGCAGCCAGATGGCCGAGGAGGCCTCCTCGCTCAGCACCCCGGTCTCGCGGATCGGGTAGAGCACGAAGCTGTGCAGCAGGTACACGTACATGGTGGCCTGGCCGAATCCGGTCATCCAGGTCTGGTGCCTCGGCACCAGCACGAAGAACGCGGCGCTCAGCACCGTCGCGAGCCCGAGCAGTGCCAGCCGCACCGCACCGAACCACCAGGCGACGTCGCCGAGGTCGTTGTAGCTGCGGTCGTAGAAGAACCAGAAGCGCAGATCGATCTCACGCCAGAAGTCGATGTTGATCGCGATCACCAGCGCGAAGGCGAGCATCACGGCGATCGCCGCCCCGCGCACCCACCAGTCGTAGCGCACCAGACCGCGCCAGCGGTCGACGACGCCCCACTCGTTGAGCTTCCAGCCGAGCACGAAGAACGGCAGGATGCCGAGCGCCCGCGACAGGGAGAACGTGGTGTCCACGTTCTCGAGGTAGCCCACCCCGACCGAGATGATCACCGCCCAGAGCAGCGGCCAGCGCAGCAGCGCGAGGTAGGGCAGCACCAGCCGGAAGATGCCGAGTGCCAGCAGGAACCAGAGTGTCCACGACGGCCGGGTCGGGTTGAGGTTGCCTTGCCCCTCCACCAGGAACTGCACCAGCGACCAGATCGCTTCCATGATCATGTACGGCAGCAGGATGTCGGTGATCACGCGTTTCATCTGCCGCGCGGTCGGCGGCCCGGGCTTGGAGAAATAGCCGCTGATGATCGCGAACGCGGGCATGTGCCAGGCGTAGATGAACAGGTAGAGCATCAGCGCGTAGTCGCTGTCCGCGGTCTGCCGTTGGATGGCGTGCCCGATGACGACCAGGGTGACGCAGATGAACCGCGCGTTATCCCACACCGGCACCCGTCGGGTGGGCACTGGAGTCGCCGCACGTACCTGTTCGGTCATCCGAGCCAGCTTAAGCCCGCTCGGTCGTCGCGATACGGTGTGAGGGTTGCCGATCGAACAGATGAGGGGCGTCAGATGAAGCGCGTGGTCGTGACCGGAGCGAGTTCAGGGATTGGCGCGGCCACCGTGCGGAGGCTGCGCAGCGCCGGCTGGGACGTGGTGGGCGTTGCCCGCCGCGCCGACCGGCTCGAGGCGCTCGCCGCCGAAACCGGCGCCGACGTGTTCGTCGCCGACCTGACACGGCAGGCCGACGTGGACGCCCTGCGCGACTTCCTCAGCGACCGGCCGCTCGACGCCCTCGTCAACAACGCCGGCGGAGCGTTCGGGCTGGCGAGCGTCGAGGACAGCGACCCGGATGACTGGACCCGCATGTTCGACGTCAACGTGGTCGCCGTGAAGCGGGTGACCAGCGCCCTGCTGCCGCTGCTGCGACGCGGCGCCGCGGCGCACGGCAACGCCGACATCGTCACGATCACCTCGATCGCCGCGCACGTCTCCTACGAAGGCGGTGCCGGGTACAACGCGGCCAAGGCCGGCGCCCACGCACTGATGGAGGTGCTGCGCCTGGAGTTGGCCGGTGAGCCGATCCGGGTGATCGAGATCGCCCCGGGCATGGTGCAGACCGAGGAGTTCTCGCTGGTGCGCTTCGGCGGCGACCAGGAGAGGGCCGACGCGGTGTACGAGAACGTGCCGAACCCGCTCAGCGCCCAGGATATCGCCAACACCATCGCGCACGCGATCGAGCTGCCCGGCCATGTGAACCTCGACCTGATCAGCATTAAGCCGGTCGCGCAGGCGGCCCCGCACAAGGTGATCAAGGGCGCGCTCACCCCCAAGGTGTAGCGGGCGTGCCCAGCGCAGAACATGAGCACAACGGCGAGCAGGTACCGTAGAACAATGGCAAATGACGACCGCGAGGTATTGGGCTGGCTTGAGTTCGGCGAGGCCTCCCGCCACCTGGCGAGAGACGTGCTGCACAGCGGCTTCACCCCGGATGTCGTGATCGCCATCGCCCGCGGCGGCCTGCTGCTGGCCGGATCCATCGCCTACGCGCTCGGCACCAAGAACTGCGGTGCCCTGAACGTCGAGTTCTACAGCGGCGTCGACGAGCGCTTGCCCGAGCCGATCGTGCTGCCGCCGATGCTCGACTCCCCGTCGCTAACCGGCAAGAAGGTGCTGCTGGTCGACGACGTGTCCGACTCTGGCCGCACCCTCGCCATGGTGATTCAGCTGCTCGGCGAATCCGGCGCCGACGTGCGCTCCGTCTGCCTGTACAGCAAGCCGGGCACCGTGCAGGAACCTGACTACGTGTGGCGGCGCACCCCGAACTGGGTGACCTTCCCGTGGAGCGCCCTGCCTCCGGTGGGAGTGAGCGCATGAGCATCCACCTGATCGGTGGCGGCTGGGCGCCAGACGACGACGGCGCGCTGTACAAGCCATTCCTCGCCGAGACGGCCGCCCGCGCGGCGAAGGCGGGACGCAGCGTTCCCCGCGTTGCCGTGGTGTTCGTACGCGAAAGCGCCGAAGACCTCGAACGATTCAGCGGTGACTACATCAGCATGCTCTCGCGCGGCGGCCAGTTCGAACCGGTGCCGACAATGCTGCTCGAGGGGCAAAAGCTCGACTCCACCGTGCTGAGCGAGATCGACGGCCTGCTGATCGGCGGCGGACACACTCCCGCCTACCTTGAGGCGGTTAGCCCGATCGTCGACGAGATCCGGCTGCTGGTCTCTGACGGTCTGCCCTACCTGGGTTTCTCGGCCGGGGCGTCGATCGCCGCCGACCACGCACTGATCGGTGGCTGGCGCATCGGCGGGGTGCCGGTGTGCCCGCAGGACGCTTCGGAAGACCTCGACGACGTGACGGTGGCCGAGGGCCTCGGCCTCGTCGACCTCGCCATCGACGTGCACGCCGCCCAGTGGGGCACCCTGTCCCGCATCATCGCCGCCACCGAGGCCGGCATCGTCGACGGCGGAGTCGCTATCGACGAATACACCGTGCTGATCATCGGCGAGGGCGCGCTGCGCGTCGAGGGCAGCGGATCCGTCTGGCGCATCGGCGACGGCGACAACGGCGTCATCGTCGGCACTCTCGGGGCATGACCGACCGGCCGCTCAGCGACCTCGTCGACCCGAGCTGGGCCGAAGCACTGCGCCCCGTCGCCGGCACCCTGCAGCAGATGCAGCAGTTCCTGCGGGCTGAGGATGTCGCCGGCCGCGGCTTCCTTCCGGCGCGGGAGCACGTGCTGCGCGCGTTCCAGTCATCGTTCCCCGACGTGCGGGTGGTGATCATCGGCCAGGACCCGTATCCGACCCCCGGGCACCCGATCGGTCTGCCCTTCGCCGTCGACCGCGCCGTGCGGCCGCTGCCGCGCAGCCTGCACAACATCTACCGGGAACTCGCCGAGGACCTGGGGATTGTTCCCCCCGAGCACGGCGACCTCAGCGCCTGGTCGGAACACGGCATCCTGCTGTTGAATCGCACGCTCACGGTGCAGCCGGGCCTGGCCGGCTCGCACCGGCGGAAGGGCTGGGAAGCGATCACCGAGCAGGCCGTGCGCGCGCTGGTCGCCCGCCACCAGCCCCTTGTCGCCATCCTTTGGGGGCGCGATGCGCAAGCTCTCACCGCCCTGTTCGGTGACACGCCGGTGATCGCCAGCGCCCACCCCAGCCCGCTCTCGGCACGCACCGGATTCTTCGGGTCACGCCCGTTCAGCCGCGCCAACGCCCTACTCGAGGCCCAGGGCGCCGCGCCTGTCGATTGGTCGCTCGAACACTGACGCCCATAAGGTGGATGAATGCCTTCCGGAGTATCCATCGAAATCAACGGGCTGTCGAAGTCCTTCGGGAAGGTACAGGCGGTATCCGACCTGAGCTTCACGGTTCAGCCCGGCCGGGTCACCGGCTTTCTTGGACCGAACGGCGCGGGGAAGACCACCACGCTGCGGATGTTGCTGAACCTGGTGAAACCCAGCAGCGGAACCGCCACCTTCGGTGGGGTCGCCTACGCCAACCTCGACGCGCCACTGGCCACCGTGGGCACGGCTCTGGAGGCCGCGAGCTTCCATCCCGGCCGCACCGCCCGCAGCCACCTCAGCCTGTACGCGCGAGCTGCCGGCATCGACCAGTCCAGGGTCGACGCGACGCTGGAGCTCGTCGGGCTCGGCAGTTACGCCACGCGCCGGGTCGGCGGATACTCGCTCGGCATGCGGCAGCGCCTTGGGCTGGCGTTTGCGCTGCTCGGCGATCCCGGCGTGCTGGTGCTCGATGAGCCGATCAACGGGCTCGACCCGGAGGGCATCCGCTGGATCCGCATGTTTCTCGGCGAGCTCGCCGCCCAGGGCCGCACGGTGCTGGTGTCCTCACACCTGCTCAGCGAGGTGCAGCAGACCGTCGACGAGGTGGTGATCATCGCGAAGGGACGCCTCGTTTACCAGGGTGCGCTTGCCTCACTGGAGCAGGGCACCCGTGTGGTGGTCGATGCCCTGGACCGGCCGGGCCTCCGCACGGCGCTCGCGGCCGCTGGTGCGGCAGTCAGCGATGTCGACACCGGGCTCGCGGTGACCGGGCTCACCGCGCCGGAGATCGGGCTGACCGCGCTGCGCGCCGGCATCGCCCTGAACCTGCTTGCCCCGGAATCGGAGGGGCTCGAAAAGATCTTCCTCAAGCTCGTCGGAGAGGACGTGAACGCATGAGGATCATCCGCGCCGAACTGGCCAAACTCTTCAGCACCCGCATGTGGTGGATCCTGCTCGCGGCGCTGGCCGTGTACGTCGCGTTCGTCGCCGTGCTGTTCGCGGTGCTGTTCGGGGCGCTCAGTGACCAGCTGAACACCGGCGCGGGGGCGCCGGTCGAGCTCGGCGACGTCTTCACGCTCGTGTACAGCTCGGCCACCGCCATCGGATACGTGTTCCCGGTGCTGCTCGGCGCGCTCGCCGTGACGGCGGAGTTCCGCCACCAGACGCTCACCCCCACCTTCCTCGCCACGCCCGGCCGCGGCAGGGTGCTCGCCGGGAAGGTCGCCGCACTCGGTGTGGTCGGCGGCCTATTCGGTGTTGTCGCGTTCATCGCGTCGGTGGCGCCCGGCGCGCTGGTGCTCGATCTCACCGACATGAACACGGGCCTCGGCGACACCGACACCTGGCTGATGATCGCCCGCGGCATCCTGGCCATGGCGCTCTGGGCCATCATCGGCGTCGGTCTCGGCGCACTGATTCCGAATCAGGTGGCGGTGATCGTGATCGTGCTGGTGTTCACCCAGTTCCTCGAGCCGATCCTGCGGACCGCCGCCGGCATCTGGGAGTGGGCGGGCACCCTGGCCCAGTTCTTGCCGGGAGCTGCCAGCGACGCGCTCGTCGGCGCGAGCGTGTTCTCCGCGCTCGGCACAACCGGAGGGGCTCCTGTGCTGGAATGGTGGCAGGGCGGTCTGGTGCTGCTCGCCATCGCGGTCGTTGCGACGGTCGCCGGCTACCTGACGTCGTGGAAGAAAGACGTCACCTGATCCGAAACCGGGGAGCCTGATGCTGAAAGACGAGTACGAGAAGCGGCGGCAACTCCCGCGGCACCTGCGGAAGGCGCCGGAGCCGGAAGCGCCGTTCGCGTTCGAGCTGCGGGATGCCACTGCCGCCGACCTGCCGTACGTGCGCGAGATCTACAACCACTATGTCGCCAACTCGACCGTCACCTTCGATGAGGAGCCGCAGACCCTGAAGGAGCTGCGCGCAAAGTTCCAGTCGCTGCAGAAGCTGGGTTTTCCGTTCATCGTCGCCGAATCGCCGGGAGGCCAGATCCTCGGTTTCGCGTACGTGTACCCGTGGAAGGCGAAGGCGGCCTACCGGTACACGGTCGAGAACTCGATCTACCTGGGGCCGGCGGCCACCGGTAAGGGGCTCGGCAAGGCGCTGATGGCCGAGCTGCTGACCAGGGCGAAGGCGGCCGGGGTGCGCGAGGTGGTCGCGGTGATCGCAGACAAGGGTGCAGAGCCATCCATTCGCCTGCACCAGCAGTTCGGATTCACCGAGATCGGCCACATGGGCAAAGTCGGCTTCAAGTTCGGGCGGTGGCTTGGCACCGTGCTGATGCAGAAGAGCCTGAAGTAGCGGGCC
>JBEVDR010000154.1:0-5475 GCA_040513215.1 Microbacteriaceae bacterium | reverse complement strand
GCAGGAGGTCGAGGTGCTCACCCGCCACGCCGCCGGCTTCAACCCGCGCAACCTCGAGGCGGCCGGCGTCACCGCCGTCCTCGACGCCGGCCAGCTCGCCGAGGCCCAGGCCGCGGCAGCCACAGTGGGATCTAGCCCGGATGTGGTCGGCTACGCCGTCGACCTCGCGCGCGCCACGCGGCGCAGTCCGTCCGTCCGACTCGGCGTCAGCCCCCGTGGCACGACCGCCCTCCTCGCCTCGGCGAAGGCCTGGGCCTGGTTGAGCGGCTACCAGTCGATCACCCCCGACCACGTGCAGACGATGGTCCTCCCGGTGTGGCGCCACCGCATGCAGCTGCGACCCGAGGCCGAGCTCGAAGGTGTCTCGGTGGACGCGATCCTCCGCTCGATCATGCAGCAGGTGCAGGTGCCCATCTGATGACGCCGCACCGGCGGATCACGCGGACGGGACTCGGCTCATGGCGCTGAGCGGATGGTTCGTGCTGCTCGTGGCGGCCGGCATTCTGCCGCTCGTCGTCCTGGACAACCCCGCCGTGGTGCTCTGGTGGCTCGGTGTCGTAGTGGTGCTGGGTGCGGTCGACCTGATCGTTGCCGGTACCCCGCGCAAGCTTCAGCTGCAGCGTGACCTGCCCAGCCGGGTGCGACTCGGCGAGAGCGTGTCATCGACCCTGTACCTCAGCAACACCGGCAACCGCACGGTGCGCGGCGTGATGCGCGATGCCTGGCAGCCCTCGGCCGGGGCCCTCCCGGCCAGGGCGAGCGTGTCTATCCCTGCCGGGGAACGCCGCGCTGTCACGACATCCCTCACCCCGTTCCGTCGCGGCGAGCGCCGGGCGGCGCACGTGACGGTGCGATCGTTCGGACCGATGCGCCTGGTCGCCAGGCAGGCGACAATCGAGCTGCCGGGCGTGATCCGGGTGCTGCCGCCGTTCAACTCGCGGCGCCACCTGCCGTCGCGGCTGGCCCAGCTGCGCGAACTCGACGGCCGCACCTCGGTGATGATCCGCGGTCAGGGCACCGAGTTCGACAGCCTGCGCGAGTACGTGCGCGGCGATGACGTGCGCTCGATCGACTGGCGCGCGACCGCCCGCCGCACCGAGCCGGGCGGCGGTCAGAAGCTTGTAGTGCGAACCTGGCGTCCGGAGCGCGACCGCCGGGTGGTGCTGATCATCGACAGCGGACGCACCTCCGCCGCCCGCATCGCCAACGAACCGCGGCTCGACACGGCGTTCGAGTCGTCGCTGCTGCTCGCCGCCCTGGCCTCACACGCCGGCGACCGGGTCGACCTGGCCGTATACGACCGCCGGGTCCGCGGACGGGTGCAGGGCACCACCGGCCCGGAGCTGCTCTCCCGCATGGTGAACACGATGGCGCCGATCGACCCGGAACTGATCGAGATGGATTGGTCGGCCGTGCCCGGACTGGTGCGATCGATCACCTCGCAGCGCGCGCTCGTGGTGATCATGACCTCGATCGATGCGGCCGGGGCATCCCGCGGCCTGCTCTCGGTGCTGCCGCAGCTGACCCGCAAGCACCTGGTGGTGGTGTCCTCGGTCACCGACCCGTCGGTGCTGGATGCCACCCGCTCCCGGGAGAACAAGCGGCAGGTGTACCAGGCCGCCGCGGCCGAACGGGCGCTGCTCGACACCGCACGGGTGTCCGCAGCCATCCGTCAGCTCGGCGGTGAGGTGGTCACGGCCGCTCCCGCCGACCTGCCGCCGGCCCTCGCCGACAAGTACCTCGCGCTAAAGCGTGCCGGGCGGCTGTAGCGGCCGGCTGCGTGACAGCGCGGCATACGGCCTAGCCCGCGATCAGTCGCTTCGCGCCCGCCTCGAACTCGTCGAGGTCGCCGGTCTCGCCCGCCCGGAACGCGCGGCGGCCCCGCATCCACTGGTACCAGAGGAACGCGGCGAGCGCGATGGCGCCGATGCCGATCTTGATCGGCCACGGCCAGTCCTGCCGGGTGACGTATCCCTCGATCAGCCCGGACACCAGCAGCGCCAGGATGAGCCCGATCACCACGGAAAACAGGGCCCGACCGTCTTCGGCGAGCGCCTGACCGCGGGTGCGGGCGCCGGGTGCGACCCAGGCCCAGAAGATCATCAGGCCTGCAGCTCCCGCGACGAAGATGGCGTACAGCTCCAGCTGGCCGTGCGGGCTGATGTACAGGAAGAAGTGGTCGAGGCGGCCGAACTCGTTCATGATCGCCGCCGACTGGCCGAGCCCCGACGCGTTCTGGAAGATCATGTACGGCACCCACACCCCGGTGATGCCGAATGCGATGCTCTGCGCGGCGATCCAGGCGTTGTTGGTCCAGACCTGACCGGCGAAGGATGCCTCGGGGTTCGCCGAGTAGTACCCCACGAAGTCTTGGTCGGCGTACCGGCGCAGCGTCTCGTACGAGCCGAGGCTGGCGAGCACCTCGGGGTTCAATGCGATCCACACCGCATACAGTGCGGCGATGATCACCACCGCCGCCCCCACGGCGAGCGTCAGCCAGCGGATGCGGAACAACGCGGCCGGGAGTTGCGCGCCGAAGAACACGGTCAACTGCTGGAGCACGTTGGTGCTGGTGCCGGTGAACCGCAACCGTGCCCGAGACAGCCCGAGGCTCAGCGCGTCGCCCTGCACCGACTGGCCGGCGGTGGTCTTGATCGCGGACAGTTGGCTCGCCCCGGACTGGTAACGCTCGATCAACTCGTCGGCCTCGGCGCCGCTGAAACGACGCTGCGCACCGAGCTGGGCAAGCCGCTGCCACTCATCGCGATGCGCGGCAGAGTATGCGTCAAGATCCATCTGCTTAAATACTGTCATGTCTCGACCCGCAACGCCGGATGCCGAACTCCACGACGAGCGCACCGACGAGTTGATGACGGGAGAGGCAGTCAGCCTGGATCTGCGCCCGACCAGTTTCGTGCTGCGCGCCGCTGGCACCATCATCGACTTCCTGCTCTACGTGACCGCCTACGTGCTGTTCATGTTCCTGCTGTTCCAGCTGGTCGGGTTCCTCCAGATCGACCAGGCGATGATCGCCGCGCTGGTGATCGCCGGGCTCGTCCTCTGCCTGGTGGTGGCGCCCACCGCGGTGGAGCTCGCCTCCCATGGCCGCTCGCTCGGCAAGCTGGCGATCGGAGCGCGGATCGTGCGCGACGACGGCGGAGCGATCGGCTTTCGGCACGCGTTCATCCGCGCCCTGGTCGGCCTGCTCGAGATCTACCTCACCCTCGGCGGGTTCGCCGCCATCGTCGGCCTGATCGCGCCGAAGTCGAAACGACTCGGTGATCTGATCGCCGGCACCTACAGCCAGCATGAACGGCTGTCCCGGACGTCGCCGCCGGTCTACGGCGTGCCCGCCGAGTTGGCCCAGTGGGCCTTGACAGCGGATGTCGCGCGGATGCCGGACGCCCTCGCCCGGCGCATCTCGGCCTTCCTCGCCGAGGCGCCGCGATTCACCCCGGCCACGCGAGTGCGGTTGAGCGGGCAGCTGGCGAACGAGGCATCCGCGTATGTGTCGCCGCTGCCGGTCGTTGGCCCGGAGGTGTTCCTCGCCGGAGTCGCCGCGGTGCGCCGCGACCGTGAGCTGCAGGCGCTCACGCTGGAGCGACAGACGCTCGACCGGCTGGCACCCACCCTCGGTGGACTGCCCCACGGGTTCCCGAACCGGTAGGCGCTGTGCACCTACCTACTCAACCAACGGAAGGTACGGCGCAGAGCGCCTACTCAACCAGCGGAAGGGGTTTAGTAGCGATAGTGGTCGACCTTGTACGGGCCCTCGACCGGAACACCGATGTACGCGGCCTGTTCGGCGGTGAGCTCGGTGAGCTCCACCCCGAGGGCGTCGAGGTGCAGGCGAGCGACCTTCTCGTCGAGGTGCTTCGGCAGCACGTAGACGTCGATGTCGTAGTTGTCGCGGTACGCGTACAACTCGATCTGGGCCAGCACCTGGTTGGTGAAGGAGTTGCTCATCACGAACGACGGGTGGCCGGTGGCGTTTCCGAGGTTCATCAGGCGACCCTCGCTGAGCACGAGGATGCTGCGGCCCGACGGCATCCGCCATTCGTGCACCTGCGGCTTGATCTCGACCTTCTGGGCACCGGCGAGCTTCTCGAGCCCGGCCATGTCGATCTCGTTGTCGAAGTGGCCGACGTTCGCGACGATGGCCTGGTGCTTCATCGCCTGCATGTGCTCGACGGTGATCACGTTGAGGTTGCCGGTTCCGGTGACGAAGATGTCGACCTGTCCGACGACAGACTCGGTGCGGGCGACCTGGTAGCCGTCCATCGCCGCCTGCAGGGCGTTGATCGGGTCGATCTCGGTGACGATCACGCGGGCACCCTGGCCGCGCAGGGCCTCGGCTGCACCCTTGCCGACGTCTCCGTAGCCGGCGACAAGGGCAACCTTGCCGCCCATCAGCACGTCGGTGGCGCGGTTCAGGCCGTCGGGCAGCGAGTGCCGGATGCCGTACTTGTTGTCGAACTTCGACTTGGTGACCGAGTCGTTCACGTTGATCGCCGGGAACAGCAACTCGCCCTCGCGAGCCAGCTCGTAGAGACGGTGTACGCCGGTGGTGGTCTCCTCGGTGACACCCTGGATGGCCTCGGCGATCTTGGTCCAGCGGTCGGTGGAGGTGGTGAGGGACGCGCGCAGCACGTCGAGGATCACGCTGTACTCGTGGCTGGCGTCATCCGGAGTCGCCGGAACGGCACCGGCGAGCTCGAACTCGCGGCCCTTGTGCACGAGCAGGGTGGCGTCGCCACCGTCGTCGAGGATCATGTTCGGGCCGTCGAAGCCTTCCGCCGACCAGTCGAAGATCTGCGAGGTGGCCCACCAGTACTCTTCGAGCGTCTCGCCCTTCCAGGCGAACACGGGGATGCCGGCGGGTGCCTCGGGGGTGCCGGTGCCGACCGCGATCGCGGCGGCGGCCTCGTCCTGGGTGGAGAAGATGTTGCAGCTGGCCCAGCGCACCTGCGCGCCGAGGGCGGTGAGGGTCTCGATCAGCACCGCGGTCTGCACGGTCATGTGCAGGCTGCCGGCAATGCGCGCGCCCGCGAGCGGCTGGCTGGCGCCGAATTCTTCGCGGAGGGCCATCAGCCCGGGCATCTCGTTCTCGGCGAGGCGAATCTGGTGGCGTCCGGCCTCGGCGAGGCTGATGTCGGCGACCTTGAACGGCAGAGTAGTGACAGGCATGCGCCCATTCTCGCAGGTGCCACTGACCGTTGCGTGCGGGATGCCCGCCCGCAACGCGCAAGTGTTTGCGCCAGTTTGTCGCGTCACTCGACTGGCCCCCCTCACCCCAGGAGGCAACGATGCCCAAGTACGTGGTGCTCGACCTCAGCCAGCGCGACGGGCGTGCGGGCCGGCGGGCTGCGAGGACGCCGGGCGGCTACTCCTCGCGGATCAGCCGGAGCACGCGGTCGCGCACGCGCTCCATCTCGGCGCGGGTGCCCGCCTCCACATTCAGCCGCAGCAGCGGCT
>JBEVDR010000153.1:0-6340 GCA_040513215.1 Microbacteriaceae bacterium | reverse complement strand
CCCTTCCGAAGCACGGTGCCGTCGGGTTGGTCGAGACCACTCATGCGGGTTTGCGCGGTGAACGGTACGACCTCGCCGGACGTGCTGCTCGGCATCCGCTCGCCCTCGGCCTGTGCCAGCTCGACGATCGACTTGCCTTCCGGGGTGGGGTCGGCCATCGACGCCAGCGCCGCGGCACGGATCAGCTCCTGCTCGGGTACCCCGTCGAGCGGGACGAATTCGGAGGCGCGCCGGTTGCCATAGGTGATGGTGCCGGTCTTGTCGAGCAGCAGCGTGGTCACGTCGCCGGCGGCTTCAACGGCCCGACCGGACATCGCCAGCACGTTGTGCTGGACGAGCCGGTCCATGCCGGCGATGCCGATCGCTGACAGGAGCGCGCCAATGGTGGTCGGGATCAGGCACACCAGCAGGGCGATCAGGATCGGCAGGCTGACCGTCGCGCCCAGCGAGGAAGCGATCGGGTTGAGCGTCAGGGTGACGACCACGAAGATGATCGAGAGGCTCGCCAGCAGCACGTTTAGCGCGATCTCGTTCGGGGTCTTCTGCCGGGAGGCCCCTTCGACCAGGGCGATCATCCGGTCGACGAAGGTCTCGCCGGGCATGGACGCGATGCGCATCACGATCTGGTCCGAGAGCACCCGGGTGCCGCCGGTCACCGCGCTGCGGTCGCCGCCGGATTCGCGCACGACCGGCGCGGACTCCCCGGTGATCGCCGACTCATCGATCGAGGCGATGCCCCAGACGATGTCGCCGTCGCCGGGGATCAGCTGCCCCGCGGTGACTACGACGACATCGCCTACCCGCAGATCGGCGGAGGACACTTCCTCGGTCGGCGCGCTCTCGGCCGCCGGGTCGCGCGAGTCATAGGCCGCGACCCGGTGCGCGACGGTGCTGGTGCGGGTCTTCCGCAGGCTGTCCGCCTGCGCCTTCCCCCGGCCTTCCGCCACGGACTCGGCGAGGTTCGCGAAGATCACCGTGAGCCAGAGCCAGACTGCTATGCCCCAGCTGAACGTCGCGGGCATCGCGGTGCCGCCGGACTGCTCGGGTCCGCCGAGGAACGGCTCGGCGATGGCGAGCGCGGTGGTCAGCACGGCACCGACCTCGACGATAAACATGACGGGGTTCCGCCACATAAACCGCGGGTCGAGCTTTCTGAACGCGCCCGGTAGCGCCTGCAGCAGGGTCGCGGCGGTGAACACACTGTGTTGCTTGTGCGGATGCTTCGCCTGCGGAGCCTCCACCCCAGGCGTGTGCCGCGGGGACGACGGTGCGGTGAGAGTGGGCATGACTTAGCGAAGCCCTTCTGCGAGGGGGCCGAGGGTGAGGATGGGGAAGAAGGTGAGCGCGGTCAGGATGACGGTGACGCCGGCGACCAGGCTGACGAACAACGGCCGGTGCGTGGGCAGCGTGCCGGAAGTCGCGGGCACCCTGTCCTGTGCAGCGAGCGACCCGGCAAGCGCCAGCACGAACACGATCGGCACGAACCGGCCAAGTAGCATCGCCACGCCGAGCGCGGTGTTGAACCACGGAGTGTTGGCGGTGAGCCCGGCGAACGCTGAGCCGTTGTTGTTCGATGCCGAGGTGAATGCGTAGATCACCTCGGAGAGCCCGTGGTTGCCCGGGTTCCCGATCGAGGTCGCCTTCACATCGGCGCGGATCGCGGGGATCGCGAAGCTCAGCGCGGCGCCGGCGAGCACCAGGGTCGGCGTGATCAGCAGGTACAGGCTGGCCAGCTTGATCTCCCGCGGGCCGATCTTCTTGCCCAGATACTCCGGGGTGCGCCCAACCAGCAGCCCACCGATGAACACGGTGATCACGGCGAGGATCAGAATCCCGTACAGCCCGGAGCCGACGCCGCCGGGGGCGACCTCGCCCAGCATCATGTTCAGCATCGGCATCATGCCACCCAGCGCGGTGTAGGAGTCGTGCATCGAGTTGACCGAACCGCTTGAAGTGAGTGTTGACGTCGAGCCGAACAGGGTGGAGGCGAAGGTGCCGAAGCGCTGCTCCTTGCCCTCCATCGCCCCGCCGGCGAGCTCGGGCGCGGTGCCGACACCGGCAGACTCGAGGCTCGACAGGATCGTGAGGGATACGACGAACAGAGTTGCCATGACCGCGAGGATTGCGTAACCCTGACGCTTGTCGCCGACCATGCGCCCGAAGGTGCGCGGCAGAGCGAACGGGATCATCAGCATCAGCACTGTTTGGAACAGGCTCGTCCACGCCGTCGGGTTCTCGAACGGGTGGGCCGCGTTCGCGTTGAAGAATCCGCCGCCGTTAGTGCCAAGAGTCTTGATCGCCTCCTGCGAGGCGACCGGGCCGCCGGGAAGGTTTTGCGTGCCGCCGGAGAGGGTGCTGACCTCGGTGAAGCCAGTGAAGTTCTGGATGACGTCGCCGGCGATCAGCACCACCGCGGCGACCATCGACAGCGGGAGCAGCAGCCGCAGGATGCCGCGGGTCATGTCGACCCAGAAGTTGCCGATCGTGCCCGACCTGACGCGAGCGAACCCCCGAACCAGGGCGATCGCCACAGCAATGCCCACGGCGGCCGAGACGAAGTTCTGCACCGCGAGACCGGCCATCTGCACGGCGTAGCCCATCGTGACATCCGGTGAATAGGACTGCCAGTTGGTATTGGTGACGAAAGACGCTGCCGTGTTGAAGGCAAGCCCCTCGGGCACGGCGGGCAGTCCGAGCGAGTAGGGCAGCAGGGCCTGGGCGCGCTGCAGCAGGTACAGCATCAGCAACCCGACCAGTGAGAAGGCCAGCACGCCGCGCAGGTAGGCCCGCCAGCTCTGCTCGGCCGAGGAGTCCACGCCGATCAGCCGGTAGAAGCCGCGTTCGACACGAAGGTCTTTGGTCGCGCTGTAGATCCGGGCCATGTAGTCGCCGAGTGGGCGGTACAGCACGGCGAGGATGAGCGCGACGGTGGCGATCTGCAGGATGGCGAAGACCACCGCCATCAGAACCGCTCCGGTTTTACCAGGGCGTACACCAGGTACACCACGGCGGCGAGGCCGAGGCCCGCAGCGAGCAGAGAGAAGACGATCACAGCCTGTCGACTCCCCTTGCGGCGAGGCCGACGAGCACAAACACGGCGATCACGCCGAGCACGTAGACAAGGTCAAGCACGGTGGCTCCTTCAACGGATGCCGCGTCCCGAGTGGATCGGCGGCTGCCCTGTAGACACATCCTGAGTAGACACCCGCGTGACGCGGTCCGATCCGTGTCCTAACGGAACCCATATGGGGATCGGGGCAGCCCTAACAGGACCCATACGTGCGGAGTGCTCAGTTGCTGTCTCGCGAAAACGTCCTCCCGAGCGCGCTAGCTCCGCCCGAGCCGCCCGAGCTAGCGCACGCGTTCCGCGACGGGTTGTGCGGCGGGCTCGGTGGCGACGCACGGGCGGGCGTGGCGCCGATGAGTGGAGCTTTCGCCGTCTCCCGCCCGGCGAGCACGGCAATCCCGGTGATCACGCTCAGCCCGGTGAAGAACAGTGCGATGAGCCAGGTGTTGGTGCCGCCGCCCGCGGCCGCGAGCAGTGCCGCGGCGATCAGCGGGGCGAGGCCGGCGCCGAGTGTGGTCGAGATCTGGTAGCTCAGCCGTAACCCTTGCTGAAGTGTTTTCTCAGAACGGGAACTGCGCGTGCCCCTTCTGCTGCACCGTCACCCAGCGCAGCTCGGTGAACGAGTCGATCCCCGCTTGGCCGCCGAACCTGCCGTACCCAGAGTTCTGCACCCCGCCGAACGGAGCCATCGGCTCGTCGTTCACCGGCTGGTCGTTGACGTGCACTATGCCGGTGCGCAGCCGCTGCGCCACGCCGATGCCGCGGGAGACGTTCTCGGTGATCACCCCCGCGGTCAGCCCGTAGTTGGTGTCATTCGCCAGTCTGACGGCATCCTCCGCGCTCTTCACCGGCAGCACCGTGGTGATCGATCCGAAGATCTCGTCGTGGTAGATCGACATCTCCGGAGTGGTGTCGGTGAGCACGGTCGCCGGAACCAG
This sequence comes from Microbacteriaceae bacterium, assembly GCA_040513215.1. GTDB lineage: Bacteria > Actinomycetota > Actinomycetes > Actinomycetales > Microbacteriaceae > Ruicaihuangia. Next base: position 2,335 of record JBEVDR010000153.1, on the reverse strand, counting down.
CGAGTGCTCGAGCTTCTGCCCGCCCGCTGCGATCTTCGCCCCCTTCGCCACGGCGTCGTCGATCAACTGGTACTGCCGCTCGGCGGCCTTCGCGCTCACGGCCGGGCCGATCACGGTGTTCGGGTCGGTCGGGTCACCGGTCGGCAGGGTGGCGACCTTCGCCGCGAAGCGGTCGGTGAACTCGTCGGCGATGCTGTCGTCGACGATCACCCGATCGACCGACATGCAGATCTGCCCGGCGTTCATGTAGGCGCCGAAGGTCGCCGCGTTCACCGCGTAGTCGACGTCGGCGTCATCGAGCACGACGAGGCTGTTATTGCCGCTGAGCTCCAGCACAGCGGGCTTGATGTGCTGTGCGGCGAGGGTACCGACGGTGCGGCCAACCTTGGTGGAGCCGGTGAAGTTGACGCAGCGCACCCGGTCATCGCTGATCAGGGCGGTGACGACATCGGATGCAGCGTCCCTGGCGTTGGTGATGACGTTCAGCACCCCGGCCGGAAGCCCCGCGTCGAGCAGCACGTCGGCGAGAAAAAGGCCGCACGCCAGTGGGGCGTCCTCGCTCGGCTTTAGCACCACGGTGTTGCCGACCGCGAGCGGGATGGCAACGGCGCGCATTCCCAAAATCAGCGGTGCGTTCCACGGGGCGAGCGCGGCGACAACGCCGAACGGCTGTCGCACGGCGAGGGAGTACTTGCCCGGCAGATCGGTGGCGAGCACCTCGCCCCGCGGCGCGGTGGTGGCGGCCGCTGCGGAGCGCAGGATGTTCGCCGCGAGTGCGGCGTTGAACTGCGCCCAGCTGCTGACTCCGCCCACCTCCTGGGCCATCAGGTCGATCGCCTGGTCGGTGCGTTCCTCGAAGAGGTCAGCGGCGCGGAGGAAGATCCTCGCCCGGGCGGTGGGGCTGGTGCTCGACCAGCGTTCGAAGGCATCCGATGCGGCGCCGACGGCCCGGCTCACGTCTTCCGTGCCGGCCGCCGCCACGGTGGCGTAGACCTCGCCGGTGTACGGGTTCACATCCTCGGTGGTCTTGCCGGATGCCGCCGGCACATGTTTGCCGTTGATGATCAGGTCGCGAGTGATGGTCATGTCGACTCCTTCGTCGATCGCCCCCAGATGCCTGGACCCCCACGTCAGACAGTATCCGGGGCCATGCCGGAAGGAAACGGGTCGGAGCCGTTACGATGCGGCCGCCACTACCACCGCATCGCCAACGGAACGCCGCAGCGTTGCCCGAGCGGTCAACGGAACGCCGCAGCGTACGGCTGGTCGAGCTGGTCGAGCTGGTCGAGCCGTTCGAGTGCCGCTACGCGACGAACGGCGAACTCGGCCGCAGCCGCAGCCGGCGCACCTGCCCGTCTTCCTGCAGCTCGACGAGGTTGCCGCGTGACTGCACGAAGTCGGTGAAGCTCTTGTAGCCGAGCGCGGACTCCTGGAACGACGGGTCCATGCGCAGCATCTGGTTCTTCACGTTCGAGCTGCCGAGCCACTCCTGGTCGTCCTTGGCGTGGCCGAGGCGAAGCGCCCGCACCAACAGGTTGGACGCCGCCTGCTGCGCGGCCTGCTGCGCGCGGCGGCTGGTCGGGGGCTCCACGGCGGGCTCGCGTTCCGCCTCGCCCGCCGGTGACTCGTCGGGCTCCGCGACATCCGCCTTCTTGCTAGCGCGCCGTCTGGCGGGCGCCTTCTCGACGGACTTCTCGGCCGCCTTCACGCCAGAAGCCTCACCGGCAGCGGCTTCCACATCCTCCTCGGCTGCGGCCACGACAGCCGCCTCGAGCACGCGCGGCTCCTCCTCCTCCATGGTGAGCAGGGCGTCGTAGTCGGCGAACTCGTCGCACGCGGCGGCGAGGTGCTTGCTGGTGGAACCGGCCACGCCGATGCCGACCACGTAGCGTCCGAGCCGCTTGGCGCGCTGGGCGAGCGGGATGTAGTCGGAGTCGCCCGCGACGATCACCACGTGGGTGAGGTCGTCGAGGCGGAACAGGTCTTCCACGACATCGATGGAGAGCCGGATGTCGGCGCCGTTCTTCATCGACGCGACCGCGGGGAACAGCTGCACCAGGTCGACGGCGCGGTCCATCAGCTGCCGGCGGTAGCTGGAGTTCACCGGAACCGACCAGTCGGCGTAGGCGCGGCTGATCACGATCGAGCCGAAGGATGAGGCGTAGTCGAGCACCGCGCTGATGTCGACGGTTGCCTGCTCGACCTTGGTGGCTTCCTCCGACCGATCGGGCTTGGCGCGGCGGTCGGTGTCGGGCGCGAAGCTGCGCACCTTGTCGCGGTGAAAGTGCCCGCGCCCGTTCACCTGGTCGTACCGGGAGATCACGATGTTGTCGAA
>JBEVDR010000152.1:0-4600 GCA_040513215.1 Microbacteriaceae bacterium | reverse complement strand
TGGATTCCGCAGGCGCGGATCACCTGGCAGAACCGGAATGATGCGGCCCGGCTGGCGGGGATCTCGTCGAGTACGCAATGGCTGGCGGTGGTCTCCGGACTGTTCTGGATCGCGTTCGGCGTGCTGAGCGATTCGTTCTGGGTGATGGCTCCCTGCCTGATCAGCGTCCCGCTGGGGCTGGCCACCCTGGTCGTGGTGCGTCGCGGCCGCCGGTTGCCGCCGCCCACGATCTCGGTGCCGATCATCGACTCGTCGGAGTTCGTCGACACCTTCGTCGACACCACCGAGAACCTGGCCGAGAGCACGCAGACCAGCTCGATTCCGATCGTGATGACCGGCGAGTCGGCCGACGTCGGAGTGCCGATCATCGTGACGAGCGAGTCGGACGAAGTCGGCGTGCCGAGCGTCTCCGTGGCCGCCGGCTCGTACACCTCGACCGGCTCGATCCCGATTCGGTTCTAGCCCAGCCCACCCTCGCGCAGCACGGCCGGGTCGGCGCCGAGCATCACCAGCCGAGCGGATATGGCGGCGCGGGCGCGGGCGTACGGGACCTCCGAATCCTGCAGCAGCGAACGCGAGTTCGCCTCGGCCGTCAGCGCGAGCATCTCGAACGCGAGCTGCTCGGCATCGTCGAGCAAGGGCAGCTCCCGCTGCTCGATCGCAAACCGGATGGACGCGGTGAGGTAGCCGTCCCACTCGGCGAGGGCGGCAGCGACGGCGTCACGCACCAGCCCCGGCTGGGAGTCGTACTCGGCCGCGGCGGCGAGGAAGAAGCATCCGCCCGGGAAGGTGCGGCCAGACGAATAGTCCAACCACAACTGCACCAGAGCAGTCAGCCGACGGATGCCACGGGGCTGAACCCGCGCGGGCTCGATAACCGTCGCCACGAAGATCTCGCGGGCGGCAGCCACCACGGCCAGTTGCAGCTGCTCCTTGGAGCCGAACAGGGCGGCGACACCGCTCTTGCTGGCCCCGATCGATCCGGCCAGACCGCCGATGGACAGGCCCTCGAGCCCGTGCACCGATGCCGTGTTGACCGCGCTCGACAGCGCAACGCGGCGGGACTCGTCTCCCCGCGCCCGGCGGCCATCTACCTGTTGCATCTCGCCAGCTTAGTAGTACGATCGTCCGTATTGTTAGTAGTACGACCGTTCGTATTGTTCGCGGCGGTTGCACTAACGGAATTGCGCAGACCAGGAGGCACCGATGCCCGCCGCACTGACCACCACCCGCGCCGCGATCGCCGCGGCATCCGCCCTGTCCCCACGGCTCGGCGCAGAACTCGCCTTCCCGCTGTTCATGCGGGTCGGGCCGAGGATGCCGGTGCATCCGCGCGACCTCCCCACGCATGAGTCCGCGCGGCGTAGCAGCATCACGGTGAAGGGCAAACAGGTCGCGGCCTACGAGTGGGGTCGCGGCACCGACGTGGTGCTGCTGGTGCACGGCTGGCGGGGGCGCGCCTCGCAGTACGCGACGCTCGTCCGCGACCTGGTCGCCGAAGGGTTTACGGTAGTGAGTTTCGATGCACCGGCGAACGGCGACTCTGCCGGGCGCGGCACGTACATCGTCGAGTACATCGACGCGATGCGACAGCTTGAGCGGCGGTACGGCGGCTTCCACACCGTGGTGGCGCACTCGTTCGGGCTACTCGCGGCACTCTCCGCGATCAATGAAGGCCTGACTGCCGGGCGCCTGGTCGGCATCGCCGGTGTTGCCGAGGCGAACAGCCTGGTCGTGGGTTTCGCGTCGGCGATGCAGCTCACCCGGGCGACCACGGGCGCGCTGCGCGAGGTGTTCCAGCGCCGGGTCTTCCCCGGCCAGCCGGACCTGTTCGAGCGATTCTCGGGGCTCCTGCATCCGGTCGCCGCGCCGCTGCTACTGGTGCATGACCGCGGCGACCGCATGGTGCCGGCGAGCCAGTCTGTGGCCCTCGCGGCCGCGCACGACGGATCCCGGCTCGTCATCAGCGAGGGGCTCGGGCACAACCGCATTCTCGCCGCCGACGAGACGCTCGACGCGGTGCTCGAGTTCGTCACCGCCGGAACTCGCGTTAGCGCCGCCTGACTCGCCGGATGGTTAGGGCGTGACCTGCCAGCCGCGAGCGGTGCGAGCCAGCCCGATCGCCCGCCACTGCCAGAACAGCCACAGCCCCGCCCAGACCAGCGGTGTCGCGGCTCCCGCCGAGAAGGTGAGCTGGTCACGGTAGAGCGTGCGACCGTCCGCGGTCGCCGAGATCGCGATGCGGTGGTCCCAGGAGTCGATCACCGCGAGCGGCCCCGCCACTGCTTGCCCCGAGTCGGTCATCATCCGCACGCCGTCGCGTCGTTCGGAGAAGGCCACGTCGATGGTCTGCGTGCCGAGCGGGATGACGCCGAACAGCCGCAGCGACACCAGGTGCGGCAGACCCGGCGTCCAGCTCTCGGGAAAGCCGGTGACCGTCAGCGACTCGAAGGTGGTGAGCGGTGCGGACACCGCGCGGAACGCCTCCGGTCGCGCGATCGCGGCCCACGCGGCATCCGGTTCGCAGTCAAGAACCAGCTTCAGCCGCACGTGCATGGCGTTATTTGCCAGGCCGTCCGGCCTCAGTGACCGAGACATCCGTGCGGTGGAAGTTCTGGAACGACCGGGATGCCGTCGGCCCCCGCTGCCCGTGATACCGCGAGCCGTACACGCTCGAGCCGTACGGGTGCTCGGCGGCGGAACTCAGCCGGAAGAAGCAGAGCTGCCCGATCTTCATGCCGGGCCAGAGCTTGATCGGCAGGGTGGCGACGTTGCTCAGCTCCAGGGTGACGTGCCCGCTGAAGCCGGGGTCGATGAAGCCGGCAGTGGAGTGCGTCAGCAGGCCGAGCCGGCCGAGCGAGCTCTTGCCCTCGAGCCGAGCCGCGACGTCGTCGGGCAGGGTGACCTGCTCGTAGGTGGCGCCCAGTACGAACTCGCCCGGGTGCAGAATGAACGCCTCATCGGGCATCGTCTCGACCATGTGGGTCAGCTCGGGCTGGTCTTCGGCGGGATCGATGTAGGGGTACTTGTGGTTGTCGAACAGCCGGAAGAAGCGGTCGAGCCGCACATCGACGCTCGACGGTTGAACCATCTCGAGCTCGAGCGGATCGAGTCCGATCCGGCCCGCGTCGATCTCCGCCTTGATATCCCGATCCGATAGCAGCACGGTGCCTAGCCTAGAACGACGGAGGGGCACCGGATGTCGCCATCCGGTGCCCCTCGATTGGTCAGTGTGACCAGACCGGCCGTTACACCGTCGTGTAGCCGCCGTCGACGAGCACGTACGCGCCAGTCATGAAGCTCGCCTTGTCGGAGAGCAGGAAGGTCGCCACGTTCGCGACCTCCTCGGGCTGGCCGAGCCGGCCAAGCGGGTGCTTGGCCTGCAGTCCATTGAGAACCTCCTCGGGAGCGGTCTTCAACAGCGGGGTGTCGATGTAGCCGGGGCCGATCGCGTTGATCCGCAGACCTTGGGCACCATACTCGGCGGCGGCGTTCTTGGTCAGGCCGACCACCGCATGCTTGGTGGCGGTGTAGGCGGAGTTGCCGAGCGCGGCAACCGTGCCGTGGATCGATGCCATGTTCACGATCGAGCCTTCGGATGCCCCGGACTTCAGGATCTCGGGGATCTGGTAGCGCATGCCGTAGAGCACGCCGCTGAGGTTGATGCCGATGACGCGGTCCCAGTCCTCGAGGTCGATCTCGCCGGTCGGGGCGTTGGCGCCGCCGATGCCGGCGTTGTTCACTGCGTAGTTGAGGGCACCGTAGGTCTCCACCGCGAAGTCGACGGCCTTCTTGCTGTCGTCGGCCACCATGGTGTTCGCCTGGAACGGGGAAGCCTTGCCGCCGGCAGCCTTGATCTCGTCGGCCACGCGAGTCGCGGCATCCAGGTTGATGTCGACGACGACCACGTTCACGCCGTTGGTGGCGAGGTCCTTGCTGATCGCCTCGCCGAGTCCGGAGCCGCCGCCCGTGACCAGTGCCGTCTTGCCTTCGAAGTTGCCCATGATGTCTCCTCCTGCGCGGGATTGTGTCCTGCAGTTGATTGAATCGTGGCTGGCCGTTGTGGCCAGTCATTAGTGGGTAACTCGCAGCTCGACCCCGGTATTCCATGTGTTTGCATGTATCGCTCGGAGCGAAATTTCTCGCCGCGTGCTCCGATGTGTCGCGCTAGGATGGGGCAATCGTCATCTTCGGATGCCGCACGCGGATGTAGTTCAATGGCAGAACTTCAGCTTCCCAAGCTGATAGCGCGGGTTCGATTCCCGTCATCCGCTCCACTAGAAAAGCCCCGATAAACGGTAGTAGTTTTCGGGCCGCTCAGGTGGACATGCTGACTGAGAGCGAGTTCAGACCCTCTCGTGGACTCCCGTGGAGGTCGGGGGCCCTTCCTCTTTCCCGCTGGCAGGTCGCGATCGCCAGCCGCTCGACATTGCGGGCACAGACGGCCTCCCTATTGGTGGTGCCCTCGATGCCGGGTGGCAGCCCTGCCGACGGGGCGACGGGGCGACTGTTGGCGACGGTTTCCCGGAGGACACGCAGCCTTGGTTGCCTCGGTAGGTCTTCGGGGCCCCGCGGTACCGATCTGTACACCCGCGGAGTG
>JBEVDR010000151.1:0-22008 GCA_040513215.1 Microbacteriaceae bacterium | reverse complement strand
CGGTCCTTGAGGTCGGCGTCGGTGATCTCGCCGACGCTGGAGCCGTCGACGTAGACGAAGCCGAGGTCGAGCTGGCCGACCACGCGTACTTCGCCGTCCTTCAGGTCGACGACGACGCCGTCTTCACCGATGATCGTGTTCTCCGGCGGCACGCCGGTGTCGATCGCGAGCTGGGCGCTGGCGCGCAGGTGCCGGTACTCGCCGTGCAACGGGAGCACGTTCTTCGGCTGGATGATGTTGTAGCAGTAGAGCAGTTCGCCCGCGGCGGCGTGTCCGGAGACATGCACCTTGGCGTTGGCCTTGTGCACCACCTTGGCGCCGAGCTTCATCAGCCCGTTGATCACGCGGTATACGGCGTTCTCGTTGCCGGGGATGAGGCTGGAGGCGAGAATGACGGTGTCGCCCTCCCCCACCTCGATCTGGTGCTCGAGGTTCGCCATCCTGGCCAGCACAGCCATCGGCTCGCCCTGCGAGCCGGTGCTCATGTAGACGATCTCGTTGTCGGGCAGGTGCTGTGCCTTCTTGTAGTCGATCAGCACGCCCTCTGGCACATCGAGGTAGCCGAGCTCGGCCGCGATGCCCATGTTGCGGATCATCGAGCGGCCCATCAGGGCCACCTTGCGATTGTTCGCCACCGCGGCATCCAGAACCTGCTGCACGCGGTGCACGTGGCTGGAGAAGCTGGCGACGATCACCCGGCGCGGAGCGCGGGCGATGACGTTCTCGAGCACCGGGCCGATGTCGCGTTCCAGTGGGGTGAACCCGGGCACGTCGGCGTTGGTGGAGTCGGGCAGGAAGAGGTCAACGCCCTCCTCGCCGAGCCGCGCGAAGGCGCGCAGGTCGGTGATGCGGTCATCCAGCGGCAGCTGGTCCATCTTGAAGTCGCCGGTGTGCAGCACGAGGCCGGCGGTGGTGCGGATGGCGACAGCCAGGGCATCGGGGATGGAGTGGTTGACCGCGATGAACTCGAGGTCGAACGGGCCGAGCTGCTCGCGCTGGCCCTCCCCCACGGTGAGGCTGTACGCCTTGATGCGGTGTTCCTTGAGCTTGGCCTCGACGAAGGCGAGGGTTAGCTGCGAGCCGATCAGGGGAATGTCGTTCTTCAGCTTCAGCACATAGGGCACCGCGCCGATGTGGTCTTCGTGGCCGTGCGTCAGCACGATGCCCACGACGTCATCCAGCCGCTCCTTGATGGGCGACAGGTCGGGCAGGATCAGGTCGACGCCTGGCTGGTGCTCTTCCGGGAACAGCACGCCCGCGTCGACAATCAGCACCTTGCCGTCGATCTCGTAGAGGGTCATATTGCGGCCGATCTCGCCGAGACCTCCCACCGGGATGATGCGCAGGGTTCCTGGCTCGAGGGCGGGCGGATCGAAAACTGTGACTGGCATATGCACCTGACGTCGAGAGTGGTGGGACCGTGTGTCCCCTGATGAAGTTGTTTAGCGGGTGGTGCCGGCCACCTTCGGCAGGGCGCCACCGGCGGCCGCGTTGCGGTCGGGCCGGAAGTTGGAGAAGTCGACGCCGGCAATGTCCTTGACCAATGCCAGCTCGTCCTCGATCAGGGCGGCCTCGAAGTCTTCGGGGCCGACCAGGGGCAGGCGCACCCGCGGGGTGTGGATGCGGCCGAGGCCGTGCAGGATGTACTTGGTCGCGACCGTGCCGGGCACGTGGGTCATGGTGGCGCGCACCAGCGGTTCGAGTGCCTTGTGCGCCGCGGTGGCGGTGGGCAGGTCACCCGCGTTCACCGCGTCGACCATATGCCGGTACGGCGTCGGGGCGATGTTCGCGGTGACACCGATCAGGCCGCTGCCGCCGATAGCGAGGGTGGGCAGCGCGTTCGCGTCGTCCCCGGCGAAGTAGATGAGGTTGGTCTGGTTGAGCACCCGGCTGACCTCGCTGAGGTCTCCCTTGGCGTCTTTCACCGCGAGGATGTTGGGGTGCTTGGCCGCGCGCAGGATCGTTTCGTACTGGATCGGAATGCCGGTGCGCCCGGGGATGTCATAGAGGATCACCGGAAGGTCGGTGGCATCGGCGATCATCCGGAAGTGAGTGAGCACGCCGGACTGCGTCGGCTTGTTGTAGTAAGGAGTGACGATCATCACGCCGTCAGCGCCGGCCTTCTCACTGGCCTTGTACAGCTCGATCGCGTGCGCGGTCTCGTTGGACCCACCGCCGGTGATGATCTTCGCCCGGCCGGCCGCGACATCCTTCGCCACCTCGACCAGGCGGAGCTTCTCCGTGTCGGTGAGGGTGGAGGTCTCGCCGGTTGTTCCGGTGACCACGATGCCGTCGGCACCGCCCGCGATCACGTCGTCGATGTGCTTCTCGACGTCTGCCCAGTGCACTTCGCCGTCGGAGGTGAATGGGGTGACGAGTGCGACGAGCACCTGACCGAAGGGATTGTTCTGGTTGACCACGGATACCAGCGTATCGGTCCCACAGAGAGGCAGGTACCCGAAGCGGTCAGGCGCTAGCGGCGCGGGGAGTCAGAGTCGACCCGGTCGGTGGCGTTGGCGGCCTCGTCGGAGGGTTCCCGCGCAACCGTGCTCACGCGTGCGCCCGGTCGCCGCCAGCGCAGGATCCGGCGGGTCACCAGCCACACCACGACGCCGATGATCACGGCGTACACGACGTAGTCGATGTAGTGCATGTACTCCTCGACCAGCTCGTGCTGGGTGCCCAGCAGGTAGCCGGCGCCGACCAGCAGCAGGTTCCAGATGGCGCTGCCGACGAGGGTGTACAGGGTGAACGACCAGAAGTTCATCTTCGCCGCACCGGCCGGCAGCGAGATCAGGCTGCGGACGAGCGGCACGAACCGACCGAAGAACACCGCCGAGCGGCCGTGTCGGTGGAACCAGCCGGCGGCCTTGATGAAGTCCTCTTCGTCTACCAGCGGTAGCTTGCCGAGCCAGCGGATCGCCCGCGCCTGACCGAATACCGCACCGAGGACGTACAGGATGACGGCGCCGATGTATCCGCCGAGGGTCGCGGCGATCATCACCCAGAGGAAACTCATCTGCCCGGTGTGCGACAGGTAGCCGGCGAGCGGCAGGATCAGCTCGCTGGGGATCGGCGGAAACAGGGTCTCCGCGGCGGCGAGGAAGCCGACGCCGACCGCGCCGAGGGCGTCGATCGTGTCGAGCACGAACTGGGTGATTCCCCCTGAGGAGGACTCGGCGGCAGCTTGAATCACGACAGACATCCTCATGATGTTAGAGCGTGCGGCTGACGAAAGGCTGCGTACCGCTCGCCCTAGCGCGGCTCGTAGCGGAGAAAGCGGTAGTCGAGGCCGGTCTTCGAGGTATGCCACCCGGTCTGCGGGTCGAGCTCGACCGGCCGGAACCGCTCGCTGATGGCCGGCGCGATGGTGTCGCCCTCGATGCTGGCGCGAATCTCGGTGACCTCCAGCCGATCGGCCTGCCCGATCAGCTCGGTGAACAGTTGCGCGCCGCCGATCACCCAGGTGAATCCGGTCTCGGTCGGCTGCGCGGCCGCCAGCGCGAGCGCGTCCGGCACCGAGTGCGCCGACTCGACGCCCTCTGCGCTCCAGTCGGCCTGCCGGGTGACGACGATGTTGCGCCGCCCGGGCAGCGGGCGAAACCGCGGTGGCAGCGAATCCCAGGTCTTGCGTCCCATCACCACGGCGCTGTGCAGGGTGATCGACTTGAAATGGGCCAGATCCTCGGGCAAGTGCCACGGCATGACACCGTCTCGGCCGATCACTCCCCCGTCGGCTTCGGCCCAGATCAGGCCGATCTTCGGCGTTGTCATGCCCGCCTCGGTCAGACCGCGACGGCGGCGCGGATGGCGGGGTGGTGCTGGTAGTTCACAACCTCGAGGTCGGTGTACTCGTAGTCGAAGATGCTGTCACGGTGCGCGATCTGCAACTGCGGGTACGGGTACGGGTCGCGGCTGAGCTGCTCGGTGACCTGCTCGACGTGGTTGTCGTAGATGTGGCAGTCGCCGCCGGTCCAGACGAAGTCGCCGAGTTCGAGGCCCACCTGGTCTGCCACCAGCTGGGTGAGCAGGGCGTAACTGGCGATGTTGAACGGCACGCCCAGGAACAGATCGGCGCTGCGCTGATAGAGCTGGCAGGACAGCTTGCCGTCGGCCACGTAGAACTGGAACAGGGCGTGACAGGGCGCCAGCGCCATGTTCGGGATGTCGGCGGGGTTCCACGCGGACACGATCAGGCGTCGCGAATCCGGGGTGACCTTGATCGCCTCGATCACGTCGGTGATCTGGTCGATCTGCTCACCGCTTGGGGTGGGCCAGGATCGCCACTGCACCCCGTAGACCGGGCCGAGTTCGCCCGCGGCATCCGCCCATTCGTCCCAAATGGTGACGCCGTGCTCCTGCAGCCAGCCGACGTTGCTCTCCCCGCGCAGGAACCAGAGCAGTTCGTAGGCGATCGACTTGAAGTGCACCCGCTTGGTGGTGATCAGCGGGAAGCCCTCGGCGAGGTTGAACCGGAGCTGCCGGCCGAAGACGCTGCGAGTGCCGGTGCCGGTGCGGTCGGACTTGTGCGTGCCGTTCGCGAGCACGTCGCGGAGCAGGTCCTCGTACGGGGTGGGAATCGGGGTCAGGGAAGTGTCGTCGGCCACGCATTCACCCTAGCCGCCCGCGCACCCCCCTGCTCATTCTCAGGCGCACCGTCGGTCGCAGCGCCTAGGCTGGAGACTTCCTGAAGGAGGAGCACAATGGCAGTGACCAGCGAAGCGACCACCCTGTGGTACGGAGACCTCGAGTCGGGCAAGGGCACCACGTCCCTCGACACCTCAGACGCGGCGGAGTTTCCCGTATCCTGGGCCGCCCGGGCAGAGGGCGTAGCCGGCAAGACCAACCCGGAAGAACTCCTCGGAGCAGCGCACAGCGCCTGCTTCTCGATGCAGTTCTCCGGCGCACTCGCCAAGAACGGCACCCCGCCCGAGAGCCTGCAGGTGACCGCTGCGGTCACGTTCCAGCCGGGTGAGGGCATCACCGGCAGCCACCTGCTGGTCAGCGCCAAGGTCCCCGGCCTCAGCGAAGAGGACTTCGAGCGACTCGCCGAAGATGCCAAGAAGAACTGCCCGGTCTCGCTGGCGCTCGCCGGCATTCCGATCACACTCGAAGCCAGCCTCGCGTAGTGACCCCGGATCGGCCCACTCCACCGCGTGAGCTGCGCGACAGGCGCCAGCAGCGCATCCTCATCTCGGGTGCGAGCGGCTTCATCGGCACCGAGCTGACCAAGCAGCTGCGGGCCGATGGGCACACCGTGCTGAAGCTGGTGCGTCGGCAGCCGCGGGCGGATGACGAGGTGAACTGGGCACCGGCGGCGAAGGTGATCGACTTCCGTGTGCTCGATACGGTCGACGCTGTCGTGAACCTGTCTGGCGCATCGGTGGGGCGCATCCCGTGGACCGCAAAGTACAAGCGCACGCTGCACCACTCGCGGGTGACGTCGACTCAGGCGTTGGCGGAAGCGATGAACATGGCGAGCAAACCGCCCGCGGTGTTCCTCAGCGCGTCGGCGGTGGGCTACTACGGCGACCGGCCCGGTGAACGCTTGACCGAGCAGTCGCCGAAGGGTTGCGGGTTCTTCTCCGACCTCGTGCAGACCTGGGAGCAGGTGGCGGAACTGGCGCCGGAGAAGACCAGGGTCGTGTCGATGCGCTCGGGCCTGGTGATCGGCCGCGGCGGTGGCGCGCTCGCCCCGCTGTTGCCGGTCACCCAGCTGGGCCTCGCCGCCCGAATCGGCAGCGGCGGTCAGCACTGGCCGTGGATCAGCCTGTACGACGAGGCGGCCGCCATCCGGCACCTGCTGGTGTCGCGGCTGCACGGACCGGTGAACCTGGCTGGCCCCGTGCCTGCCACCAGCGACCGGATCACCAGCGGGCTGGCGAAGGCCATGCACCGCTGGCAGAAGCTGGTGCTGCCGGAGAAGGCGGTGTCCACGCTGATGGGCGAAGCCGGCCGGGAGCTGCTGCTGTCCAGCCAGAAGATGGTGCCCGCGCGGCTGGTGGCCGACGGGTTCGAGTTCCGGCACCAGACGGTTGATGAGGCGATCGCCACGATCGTCAGGTAACGCGCGGCGCGGCCCTCATGTCGCGGCGCGCGCGTGCTGCGCTCGCGCGCGCCATGCGGCCTACTGCCGGGCGAGTTCGATGGCCTTGCGGGTGGCCCAGCGGGCTCGCTTGCGGTCGCCGCTCGCCTCGTAGGCGATGCCGAGCCGGAACCAGGCGCGCCAGGAGTCCGGCTCGGCCTCCACTTCGCCCTGGTAGCGCGGGAATACCTCGTCGGCCGCAGCGTGGTCGACCCGGCCGCTCGGCAGCAGCGGCAGCTCCTCGTCGGGCATGCCGCCCTCGGCTTCGAGGGTCTTCGCCAGGCGTTGGGCGCGCAGCATGAACAGCACCTCGGCGATCAGTGCCCAGAAGCCGACCAGCGGCAGCACCAGCAAGGCGATGCCGAGGGTCAGGGTGACCGGCTGTCCGTCGAGGATCAGGATCACGGCGTACTGCACCGTGAACAGCAGGTACAGCACGAGTAGGGCCGCCATGACGGCGACGCCGACACGCTTCACGCGGCGCCTTCGGATCCGGTGCTGGTCGCGGTGCCGGGAGCGCCGGTGCCATCGAGGTCGATCAGCTTGTCGAGTCCGACCACGACGCCGCGGGTGTCGCCGAGCGCGCGCAACGCCAGCAGGATGCCGGCCTCGTATGCGGCGGGCGACAGGGTGTCGTGGGTGATTGTGACCTGCTCCCCCAGCCCACCGAGGATGACCTGCTGCTTGGCGACGACGCCCTGCATTCGCAGGCTGTGGATCGGCACGCTCGAGACCTGCTGGCCACGGGCCCGCTGATCGGCGTGCGGCGCGATTACCGGGCCGAGCGCACTGCGGGCCTCGCCGATCAGCTCGGCGGTACGCACCGCCGTGCCGGAGGGCGAGTCGATCTTGCCGGCATGGTGCGACTCGATGATCTCGATCGAATCGTAGAACCGGGCGGCCATCGCGGAGAAGGATGTCGCGAGCACCGACCCGAGCGAGAAGTTCGGCACGATGATGACCCCGACACCGGGGGCGTCGGCGACGGTGCGCTGCAGTCGGACGATTCGCTCAGCCGACCAGCCGCTGGTGCCGACCAGCACCGACTTGCCCTGCCCCACGGCGTAGTCAACGATGCCCGGCGAGACCTGCGGCACCGTGAAATCAACGACCAGGTCGGCGCCGAGCACCTCGGCCAGGTCGCCGCCGGAGCCGAGCCGGGCAACCAACTCGAAGTCGTCGGCCTCCTCAACCAGGTGGCACGCGAGCGAACCCATCTTGCCCGTCGCGCCGACGACAGCAACCTTCGTAGTCATCCTGCAATGCTAGCTAGCCTTGAGACATGGTGAGTTTTCGTGAGGTCGACGTAACGGATGCCGCAGCCCAGGTGCTGCTGACCGAGTACTTCACCGGTCGCGAGCTCGGTTTTCCCACGGAGATGGGGCAGTACGAGGTGAAACGCCCCCACGCCGAAGAGTTCCGCCCGCCGCGTGGGGTGTTCCTCATCGTGGAAGCCGAGGATTTGGCCGGGGATGCGGGCGACGTGGGCTGCGGCGGCATCCGGATGCTGCCCAGCGTGCAGGGTCAGTCGGTGCGCTACGAGGTCAAGCACCTGTACCTGCAGCCGCACACGCGCGGGCGCGGCTACGGTCGGCTGTTGCTGGAGGAGCTGGAACGCCGAGCCCAGGCCTTCGGCGCCCACGAGGTGGTGCTCGACACCAACGCCAGCCTGGAGGCGGCGGGGTCGCTGTACCGGTCGAGCGGCTACGAGGAGATCGAGCGGTACAACGACAACAGGAACGCGACGCACTGGTTCCGCAAACAGCTCTGACGGCACGCACTCCCACGGGCACGGCCGGACACGCCCGAACGAGGGTCGCCGACGGCGTATCGTCGCACCATGCGCCTTGGAGTTCTCGACGTCGGCTCGAACACTGTCCACCTGCTGATCGTTGATGCACACCCCGGTGCGCGGCCAGTTCCGATGTCGTCGCAGAAGTGGGTGCTGCGGCTGATGCGCTACCTGACCCCCGAAGGCGCGATCACCGATGAGGGCGTGCGGGCACTGATCAGCTCGGTCACCGAGGCGGCGCAGCAGGCGAAGGCGGCCAAGCTCGACGAGTTCCTGCCGATGGCCACCTCCGCGATTCGGGAGGCCATCAACGGGCCGGAGGTGCTGGCCAAGATCGCCCGGAAAACCGGCGTCGAGCTGCGCGTGCTCTCCGGTGAGGACGAGGCCGGCTGACGTTCCTGGCCGTGCGCCGATGGTACGGCTGGTCATCCGGTCACATCCTGTTGTTCGACATCGGCGGTGGATCGCTGGAGATCACCAGTGGGTCGGATGAGATTCCGGATGTCGCGTTGTCGCTGCCGCTCGGAGCCGGCCGGTCCACGGTTGGCTTCCTCCCGAACGACCCTCCCCTGCCCGAGCAGGTCGATGCGCTGCGCGAGCATGCCCGGGCGGTGATCCGCGACGTGCTGCCGCAATTTGCCGGGCAGCCGAGCGCCGACCACATAATCGGCTCCTCGAAGACCATCCGGTCGCTGGCGCGCCTCGCCGGGTCGACGGTGCAGGGCTTCGGAGCGGAGGACCGCAGCATCCTGCGCCTGAAAGAACTGGGCGACTGGGTGCCGCGGCTGGCGAAGATGCCCGCCGTATCCCGACCGGCGCTGCCCGGTGTGACCGAGGACCGGGCGTTCCAGATCGTCGCCGGCGGCATCGTGCTGGAGGAGGCGATGCGCGCGTTCAAGGCCGACGCGATCGAGGTCTCCCCCTGGGCAATGCGGGAGGGCGTGATCCTGCGCTACCTGGACCAGCTCGACACGAGGGTGACCGCGTAGCGGGGCGTATGCTGCGTAGCGCAGGAGTTCTCCCTCGACACGCGTGCGGTGAGGCGCCTGAGACGGCGTGTCCGCTGAGAACTCCTGCGGAACGCCTGCCGAGCGGCGGCATTTCGCGAGCGCGCAACTTGAATGCACCCGCACCCGAGACCGCGGCGGCTAGAACGGCTGGTTCTCCGGCAGCCCGGTGCGCAGTTCCGCGGGCAGGTGTCCGAGGTCGTTGTGGGTCACCAGCACCGGCGGCTTCGCGCTGCGCACTCGGATGATGGTGAGCCCGCAGTTGGCCTGGTTCAGCCCCATCCAGCGCCACGCCGGAGCGCCGAACGCCTCGCGCACGAACCAGGAGATCACGAAGTTGTGCGTGATCAGCAACTCGTGCCGGTCGTCGCGCGACGGCCGCATCCACTCGGCCACGGCATCCGCCATCTGCGCCTCGCCCGCGGCGATCTCCTCCGCGGTGATCGACCCGAAGAACGGCTCGAACGCGTGCGGCATGTCGGGGGTGGGGCCGGCCGGGATGCAGTCCATCAGCAGCGCGGTCGGCTCGGGCTCGATCGCCGGCATCCGCTCGGTCATGATGCGAGCCGTCTCCTGGGCGCGCTGCAACGGCGACGTCCAGGCGGCCGTGAACGGCACGCCGCCGAGGCGCTCCGCGATCGCCTCGGCTTGCCGGATGCCGCGTCCGCTGAGCGGCCCGTCAGGCAGACCGTGTTCGGCGTCGAGCTGCTCGCCGTGGCGGACGAGGTAGAGGTAGTGGACCATTCAATCCTGCTTCGCTCAGGCCGCAGTGGGCTCCTCGTCGAGCCCCGCGAACGATGATTCGTCGACCGCGCCAACGGCGGCGATCGACAAGGGACGGCTGGTGAGGTCGGAAGCAAGCTCGCGTACCCCATCGGCCGTCACCTCATCCAGACGGCGTAGCGACTCGTCCAGGTCGGCGAACTCCCCGAGGGTGAGCTCGCTGCGACCGAGGCGCGTCATACGAGTGTCTGAGTCTTCGAGAGCGAGCGCCGACGCGCCGCTCAGCTGGCCCTTGGCGCGGCGCAGCTCGTCATCGGTGACGCCATCGGCGCCGAGTCGGCGGAATTCGGAGAGCAGCAGTTCCGCCACCTCCGTGGCCCGCGACGGCGAGCAGCCGGCGTAGAGGCCGAACACGCCGGCGTCGGAGTAACTCGGCGCGAAAGAGTAGACCGAATAGGCGAGGCCGCGCTTTTCGCGCACCTCCTGGAACAACCGGCTCGACATCCCGCCGCCGAGGATGCTGCTCAGCATCGACAGCGTCGCCCGGCGTGGGTCGGTCGCGGACAGCGCCGGCACCCCCATCAGGATGTTGGCCTGCTCGATCGGGCGGCGGGTGACCGACAGCGCCGAGCCGCGCTCGATCAGGGTGTCGCCCGCGATGCGGCGCTCGACCGGCCGTGCCTGCTCCGACGGGTCCCAGCCGGCCGCGGACAGCGCCCGCTGGATGGCGTCGACGAGGAGGTCGTGGTCAACTGCGCCGGCGACGGTGATCACGAGGTCTTGCGGGCGATAGTTGGCCCGGTAGTGGCGCATCACGGCGTCGCGGGTCACCTCACGGATGGTCGCCGGGTTACCGCCGATCGGACGGCCGAGCGCGTGCTCGCCCATCACCGCCTCGAAGAACCGTTCGCTGGTGACATCCGTGGGGTCGTCGTCGGCCATGGCCAGCTCTTCGAGGATCACGCCGCGTTCGTTCTCGAAGTCGGTGGGGTCGATGAGGGATGACGTGAACATGTCGGCCAGCACGTCGACGGCCATCAGCAGGTCACGGTCGCGCACCTTGGCGTAGTAGCAGGTGTACTCCTTGGCCGTCATGGCGTTGTGCTCGCCACCGACCGCGTCGAAGCTGACCGCGATGTCGAGGGCGCTGCGCGCGGCGGTGCCCTTGAACAGCAGGTGCTCGAGGAAATGGGTCGACCCGTAGGTTTCTGGCTGTTCGTCGCGGGATCCCACCGCCACCCAGTAGCCGATCGTGGCGCTGCGGGCGCCGGGAACCTGTTCGCTCAGGATGCGGACGCCGCTGGGTAGAACGCTCCTGCGAACCAGCGCGTCGCCGGTTGCCAGAAAAGACAGCTCGGGCAGGTCAAGGGGGAAAGCAACAGCGCCGTTCATCGCTCCCCAGCCTAGGTCATCGACCCCTGCCAGCCCGGGAGCTGAGCGATACTCCCCCAAATTGGGGGTTACTAAAATGCCGACAGACAACTCTGTCTGCCCTCATTACGTATAGTGTGATCGCAGACAAGCAATCAGCGCGGAACCGCCGGTGCGAAGGCTCAGGATCCCCTCGTGAGACTTTCCCGGTCGAACCCGAAACGACACGCGGCCTCCGCCCACCGATTGCTGGTCTCGCGACACCCCTGCTCGCGTCGAAATACCCCGGCTAGACCGGATTAGGCACCACCCTGAAGGCTTGGAGCACCCCGGCCGATAGCCAGAAGGAGCACGCTGTGGCGGTCGATTTCCCCCCATCGACCGCCCAGCCTGCGCCTGGGGCCAAGATTCGCATCCTCGAGACCGCAGACCGACTGTTCTACCTCGAGGGCATCAACGGCGTCGGCGTAGACCGACTGATCAGCGCGTCGGCCGTCACGAAGGCCACCTTCTACAAGCATTACGGGTCGAAGGACACCCTGATCCTGTCCTACGTTCGAGGCCGGTCCGCTGCGATGCGCAGCCGGTTCGAGCGGATCGCCGCCGAGCACACACCGGATGACACCATCCGTCGAATCTTCCGCGCCGCCAGCGAGGAGATCACCGCTCCCGGGTTCCGCGGCTGCGCGTTCGCCAACGCGGCCGCCGAGTTCGCGCGCACGCTGCATCCGGTGCGGGTGATCGTGGCCGAGCACCGCGAATGGTTCACCGATTTCCTGGTCGAGCGCCTGCGCGCACTCGGACACCCGCTGCCCGGCGACGCGGCAGACGACCTGCAGCTCGCCTACGACGGCGCGATGACCGGCGGTTACGCCGGCGACCCGATCGCGGCCTCGGTGGCGCTGTCGCGCGCCGTGGACCGCGTGCTCGAGTCGGTTCCCGCCATCGCCTGAGGCGCGGCGCCGCCGTTACGCAGCGCTGGTTAGACCGCGCTGACCCTGTCGAGTTCCGTGATCTGTGATCGGCTCAGCTGGATCGACGCGGATGCCGTGAGGTCGATGACCTGGTCGGGCTGGCTTGCCGATACCACTGTCGCCGCAACGAGCGGCTTCGTCAGCAGCCAGGCCAGCGCGACGCTCGCCGGTGTCGTGTCGTGGTGGGCGGCGATCTTATCGAGCGAGGCCAGCACGCGGAGTCCGCGTCGGGTCAGGTGCCTGCCCAGTTCGCCGCCGCGTTCACTGCGCTGCAGGTCGGCCTTGCTGCGGTACTTGCCGGTGAGGAATCCGCTGGCCAGCGCGAACCGCGGCATGACGCCGAGGCCCTGCTGTCTGGCCACGTGCGCCAGTCCACCCTCGTATTCCGCGCGGTGCATCAGGTTGTACTGGTTCTGCAGCGCCACCATCGGCGCCACCCCCAGCTGGGCCGACGCGATCCTGGCCTCGATCAGGCGGTTTCCGGTGTGATCGGACCCGCCGAAATAGCGCACCTTGCCCGCCCGAATCAGCTCATCGACGGCGAGCAGGGTCTCTTCGAAGTCCACGGAGGTGTCATCGATGTGCAGGTAGAGCAGATCGATGTGACCGGTGCGCAACCGCCGAAGCGACGCCTCCACCGACCGGCGCACCGCTACCGTGCCGAGCCCCGGATTCTCGAGGCTCTTGCCCACCTTGGTGGCCACGACGATCTCGGATCGGTTGGCGCGTTCCTGCATCCAGCCGCCGATGATGCTCTCGCTCTCACCCTCGCCGTAGCTGTCGGCGGTATCCACGAAGTTGCCGCCCTGCGACACGTACGTGTCCAGGATCGCGTGGGCGGCCTCGGAATCGGCGGTAAGACCGAACACATTGCCGCTCATGGCGATCGGGAACACGCGAAGATCAGACTGGCCGACGGGTCGTCGGCGCACGGGTGTTGTTCCGACGACAGTCGCCGTTTCGGCGGTGGAGGGCGTCACCTCAAAGCGCGCTGTCGTAGACGGCAACCCGGGTATCAGTTGCGTCATGAATCGTTCTCCAAAATCCACTCCTGGTACTTCGGGTCGTGGGAGCGGGTTCTCTACAGAGACTACGTCGAGAACGGCCCGAATATCTCATGATTTCCGCCAATCGTTATCTACGGGCTTATCTTCGTAATAGCGGGAGGCATGAGCATGACCGAATCGCCCAATCTCTCCGATTCACCGAAGGTGACCGAGCAGGCGGCGCTGACCACGTCCAGTGGTCTCATCTGGCTGGTCGTCGCCGGCATCCTGGCGGTCGTCAGCATCGGATTCCTCTGGCCAATGACCCAGCTGACCCGAGCATGCCCGCTGATCGAACCGCCGCCGGCGTACTGCCTGGACGACACGGTGCCGACGGTGCCGCTGGTCGGCATTGCGGTGATCGTGCTCCTCTACGCGGCGATGGTGGTGATCCGGTACACCGTCGAGCGTCTGCGGCTCCGGCTCGCCCTGCTGGCGATCCTGACGGCGCTGATCCCGATCGTCTTCGCGATCTGCGGCACCCTGGTGATCCTGTCGCAGACGGGCCCGATCGAGCCGATGCCGCTGCTGCCCGGCTGAGCCGGCTGCACGGCAGGGCCTGCTGGCTGCGCCGGTTAGGCCGCGGCCTTCTCCAACTGCGCCACCTGGTGCCGGGTGAGCTGAATCGACACGGCGCCGAGGTGTTCGGCGAGTTGCTCGCGGCTGGACGCACGCACGAGCGGGGCGATCACGCCCGGCTTGGCCAGCAGCCAGGCCAACGCGATGCGGCCGGGGATCTCGCCGTGTTCCGCCGCGACCGCCTCCAGGGCGTCGAGCACCTTGTTGCCGCGTTTGCCGATGTACTGCATCGCCTGGCCGAACATGGGAGACGAGGGCAGGTCGTCGCGGCTGCGGAACTGGCCCGACAGGTAGCCGCTGGCGAGCGGTGTCTTGGCGAAGACGCTGATCCCCCGCGGCGCCGTCACCGGCAGCAGGTCGTCTTCGACGACCTCGCGTTCCATCAGCGAGTACTCGGCGACGACCGACCGGAACATGGGGTAGCCCTCGGTCGAGGCGATGGCGTGCACCTCGGCCAGTCGGGCACCGGAATATCCGGCAGCGCTCAGGAACCGTACCTTGCCCACCGCCACCAGTTCGGCGGCCGCAGCGAGGCTCTCTTCCGCCGGCGTCTCCGGGTGGTCACCGTCGAAGGAGAGGAAGTCGATGTGGTCGGTGGAAAGGCGTTCGAGGGATGCTTCCACCCCCGCCCGGATGCTGTCGGCGCCGAGCCCGGGGTGATCCGGATGCCGGCCGACCTTGGTGGCGATGATGAAGCGGTCCCGATCGGGCTGGTCTCTCAGCCAGTTGCCGATCATCAGTTCACTGCGGCCCGCTGCGTAATGGTCGGAGGTGCTGATGAACGTGCCGCCGGCCTCGGCGAACGCGTCGAGAACCTCGACGCTCGCCTCCGGCCCGGCCGCCCAGCCGAAGATGGCGCCGTCGAGCCCGAGCGGCAGAATCCGCACCCCGGTGGTGTCGATCTCCCGCTCGCCCATCACAGGCGGAACGGGAGCAAGATGCTCGGTGTGCATGGGTTTGTCCGAAGCGGTCATTCTGGCCCTCCGCTATGACAATGCCCGCCCCTGATTCAGGTAGCGGGCAACTGGCTGATGCCGAAAGCCTAGGGCGCAGACCGGCGCGAGGCCGGGCGGCGCGCCGGTAACAACCCCGCGAATAGGGGGCAGCCGGCGCCCGGCGCTAGCGGATGACGGACTGCATCTGCTCCTGGAACGCCGGCGTGCTGCCGACCAGCAGAACGATCAGCATGGCTCCCGCCGTACTCAGCAGCAGCGAATGCTTGCCCGCCGCGACCAGACGCTCGACCGACCCGGGCGCGCGGTGACGCGCAGTTGACCACCACGGTGACTGATACGCGCTGTGCCGACCCATGTTTTCCCCTTGTGACAAGCACCCTCTCTGTGCTGGCTCAAGTTTCATGCTCAGGTTGATGGTTAACCGCGCGACACGCCGGGTGTTAACGCGAGAATGCCCGCCCCCGGTTTCGGGGGCGGGCATCACGTGGTGCGGAAGGGTTTAGCCTTCGGCCGGCTCCAGCGGGCCTTCGCTGTGTGCAGCGGAGCCCTCCTGGTCGGCGGGCTCTTCGAGCACCGGAGCGAGCGACAGCTTTCCACGGTCGTCGATCTTGGTGATCTCGACCAGGATCTTCTGGCCGACGCCGAGCACGTCTTCGACGTTCTCGACACGCTTGCCACCGGCGAGCTTGCGCACCTCAGAGATGTGCAGCAGTCCGTCCTTGCCCGGGAGCAGCGAGACGAAGGCGCCGAAGGTGGCGATCTTCACGACGGTTCCGAGGAACTGCTCGCCCACCTCGGGGTTGGTCGGGTTCGCGATGGCGTTGACCTGGGCGCGCGCAGCCTCGGCCGAGGGACCATCGACAGCGCCGATGTACACGGTGCCGTCTTCCTCGATCGAGATGTCTGCGCCGGTCTCGTCCTGGATCGCGTTGATCGTCTTGCCCTTCGGGCCGATCAGCTCACCGATCTTGTCAACCGGGATCTGCACGCTGATGACGCGCGGCGCGGTCGGCGCCATCTCGTCGGGCGTGTCGATGGCCTGGTTGATCACGTTCAGGATCGCGGTGCGGGCATCCTTCGCCTGCTGCAGCGCGCCATCGAGCACCGACGACGGGATGCCGTCGAGCTTGGTGTCGAGCTGGATCGCGGTGACGAATTCGCTGGTACCGGCAACCTTGAAGTCCATGTCGCCGAGGGCGTCTTCGGCGCCGAGGATGTCGGTGAGTGCCGCGTAGCGGGTTTCACCGTTGACCTGGTCGGAGACGAGGCCCATGGCGATACCGGCGACGGGAGCCTTCAGCGGCACACCGGCGTTCAGCAGCGACAGGGTCGATGCGCAGACGGAGCCCATCGAGGTCGAGCCGTTGGAGCTGAGAGCCTCGGACACCTGACGGATCGCGTAGGGGAATTCCTCGCGGCTCGGCAGCACCGGCACGAGGGCGCGCTCGGCGAGGAAGCCGTGCCCGATCTCGCGACGCTTCGGCGAACCCACTCGGCCGGTTTCACCGGTGGAGTAGGGCGGGAAGTTGTAGTGGTGCAGGTAGCGCTTCTTCGTGATCGGGCTCAGCGAGTCGATCTGCTGCTCCATCTTGAGCATGTTCAGCGTGGTGACACCCATGATCTGGGTCTCGCCGCGCTGGAAGATGGCGGAACCGTGAACGCGCGGGATGACCTGAACCTCGGCGTCGAGCGCGCGAATGTCGGACAGTCCACGACCGTCGATGCGCACACCCTCGGAGAGGATGCGGCCGCGCACGACCTTCTTGGTGGCCGACTTGTACGCGGCACTGACCTGGCCGTTGGCTTCGGCGGGCAGTTCGCCAGCCTCGACCTTGGCGGCGATGGCGTCCTTGACGCGAGCCTTGAGCGCGTCATCCGCGTTCTGACGCTCGACCTTGTCGGCAATCTTGTACACCGAGGCGAGCTCTTCGCTGGCGAAGGCGTCGACGGCGGCGAGGGTCTCGTCGCTGTACGGCAGGAACACCGGGTAGTCGGCGATTTCCTTGGCGCTCTGCGCTGCCAGTTCGGCCTGAGCCTTGACCAGCTGGGCGAGGAACGGCTTGGCGGCCTCGAGGCCCTGCGCGACGATGGCCTCGTCGGGCTTGACGGCGCCACCCTTGATCAGGTCCCAGCTGTGCTCGGTTGCCTCAGCCTCGACCATCATGATCGCGACATCCTCGGTGCCGTTCTTGTCGGTGACGACGCGACCGGCGACGGTGAGGTCGAACACGGCGTCAGCGAGCTGCGCCACGTTCGGGAACGCGACCCACTGGCCGGAGCCGTTGCTGTCGGGGATGAGCGCCAGGCGCACGCCACCGATCGGGCCGCTGAACGGCAGGCCGGAGATCTGGGTCGACGCGGATGCCGCGTTGATGGCCAGGGCGTCGTAGAACTCGCCGGGGGCGATCGACAGCACGGTGATGACGATCTGGACCTCGTTGCGGAGGCCGTCGACGAACGACGGGCGCAGCGGCCGGTCGATCAGGCGGCAGACCAGGATCGCCTCGGTGGACGGGCGTCCTTCGCGGCGGAAGAACGAGCCGGGGATCTTGCCAGCGGCGTAGCTGCGCTCTTCGACATCCACCGTCAGCGGGAAGAAGTCGAAGTTTTCCTTGGGGTGCTTGCTGGCGCTGGTGGCGCTCAGCAGCATGGTTTCTTCGTCGAGGTAGGCAGCGACGGCGCCCTGCGCCTGCTGTGCCAGTCGTCCGGTCTCAAACCGGATGGTGCGCTTGCCGAACTTGCCGTTGTCGAGAACAGCCTCGGCGAACTTGATTTCTGGACCTTCCATTAAGGTCTCTCTCCTTTGCTTGTCGCACCCCACGTGGGCGCGGCGTCATGCAGCGGAGCAGGAGCGGGCAGGAAGGGACACGACACATGGGTGCCGGGCGTCTGTTCTGGCCAACAGTAGAAACACACCGTCCGAGACGGGATGCCACCACCGGTGACCAGCTTCGAGCCGGCCTGCTCCGTTTTGATGCTCAATGTTGAGTTGAATGCATACTGCGGTGGTTCGGATGCCGCGATCGCGGGCCGAACCTCGGACATCCTATCAGGGCACGGTTGCGTGCCCCTCGGCAGGCGCGCCGCCGCGGCCGGCTGATCCGCCGGGCGAGGGCTGGACAGCTGCGACGGGTGGGCGTTGACTGATCCCACGTCAGCCGCTTCAAGGAGGAATCATGGGATCAGTCGCACGAGTCACCACGATCAGCGCCCGCTCGGACACCAGCTTCGAGGACGCCATCAAGGTGGGTGTTGAGCGGGCTAGCGCGACACTGCGTCACGTCGAGGGCGCCTGGGTCAAGGAACAGGAAGTCGAGATCCGTGATGGCCAGATCGTGGCCTGGCAAGTGGTTCTCGAGGTCACCTTCGTTCTGGAGTAACAACCCAGCGCGCATCGTCAGGATGCCCGTTTCTCCACGCTGAGAAACGGGCATGCGGCGTGCGCAGGGTCGCCTTTTCTAAAAGCCGATGATTCTTTCGTGATCCGCCCACAGAATCGGGCTCGGGTTTGCTGGCGCGGATCACTACGCTGGGGCCGTCAGAGAGGACATACCCGTGCACGTTGGAATAGTACGAGAGAGACGCCCCGGAGAACGGCGCGTCTCGGCGACACCAGAAACGGTCAAGCAACTGTTATCCCTCGGTCTCGATGTGACCGTCGAGGCCGGAGCGGGCGGTGAGGCAGGGTACGCGGATGCCGCATACCATGACGCCGGAGCGCGCATCGCACCCGAGCTGGCACTGGCCGAGCTCGACCTGCTGTGCCACGTGGCACCGCTCACGCCGGAGACCGCGTCGCGGCTGAAGCCCGGTGCGGTGACGGTCGGACTCGCCTCCCCCGCATCCGAACGAGACACGGTGCGCGCCCTCGCGGACGCCGACGTGACCGCGTTCGCGCTCGAGCTGGTACCGCGGATCTCGCGGGCGCAGTCGATGGACGCGCTCAGCTCGCAGGCGCTGGTCGCCGGCTACCGCGCCGTGCTCGAGGCTGCCACCCGGTTCCCCCGGTTCTTCCCGCTGTACATGACCGCCGCCGGCACGATCCCGCCGGCCAAGGTGCTGGTGCTGGGCGCCGGCGTCGCCGGCCTGCAGGCGATCGGCACCGCGAAGCGGCTCGGCGCGCGAGTGTCGGCGAACGACATCCGCCCCTCCTCCGCCGATGAGGTCACCTCGATGGGTGGCACGTTCATCAACCTCGACGTGGAAACCGCGCAGGACACCAGCGGGTACGCGAAGAGCCTGAGCGAGGATCGCGCCGAGCGGCAGCGGCAGCTGCTGGCGCCGCACGTGGCAGCCACCGACATCCTGATCACCACGGCCGCGATCCCGGGCCGCCCGGCGCCGCTGCTGGTGACCGCCGACATGGTGGCGGGCATGCGCGCCGGATCGGTGATCGTCGACCTGGCCGCCGAGACCGGCGGCAACGTGGAGGGCGTGATCGCCGGACGCGACATCGCCGTGCCGACCGCGGCCGGCGATGGGTACATCACCCTGGTCGGGATGAAGGATGCGGCATCCGCCATTCCCTTCGACGCTTCACGGCTGTACGCGAAGAACGTGGCGAACCTGATCGCGTTGATGACCGAGCAGGGAGTTCTTGCCCCCGACTTCGACGACGAGGTAATCGCCGGAGCGTGCCTCACCCACGACGGTGCCGTGCGTCACGCACCCACCGCCGAACTGCTGCAAGGAGCCAAGTGATGGATGCCGTGACCCTGCTTACCGTGGTGGTGCTCGCTGTGTTCGTCGGCTTCGAGGTGGTCTCGAAGGTGACGAGCAAGCTGCACACGCCGCTGATGTCTGGCGCGAACGCGATCCACGGCATCATCCTGGTCGGCGCCATCATCGTCGCCGGTCAGGCGACGGATGCCTGGCTGCTGACGATCGCGCTGGTCGCCGTGGTGCTGGCGACCGCGAACCTGGTCGGTGGCTTCGTCGTCACCGACCGGATGCTTGAAATGTTCCGGCAGCGGAAGCCCGCGCCAAAGGATGCCGCCGCCCAGGCTGTGGCGAAGGAGGAGGCGAAGTGAGCATTCTGTCACCGGAATGGACCGCATTCCTCTATCTCATTGCGGCGGTCTGCTTCATCCTCGCTCTGAAGGGGCTGAGCTCTCCGCACACCGCCCGGCGCGGTAACGCGATCGGCGCGGCAGGAGCCCTGCTCGCCGTGATCACGGTGTTCCTGTCGTCGCGACTGGAGAACATTCCGTTCATCCTCGCCGCAATCGCGGTCGGGTCGGCGATCGCCGTGCCGATTGCGCGGCGCGTGCAGATGACGCAGATGCCGCAACTGGTGGCGCTGTTCAACGGCGTCGGCGGTGGCGCCGCGGCGCTCGTGGCGGTGCTCGAGCTCGGGCACAGCGACGATGCCTGGACGCGGCTCGCGGTGGTGTTCACCATGCTCGTCGGTGCGGTCTCGTTCGCCGGCTCGGCGGTCACGGTTGCCAAGCTGCAGGAACTGATCAGCACCCGCCCGCTCACCTTCCCCGGCATGCCCGTGGTGATGACCCTGGCGCTGATCGCCTCGGTCGTGGCCTGCGGTTTCGTCGTGGTCACCGGCTCGTGGGAGTGGGCGGTCGCGGTGCTGCTGCTGGGACTGGTCACCGGGCTGCTGCTCGTGCTGCCAGTCGGCGGCGCCGACGTGCCGATCGTGATCTCGCTGCTGAACGCCTTCACCGGACTCGCGGTGGCGGCATCCGGAATCGTGCTCGGCAACGTGCTGCTGCTGGTGGCCGGAACCCTGGTCGGCGCCAGTGGCACGATCCTCACCCAGGCGATGGCGCAGGCGATGGGCCGAAGTGTCGCGGGCATCCTGTTCGGGGCGTTCCGCGGCGGATCGACCGCCGGGTCCACCACGGTCAGCGACCGTCCGGTGCGCTCATCGACGGCCGAGGATGTTGCGATCGAGCTGGGCTACGCGCAACGGGTGGTCATCGTTCCCGGCTACGGACTCGCCGTGGCGCAAGGCCAGCACACCATCGCGGAACTCGCGGAAACCCTGCAGGAGCGCGGGGTGCAGGTGGTGTTCGGCATCCACCCGGTGGCCGGGCGCATGCCGGGGCACATGAACGTGCTGCTCGCCGAGGCGAACGTGCCGTACGAGTCGCTCCGCGAGCTCGGTGAGGTGAACCCGGAGTTCAAGCACACCGACGTGGTGCTCGTGGTCGGCGCGAACGATGTGGTGAACCCGGCGGCGAAGACCGCGCCCGGCTCCCCCATCTACGGCATGCCGATCCTCGAGGTGTCGCAGGCGAACCAGGTGGTGTTCCTGAAGCGGTCGATGCGGCCGGGCTTCGCGGGCATCGAGAACGAGCTGCTCTACGACCCGAAGACGACGCTGCTGTTCGGTGACGCCAAGGACTCGTTGACCAAGGTGCTCGGGGCGATCAAGGCGCTGGTCTAGTCTCCCCATCCCGGACACGAAAAGGCCGTCATGCGGATCGCATGACGGCCTTTTCGTCGGGTTGTAGTGAGAGGTATCGGGCTAGTCGATGACGTAGGAGCCGCTCGGGCTGAACGACGGGTCTAGCGCGAACGGGTCCCGCACTTCGCTCGACCGGGTGGACGCGGCGACCAGCGGCGCGAACTCGCGGCTGGCCCGGCCGATCCGGTCGTGCAACGTCTTCACCTTGTCGCCGCCGCTGCCCCAGTCCGAGGATGCCGCGAACACGCCCGTCGGCACAACGACGGCGTGCAGGTAGGTGAACAGCGGACGCATCGCGTAGTCGAGCACCAGAGAGTGCCGGGCGGTGCCGGCCGTCGCGCCCATCAGCACCGGGGTGTCGGTGAGTGACTGGTTGTCGAGGATGTCGAAGAACGACTTGAACAGGCCGTTGTAGCTGGTGGTGAACACCGGGGTCACCGCGATCAGTCCGTCGGCGGAGGTGACCGTGTCAATCATCTCTGCCAGCCGGGTGCTGGGGAATCCGGTGAGCATGTTGTTCGTGACATCCTGAGCGAAATCACGCAGCTCGAACACGTCGACCGCGGTCTCGATGCCCTGTTCGTTCAGCCGTGCCACCGTGGCGTCGACCATGCGGTCGGCGAGCATCCGGGTGGATGACGGCTTGCTGAGTCCGGCCGAGACGACGGCGATTCTGCGGGTAGTCATTACTTCACCTCTGCGGGTTCGGCCGCGGTGGATGCCGCGGACTTGGCTGCTGCGACGCGGGCCTGGTGGGTGGGGGCATCCGGAACATCGGACGGACGGTTCTTCGCGAACTCCTCGCGCAGCACCGGGACGACCTCGCCGCCGAGCAGGTCGAGCTGCTCGAGCACGGTCTTGAGCGGGAGTCCCGCGTGGTCCATGAGGAACAGCTGACGCTGGTAGTCGCCGTAGTGGTCGCGCATGCCGGCGTAGCGGTCGATGACCTGCTGCGGCGATCCGACCGTGAGGGGGGTCATCTCGCTGAAGTCCTCGAGCGACGGACCGTGGCCGTATACCGGGGCGTTGTCGAAGTACGGACGGAACTCAC
>JBEVDR010000150.1:0-5702 GCA_040513215.1 Microbacteriaceae bacterium | reverse complement strand
TGTCGATCGTATTCAGCAGCTTCTTGAGCTCGGCCGTCTGCTCGATCTTGTGGTCGGCGATGACCCCGATCGGCAGCCGGAACAGCGAATGGATCGTCTGCCCGCCCACGTTCAACGCCGCCACACCCGTCGGGGCGCAGATCACCACCTGCTTGTCGGTGTTCCAGGAGAGGTGGTTCAGCAGCGTCGACTTGCCCGTCCCGGCACGACCGGTGACGAAGATGTTCTCGCGCGTCTTCTCGATCGCCTCGAACACGGCGGACTGCTCGGCGGAGAGGGTCAGTGCGCTCATGGAGCTCCTCTCGCCGGGATGGTCAGTGGGGGGTGCCGGGCCGCACCGTGCCGGGCCGCCACAGCCTCTCCAATCTACCCGCGACATCCACTCACGCCGGTCGGCCCGCGAGGGAATTGTGCATAAATCGGGCTGTGCACGACCCGGCCCGGGGATGATCGCCACTCAGCCCACCCGCCTAGGATGTGCACATGCGGCGCAGGGGGCTCACCACATGGATCGTGCTGGCGGGCATCCTCGTCGGCGCCTTCGTCGCCACCGTGGTCACCCTCAACCTCACGCTGTACAGCGCGCAGGGTTTCGTCTCCTCCTACCTCTCGGCCCTCGCTCGGCACGATGTCGTCGGCGCGCTGAAGACGCCCGGAGTCACCGCGCCCACCGGCGTCTCCCGCGCGCTGCTGCGAGCGGATGCCCTGGCCGAGCTGACCGAGGTCCGTCTCGTCTCCGACGCCACGACCTCCACCGGCGCCCACCGGGTCACCGTGTCGTACCAGCTGGGCGACACCCCCGGCACTTCGACCTTCGCCGTGCGCAGAGACGGAACCCGCCTCGGCCTGTTCTCTGCCTGGCGCTTCGCCATCACCCCGATGAGCGCACTCCACGTCACGGTCGACCACGCGTCAAGTTTCGTGGCGAACGGGCTCCCCGAGAATCCGAAGAACGGCGACGGCACCTACCTCGTGCTCACGCCGGCCGCGGTGCGACTCACTCACGAGTCGCGCTATCTCACCGCCGCCTCGACGGTCGCCCTCGTCGACACCCCGAGTGCCGTGACTCCTGCCGTGGTGGCGGTGCGGGCCAGTGCGGCTTTTGTGACGGCGGTGCAGAAGCAGCTCGATGAGCATCTGGCCGGCTGCGTGAAGCAGAAAGTGCTGCAGCCCACCGGCTGCCCGATGGGTCAGCAGATCCGCGACCGGGTTCAGGACACTCCGACCTGGTCGATGGTGAAGTCGCCGGTCGTCGTGATCGACCCGGCCCCGGGCATCGGCAACTGGACGGTGCCGGCCGTCCCGGGCACCGCGCACCTGACGGTGACGGTCAAGTCGATCTTCGACGGTTCCGTCTCGACGTTCGATCAGGACGTTCCGTTCACCGTCTCCTATGCGATCCTCATCGCCAGGGACGGCAGCCTACAGATCACCGCGCAGTATTAGGGCGAGCAGCTAGGGCCGAGGCGCGCCGTCCCGCGCACGGTCCTGCAGCATCCGGTTGTACTCCTCGAGTTCCCGATCGCCGTCGCGGTCGGCCTTGCGATCGAGCCGTTTCGCCTCGCGGTCGTCGCTGCGACTCCACATGATCGCCACGGTGATCGCCAGAATGACGGTCGGGATCTCGCCCACACTCCACGCGATCGCTCCGCCCGCCTGCTGGTCGGCGATCGCACTCAGGCCCCAGGTGCGGCCCATGGCTCCGTACCAGTTCGCGAGCAGCAGCCCGGTGCCGGTGGTGAGCGCGAGTCCGAAGAAGGCATGGAAGGCCATCGTCGCCAACAGCGTCAGTAGACGCATCGGGTACGAGGCCCGGAACGGCACAGGGTCGACACCGATCAGCGACTGCACGAACAGGTAACCCGCGATGAGGAAGTGCAGGGTCATCCACTCGTGACCGATGTGATCGACGGTCGCCCAGCCGAACAGCGGCGAGTAGTAGAACGCCCAGAGCGAGCCGACGAAGATGACCGCGGTGATGATCGGGTTGGTGAGCAGCTTCGAAATCGGAGCATGCACCACGATCATGATCCACTCGCGCGGCCCCCGGCTGCCGTCGGTGCGTTTGCGGATGGCACGCAGCGCGAGGGTGATCGGCGCGGCGGGTGCCAGCAGCACCGGGATCATCATGCCGAGCAGCATGTGCCCGAGCATGTGAGCACTGAAGAGGTACTTCTCGTAGGCGTTGATGCCGCCATTGGTGACGAAGAACAGCAGGGCGAGACCCGCAAGCCACAGCACGGTGCGATACCAGGGCCAGTGGTCACCGCGCCGGTGCAGCCGCCAGACCCCGGCGAGGTAGAAGAAGGCGAGAAAGGCGCAGACCAACACCCAGATCAGGTCGAAGTTCCAGGTGGTGAAGTAGCGGGCGAAGGTGAGTTCGGGCGGCAGCGGCCCGCTGGTCAGCACCCACGCGGGCGACGTGCCACCCCGGGTCTGAGCGACGGGCGTCGCGGTCTTCGCCAGGGCGGCGGCGACACCCGAGGCAAGCCCCATGAAGCCGAGCTCCGCCGCGACGAGCCACCAGAAGAACCCGTTGCCGGAACCCTTCGTCGTCTGCAGCTTCTTCACCAGCACCGTGCGCTGGACCAGACCGAAGAGCCCGAGCACCAACAGCGCCAGCACCTTGATCAGCACCAGGATGCCGTAGGGCGTGAGCAGCTGCGGCAAGGTCCCGACGCGCAGGGCCGCATTCACATAGCCGGAGGCGGCCACCACGATGAAGCAGATGATCGCGAGGGTGGAATAGCGCCCGAGTACCTGCCCGAGTCGACCACCGCCGAGCGTCGTGCGCAAGAGCACGATGGTGACGAGCCCCCCGAGCCAGATCGAGGCGAAGACCAGGTGCAGGCCGAGCGAACTGGTTGCCGCGTCATGACCGGCGGCATCGCCCGAGTGGCCCTGCAGCGTGGCCGGCACCAGTCCGGCGATCGCGAGCAGCGTGACGAACAGCAGCGCCGTGCGATTGCGCACGGCGAAGCAGAGCACCGTGACGACGGCGGCGATGAGCACGGTGGCCAGCCACGACGGCCCGAGGGTCTGCCCGGTGGGCTGACCGGAGAGGAACTGCCCGAGCACAGAGCCGAAGTTCTGGTCGAAGCTGACCGGAGTGCCGGAGAGGCTGAGGAAGGTGAGGAAGCCGGTGGCCGCCGCCGCCACCGTCCAGAAGGCCGATGCCGCCGCCGCGATGTCGAGCGCACGGTTGAACTCCGGCCCGCTGTTCAGTGCGAAGCAGACGAGCACCAGGGCGCCGATGGTGAGGGCGACACCGAGGTTGCCGAGCATCGTCGCGATGGGCAGCCCGAAACGCACGACTGCGCCGGGGTCGAACACTGCCTGTGGTGCCGCGGCACCGCCGAACGCGAGCGCCCAGAGCAGGGACAGGAAAGCGACGACCAGCAGGATGGCTGGCCCGGCGATCTTCACGAGCCTGGGCACGACATCCACTGTAAGCGAGGCGGCGCCGGTAGTTTGCCGAGAGCGGATGTCGCGGAAACGACGAAGGGGACGCCGACCTGACGGTCGACGTCCCCTTCGGAACTGCAGAGTAGGACTACTTGGCGGCGGCCTTGAGCTTCGAGCCCGCGCTCACCTTGACGCCATAACCGGCCTTGATCTCGATGGCCTCACCCGTGGACGGGTTGCGACCGGCGCGAGCGGCACGGTGGGTGCGCTCGACTGCGAGCCAGCCCGGGATCGTGACCTTCGTGCCCTCGTTCACCGAAGTGGCGAGAGTCGAGAACAGAGCGTCGAGGACGCCGTTGACGGCGGCCTGGCTCTGGCCAGACTGAGCGGCGACTGCCGCGACGAGCTCGGTACGGTTAAGTGACTTGTCAGCCATTGAAGTCCTCCTCGGACGTTGTGCTTTGCAGAACATACATTGCTGCTCAAGAGAACAGACCTGCGTGCATGGATCGGACGGCCCCGAGAAGTTATCCCCCGAGCCGCCTGTAATTTACCAGCTTGACTTGGTGATTCCGGGCAATTCGCCCCGGTGCGCCATATCGCGGAAGCGTACACGGGAAACGCCGAACTGGCTGAGGAAACCACGCGGACGACCGTCGATCGCGTCGCGGCCGCGGACGCGGACCGGCGATGCATTGCGCGGAAGCTTCTGCAGGCCGAGGCGAGCGGCCTCGCGCTGCTCGTCGGTCGAGGTGGGGTCGACGAGAGCCTTCTTCAGCTCCAGGCGCTTGGTCGCGTAGCGCGCGACGATGATCTTGCGCTGCTCGTTCGCAGCGATCTTGCTCTTCTTCGCCATGGTTAGCGCTCCTCGCGGAATTCGACGTGCTGGCGCACGATGGGGTCGTACTTCTTCAGCACCAGACGGTCTGGGTCGTTACGACGGTTCTTCTTGGTCACATAGGTGTAACCGGTGCCCGCGGTCGAGCGGAGCTTGATGATCGGACGAACGTCCTGTGACTTTGCCATTAGAGCTTCACTCCTCGCGCGAGAATGTCCTTGACGACGGACTCGATGCCGCGTGCGTCAATGACCTTGATGCCCTTGGCGCTGAGCGTCAGGGTGACGTTGCGCTTGAGCGAAGGCACGTAGTACGACTTCTTCTGGATGTTCGGGTCGAACCGACGGTTGGTGCGTCGGTGCGAGTGCGAAATGTTGTGTCCGAAGCCGGGAATGGCTCCGGTCACCTGGCAGGTTGCTGCCATGATTTCCTCCGTAGGTACCGTAGGAGCTCGCCGTCCGGGGACGACCGGCTCCTACCCAAGGTCACTTGTCGGCGCGCGTCACCCCGCTCGGTCCGCGTGACGGGCCGTGGTGCTCGGGGATCGGTGCACATGGGCGCAGAGAGCGCCCAACCAAAGGAAGAGCTTACGCGACACGCCCGACCCGGGTCAACTGCGGGCCTCGTCGGCGGCGAAGGCCCAGGGCGCAGCGAGCACAGAGCCCAGGAGGCGCAGCGCACCGAGCGCGGGATGTGCCGCGTCAGAGCCCAGGAGGCGCGGCGCACCGGACCCTGGAGGCGCGGCGCACCGGACCCAGGAGGCGCGGCTCAGCCGGCAGCGCCGCCGCGCGTCACGGCGGGGTCGCGCCCCGCGGCCTTCTCGGCCGTGCACGCCGCGCAGGTGCCGAACACGTCGACGATGTGCTGGGCCTCGGTGAAGCCGTGCTGGGCGGCGACCTGGCGGGCCCAGGTCTCGACCGCGTCGGCCTCGATCTCGACCGTGGTGCCGCAGGTGCGGCAGATGAGGTGGTGGTGGTGCGTGCCCGGCGTGCAGGCCCGGTAGAGGCTCTCGCCCTCCTGCTGCAGCGAGTCGGCGGCGCCGTCGGTGGCGAGGTCCGCGAGCGCGCGGTAGACGGTGGCGAGCCCGATCGGCGACCCCGTGTCGCGGAGCTGCCCGTGCAGCGACTGGGCGCTGACGAAGCCCTCGCTGCGGCCCAGCGCCTCGCGCACGGCCTCGCGCTGCCACGTGTTCCGCTTCGCTACCACCGCGCACCTCCGTGCTTCGCTCGTGCAGGTCCGACCACGTCAGGCCTCCTTCGTCGTCGTCGAGGGTACCGGGGCGGCCTGGGGGCGACCGGTGCTGCCTCCTCGGCCTGTCCGCCCGCCTCCTCGGCTCTCGCGACGGCCGCCGACGACGCGGCAGACGAGCCAGATCAGGAACGAGATGGTCGTGACGTAGGGGCTGATCGGCAGGCCGCCGCCCAGCGCCAGCAGGATGCCGCCCACGACCGACACGACC
>JBEVDR010000149.1:0-2659 GCA_040513215.1 Microbacteriaceae bacterium | reverse complement strand
GCGCTGGCCGGGCCGGTGATGGGCCCGTTCGCGATCCTGATGTCCCTGGCGGTGCTGTCCAGTTCGGCGGCGTCGCTGCAGTCCACCTTCGTGGGGCCGGCCCGAACGATGATCTCGATGGGTCACTACCGGGCGTTCCCGAAGCGGTTCGCCTCGATCAGCCCGCGGTTCAAGTCGCCGGGCTTCGCCACCGTGATCGCCGGCGTGGTGGCCTGGGGCTTCTACGCGGTGATGCGGGTGCTGAGCACCGATGTGCTCACCGACACCATCCTCACCCTGGGCATCATGATCTGCTTCTACTACGGCGTCACCGCGTTCGCCTGCGTCTGGTTCTTCCGCCGCGAGGTGTTCTCCAGCGTCAGGGCCTTCCTGCTCAAGCTGCTCGCGCCGCTACTGGGCGGCATCATCCTCGCCGTGATCTTCGCCACCACCCTCATCGACAGCACCGACCCCGAGTACGGCAGCGGCTCGGAGATCGGCGGCGTCGGCCTGGTGTTCATCCTCGCGATGGTGCTGTTCATCACCGGCCTGGTGTTGATGTTCATCATGCGGGCGGTCAACCCCGCGTTCTTCCAGGGCAAGACCCTCACCAAGGGCACCTCCCGCGACTCGTAGACGCCTAGACGCCTAGGCTGCGCCGAACCACCTGCCGAGCTGCCTCTCCAGGTCGGCTTGGTCCTCACCCAACCAGGCGACATACCCGTCGGGGCGGAGCAGCACCGCCGGAGCGTCCAGCTCGGCATCGGGCGCACTCACGTGCTCGACCCGGTCGGACCGGCCCGCCACCGACAGCGTGCCGGTCCGGTCGAGCAGCAGCCCCCGCCCGTCGTGCAGCAGGTCGTACAGGCGCCCCTCCCCGATCGCGAGGTCCGGCATCCGCCGCCCGAGCAGTCGGGGGCCGTCGCCGAAGCCATAGCGGATGCCGATCGACGTGACCTTTTCGGCGAGATATTCGGCGACGCCGTCAAGTTCGACCAGTTCGGTGAGCAGTCGGCGTACGGCCCGCGGTCCCGGCTCGACCGAGAGCAGCTCGCTTTGGGCTCGGGTGAGGGTGAGCACGTCCTCGGCGACCGGGTGCCGTTCGGTGAAGTAACTCTCCAGCAGGCCGGATGGTGCCCAGCCGGCGATCTCGGCGGCCAGTTTCCAGCCGAGGTTGACCGCGTCCTGAAGACCGAGGTTCAGACCCTGTCCACCCAACGGCGGGTGCACGTGCGCGGCATCGCCCGCGAGGAAGACCCGGCCCACGCGATACCGGTCAGCGAGACGGGTCGCATCGGTGAACCGGGTCAGCGACCGCGGCGAGTGCACGCCGAAGTCGGTGCCGGCGAAGGCGCGCAACTGGGTGCGGAACTCGTCCAGCGTGGGCGGCACGGTCCGGTCCTCCGCCACGGTCGCGGCGGGGACCACGCCCCGAAAGAGTCCGTCGCCCGCCGGGCCGATCCCGAAACTGCGGTGGGTCTTCCGTACCTCGGCGGCGATCGCGGCCAGCTCATCCGGCGCCATGGTCACCTGCACTTCGCCGAGGATCCACTCCGTGGCCGCGTCCTCGCCGGGGAACCCGATCCCGAGTTGCCGCCGCACCAGGCTCCGGCCGCCGTCGCAGCCGACCAGCCACCCTGCGGCCAGCACCGTGCCGTCGGAGAGGTGCACCCGCACGCCGCCGTCATCCTGCTCGACCTCGGTCACGTCGGAGCCGCGACGAATATCGGCGCCGAGCTCCTCGGCCCGCTCGGCCAGCAGCCGATCGGTGACCGGCTGCGGGATGCCGAGGATGTAATCGTGTGCGCCGTCCAGGGTGACCGGGCGGGTCGGAACGATCCCGGCGAACTGGCCGCCGGCACCCGGGTAGCGCGTGCCCTCGGCGAGGAACCGGTTCAGCAGCCCGCGCTGGTCGAGGATCTCGATGCTGCGCGGGTGCAGACCGAGTGAACGCACCGCCGGGTTCGGTTCCGCGTCGCGCTCGAGCACCAGGACACTCACATCGTGCAGCCGCAACTCGCTGGCCAGCATCATGCCCGTCGGCCCGCCGCCGCTGATGATCACGTCGTACATCTGGTCCCCGTTTCCTGGGCCGTGTGGCTGCGGCTCAGTTTATTTTGTCTCCCGCAGGTAGAGCCAGAGCGCGACAGCGGGGGTTATCACAACGAGCCCGACCCCGATCATCGCGAGGTAGGTCGAGGACCAGTCGATCTCGTTGGTGACCCTCGGAACGCCTTCGCCAGCCCAGAACCGGCAGCGGATGCCGATCGGGAACCAGCTGGCTTCGCCGAGCGTCTGGTCCAGCGCAAGCAGGGGAACCGGCGAAGCCGGCCGGTACGCACTTTCCACGTCGCACAGATACGACGCGTCGTTCCGCAGCAGCGGCAGCAACGGCACCAGTGCCCAGGCCACCATGAGCGCGCCCGCGGCCACGAGCCCGCCGGCGATGAACAGCACTTTGGCGCTCCACGCGTTGAAACCCTTCACAGCGCCACCCCACGTGCACCAGGTCCTGAATTCATTCCCTCAGTCTGCCGCCCGCGACGCGGCGTGAGAGTCAGCTGCGCCGGGCGTCGACGGCCACGGGAGATCCGGACGCGTTCACGGCCGGGTCGGCCGCGGCGCTCCGCAGGGCACGACCACCGGTTTCCGGCAGCAGCAGGGCTGCGATCAGCGCCCC
>JBEVDR010000148.1:0-11273 GCA_040513215.1 Microbacteriaceae bacterium | reverse complement strand
GTCGATCTTGGTGGCCTCGAAGACCTCCTCGATGCTCGCTCCGGCCCGCAGCGCCTGCTGCACCGTGACGATGCGGCCATCCGTCGGAACCGCGGCGATCGCCAGCAGCTCCTCCTTCGACGCGCTGAGCGGCTCCCAGTGGAAGCTCGATCCACGCTTCTCGAGCGAGCGCAGCGCCTTCTGCAGCGCCTGCGAGAAATTGCGGCCGATCGCCATCGCCTCGCCCACCGACTTCATGGTGGTGGTGAGGGTCGGGTCGGCGGCCGGGAACTTCTCGAAGGCGAACCGGGGCACCTTGACCACGACGTAGTCGAGCGTCGGCTCGAAGGAGGCCGGGGTCACCTTCGTGATGTCGTTCGGGATCTCGTCGAGCCGGTAGCCGATGGCGAGCTTCGCAGCGATCTTGGCGATCGGGAAGCCGGTGGCCTTGGACGCCAGGGCGCTCGACCGGGACACGCGCGGGTTCATCTCGATCACGATGACGCGGCCGTCGGCCGGGTCGACGGCGAACTGGATGTTGCAGCCACCGGTGTCGACGCCGACGAGGCGGATGATCTCGATGCCGATGTCGCGCAGGTTCTGGTACTCGCGGTCGGTGAGAGTGAGTGCCGGGGCGACGGTGATCGAGTCACCGGTGTGCACGCCGACCGGGTCGACGTTCTCGATCGAGCAGACGACCACCGTGTTGTCGGCGGTGTCGCGCATCAGTTCGAGTTCGTACTCTTTCCAGCCGAGAATCGATTCCTCGAGCAGCACCTCGGTGGTGGGGCTCTGGTGCAGGCCGTCGCCGACCATGCGAATGAGTTCGGTGCGGTTGTAGGCGAAGCCGGAGCCGAGGCCGCCCATGGTGAAGGAGGGCCGGATCACCAGCGGGTAGCCGAGGTCTTCGGCGAAGTCGATGGCCTCCTCGACAGTGTGGGCAACGTGGCTCTTCGCGACATCCGCCCCCGCCTTGAGGACGAGGTCCTTGAACAGCTGGCGGTCCTCACCCTTCTGGATGGCTTCCACCTTGGCGCCGATCAGTTCGACGTCGTACTTGGCGAGGATGCCGAGCGCGTCGAGCTGGATGGCCGCGTTCAGTGCGGTCTGCCCGCCCAGGGTGGGCAGTACCGCGTCGGGACGTTCCTTGGCGATGATGGTCTCGAGCACCTCGGGGGTGATCGGTTCCATGTAGGTGGCGTCGGCGAAGTCCGGGTCGGTCATGATGGTGGCCGGGTTCGGGTTCACCAGGATGACGCGGACGCCCTCCTCGCGGAGCACCCGGCAGGCCTGAGTTCCGGAGTAGTCGAACTCGGCCGCCTGGCCGATGACGATCGGGCCGGAGCCGATGACAAGGACGCTCTTAATGTCGTCGCGCTTGGGCATTACTTGGCGTCCTTCGTGTTGGTGCTTCCGACCACGAGCTCGCGGAACCGGTCGAACAGGTAATTGCTGTCGTGCGGCCCGGAGGCCGCCTCAGGGTGGTACTGCACGCTGAACGCGGGGATGTCGAGGGCGCGCAGGCCCTCCACCACCTGGTCGTTCAGGCTGAAGTGGCTCACCTCGACCCGGCCGAATCCGGCGGGCGAGTCGAGCACGCCGTCGATCGGGGCGTCGACCGCGAAGCCGTGGTTCTGGCTGGTGATCTCCACGCTACCCGTGAGCTTGTCCCAGACCGGCTGGTTGATGCCGCGGTGGCCGAACGGCAGCTTGTAGGTGCCGAAGCCGAGGGCTCGGCCGAGCAGCTGGTTGCCGAAGCAGATGCCGAAGAACGGCAGCTTCTCGCGCAGCACTCCCTGCAGCAGTTCAACGTGGGCATCGGATGCCGCCGGGTCGCCCGGTCCGTTCGAGTAGAACACGGCGACCGGGTCGATCGCGAGCACATCCTGCAGCGAGATAGCCTGCGGCATCACGTGCACCTCGAAGCCGCGCTCGGCGAGGTAGCGCAGGGTGGAGAGCTTCACGCCGAGGTCGAGCACGGCCAGCCGGCCGATCGACTCGCCCACGGCGGGGATCACGTAGGTCTCGTCGGTGGATACCTGCGCGGAGAGGTTGCGGCCGACCATCGACTCGGCGGCGGTGACGATCGCCAGCTGCTCCGCCGGGTCGAGGGCGGCGTCGTCGCCGCTGAAGATACCGGCGCGCATGGAACCGACATCCCGAAGCCGCCTGGTAATGGCGCGGGTGTCGATGCCGCTGATGCCGACCACGCCGTTCGAGATCAGTTCGTCGTCGAGGCTGCGCTGCGCGCGGAAGTTGGAGACCACGCGGGAGGGGTCGCGTACGACGTAGCCGTTCACCCAGATGCGGCGGGATTCCTGGTCCTCGTCGTTGACGCCGGTGTTGCCGATGTGCGGTGCGGTCATCACGACAATCTGCCCGGCGTAGCTGGGGTCGGTCAGGGTCTCCTGGTAGCCGCTCATGCCGGTGGCGAAGACCGCCTCGCCGAGGGTGCGGCCGGTGGCGCCGTAGGCGCGGCCGACGTACCGGCTGCCGTCTTCGAGGACCAGCACGGCGCTGGCCGGTGCGGTGGTTGCTTGGGGAGTGGTGTGGTGGGTCACGCTGACTCACTCTCTGTTGGTGCGGACATAAGGTCGGTGATCCGGTCGATGACCTCGCCGAGGGAGGCATCTCCGGTCAGTCTGAGGTAGCTGTCGACTGCGGTGCCGCCGAGGCGCCAGCCGATCAGCAGCAGGCCATCCGGTTCTACGGTGCGGTCGATGGTCCAGGTGGCACGTCCGACGCCGGTGATCCGGTCGCGGGCGATGAACACGTCGCTCTGCCCGGGGATCGCCAGCACCAGGCCGGTCTCGGCCACGGTGAGCGTGGCGCGGGCACGGAAGCCGAGGCCCTTCACGGTGATCCGGTTCAGCGGTTCACCCGTGACGGTGGTGCCGACGTAGAGCGCCTGCACCTCGATCAGGGTGCGGCCGAGGGTGGCGGGCGGCGCTTCGGGGGTTGCCATGCCGGACTGCCGTCTGCGGCGGGCGCGCCAGCCGAGCAGCATCAGCGCGAGCAGCAGGGCGAGGATGCCGATGGTGACGACCGCCCAGAACGTCCTATCCACGGTGCACCTGCGCGAGGCCGGCGGCCTCCGCCGCGATCTCGGCGGCGTCGCGGAGCGCGCCGTCCTGCACGGTCAGGTAGCCGTTGTGCACGGTGGCGATCACGGCGCCGGGCAGGCTGCGCTCGAGGTACGGGCTGTTCCGGCTCTTGCCGTGCAGGTGCTCGGGGCTGAACTGCCGGCGCGCGGTCGGGTCGTAGAGAGCGAAGTTTGCGGCGGACCCGACCGTGAACGGCGCGTCGTAGCCGGCGAGCTGGCCGATCCTGGCCGGGGCCGCGGACAGCACCCTGGCGACATCCGCCCAGCCGATCAGTCCGCTGTCGACCATGGCGTCCTGCACTACGGACAGTGCGGACTCGAGGCCGACCATGCCGTTGGCGGCCTCATCCCAGGCGCACTCCTTGGCTTCCGCCGGGTGCGGAGCGTGGTCGGTGGCGACGATGTCGATGGTGCCGTCGGCGAGGCCCTCGCGGAGCGCCTGCACGTCGTCGCGACGGCGGAGCGGCGGGTTGACCTTGTACCGGGAGTCGTAGCCGGTGATCAGGTCTTCGGTCAGCAGCAGGTGGTGCGGGGTGACCTCCGCGGTGACCTGCACGCCGCGCGACTTGAACCAGCGGATCAGGTCGACCGAACCGGCCGTGGACACGTGACAGATGTGGATGCGGGCGCCGACGTGCTCGGCGAGCAGCAGGTCGCGGGCGATGATCGCCTCTTCGGCGACGGCCGGCCAGCCGATGAGACCGAGTTCGCTGGAGAGTGCGCCCTCGTTCATGGTGGCGCCCTCGGTGAGGCGGGGTTCCTGCGCGTGCTGCGCGATCACTCCCCCGAATCCCTTGACGTATTCGAGGGCGCGTCGCATCAGCAGCGGGTCGCTGACGCAGTTGCCGTCGTCGGAGAACACGCTGACCCTGGCGCGGCTCTTCGCCATGGCGCCGATCTCGGACAGCTGCCTGCCCGCCAGGCCGGCGGTGACGGCGCCGATCGGGCGCACGGTGGCGTAGCCGTGGGTGTCACCGAGTGAGGCGACCTGCTCCACCACGCCGGCGGTGTCGGCGACCGGTGACGTGTTCGCCATCGCGAACACGGCGGTGAACCCGCCGGCGGCCGCGGCGCGCGATCCGGTCAGCACGGTTTCGCTCTGCTCGAAGCCGGGTTCGCGCAGGTGGGTGTGCAGGTCGACGAGGCCGGGCAGCGCCTGCAGCCCGTCGGCGTCGATCCGCTGCGCACCGGTCGCTGACAGCGAGGAGCCGATCTCGAGGATGCGACCGTCGCCGACCAGCAGGTCTGTGCGGGTGCCGTCGGGGAGCGTGGCTCCGGTCACGAGCATGGTCATACGAGGGCCTCCCGACCACCGGCGAGTACGAGATACAGAACAGCCATCCTTACCGCGACCCCGTTCGTGACCTGTTCGAGCACAGTCGAGCGTGGAGAGTCGGCGGCAGCGGCGCAGATTTCCAGCCCCCTGTTCATGGGACCGGGGTGCATCACTATCGTAGACGCTGGCAACCGGTCAAACCGTGTGTCGTCCAGCCCCCACTCGCGGGCGTACTCCCTCGCGTTCGGGAAGTAGGCGGCGTGCATCCGCTCGGCCTGGATGCGCAGCATCATCACCACGTCGGGCTTGTTCGCGAGGGCGACGTCGAGATCGTAGCCGACGGTCACCGGCCAACTGCCGAGCCCGACCGGCACCAGGCTTGCCGGGGCGACGAAGGTGACCTCGGCGCCGAGGGTGGTGAGCAGCCACAGGTTGGAGCGGGCGACGCGGGAGTGCAGGATGTCGCCGACGATGGTGACCTTCAGCCCGTCGAGTGCCTTGCCGCGGGCCGCAGCCCCGTGCATCCGGCGGCGCATGGTGAACGCGTCGAGCAGCGCCTGGGTCGGGTGTTCGTGGGTGCCGTCGCCGGCGTTGACGATGCCGGCGTCGATCCAGCCGCTGGCGGCGAGGGTGTGCGGGGCACCGGATGCGCCGTGCCGGATGACGACACCGTCGGCGCCCATTGCGGCGAGGGTCTGTGCGGTGTCCTTCAGGCTCTCCCCCTTCGACACACTGGACCCCTTGGCGCTGAAGTTGATTACGTCGGCGGAAAGTCGCTTTGCGGCGGCCTCGAACGAGATGCGGGTGCGGGTGGAGTCCTCGAAGAACAGGTTGACGACGGTCTTGCCGCGCAGGGTCGGCAGTTTCTTGACCTCGCGGGTGGCGACATCCGCCATGTCCTCGGCGACGTCGAGCACCTCAATCGCCTCGTCACGGGTCAGGGTCTTGGTAGAGAGCAGGTGCCTCATGATTCGAGCGTCACCTCGTCGACGCCGTCGACCTCTGTGAGGCGCACCGGTATGCGCTCGGTGGTGTAGGTGGGCTGGTTCTTGCCGAGTATGTCGGCGCGGATCGGCAGCTCGCGGTGGCCGCGGTCGACGAGGGCGGCGAGCCGCACCACGCGCGGCCGGCCGTGGTCATTCAACGCGTCGAGGGCCGCCCGGATGGTGCGTCCGGAGTACAGCACGTCATCGACCAGCACCACGGTCTTACCGTCGATGCCGCTAGCGGGGATCTGGGTGGGCGACGGGGCGCGGGTGGGCTGGCTGGCGAGGTCGTCCCGGTACAGGGTGACGTCGAGCGAGCCGACATTGCCGGCACCCGGTTCGATGGCGTCGAGGATGCCGCCGATGCGGCGGGCCAGGGTGACTCCCCTGGTCGGGATGCCGAGGATGACGAGGCCCTCGGAACCGCGGTTGGACTCCAGGATCTCGTGGGAGATCCGAGTCAACGCCCGGGTGATATCAGCTTGCTGCAACACAGTGCGCACAGTCATGCTGACCTCCTTCCCCGTCTCTCTGGACGGCTTTAAAGGATGTCTGTTACCGCAGACCAGCATAGCGCGCTCGCGCGGGGCGAGTGCCCCGCGCGAGACGCTTAGCCCCAGCGCTTCAGCAGGTACCGCTCGAGCAGCCCGATCAGGGCGTCGGTGACCTTGCCGAGCACGGCGAGCAGGATGATCGTGAGGAACATCCGGTCGAGTCGGCCGTT
Organism: Microbacteriaceae bacterium; assembly: GCA_040513215.1. Lineage (GTDB taxonomy): Bacteria > Actinomycetota > Actinomycetes > Actinomycetales > Microbacteriaceae > Ruicaihuangia. The sequence continues at coordinate 5,205 of JBEVDR010000148.1, read as the reverse complement.
GTTCTGCGAATCGGTGAGCAGGAAGCCGAGGCCCATCGCGGCGCCGAGCAGTTCGCCGGCGACCAGGAACAGCCAGGCCTGCGCGAGGGCGAGGCGCAGCCCGGAGACGACGCTCGGGATGATCGCGGGCAACTGCACCTGCTGCAGCAGCTTCAGCCGACCGAGCCCGTAGGTGCGGCCGAGTTCGACCAGTTGCGGATCCACGTGGCGGAGTGCCCCCGACACGGTGGTGTAGACGGGGAACATGGCGCCGATGGCGATCAGAATGACCTTGGAGTCCTCGTTGATGCCGATGTAGAGCACCAGCAGCGGCACCCAGGCCAGCGACGGCACGGCGCGGAACCCGCCGACGGTTGGGGCGAGCAGCACGTGGGCGACCCGGGACAGGCCGACCGTGGCGCCGAGCACGAGGCCGACGAGCGAGCCGAGTACGAAGCCCAGCAGTACGCGCTGGGTGGAAATGGCGATGTGCTGGCCGAGCACGCCGTCGACGGTCATGTCGACGCCCGCCTGCCACACCGACGCCGGTGAGGGCAGGCGGTGCGCCGGCACGATGCCGCTCATCGAGAGGAACTGCCACAATCCGAGCAGCGCCAGCGGAAGCACCGCACCGCCGAGGATGAGCCATCCCCGGCGGGTGCGGGAAGCCTTCGGCCGCCCGGAGTTGGACTCGAGCGCCGTGCCGGCGGCCGAGTATCCGTAACTGGAGGAGAACTGGACCAGGCTGACGGAGCGCTCTTCAGCGTCCGCCGCCAGCCGGTCCTGGGTGTCGCTCATCGTCATCCGATCGCCGACGGGTCAGCCTTCGAGGCGAAGGTGTCGTTGAACAGGGCATCGAGCGCGTCGTCGATGAGTTGCTGGTTGGCGACGTCACCGGACTCGACGAAGATCGGTCCGACGACCTCAAGCACGTCGCGCTGGGTCTTGCCGGGAACCGGGTCGAGGTCGAGCACGGTGCGCTCGAGCAGAACCTTCTCGGCGATGGCGATATCGATGCCGGCAACCTCGGCGAGGATCGCCGCGGTCTCGTCCGGGTTCGCCTTGGCCCACTCGCGCGCGTTCTCGTACGCGTTGACGACGACCTGGGCGACGTCGGCGTGCTCACCGATGAACTCCTCGGTGGCGTTCAGGAACCCGTAGGTGTTGAAGTCGATGTTGCGGTAGATGAGCTTCGAGCCGGCGGTGATCTCGCTGGTGGCCATCAGCGGGTCAAGGCCCGACCAGGCGTCGACGGCGCCGGATTCGAGGGCGGCCTTGCCGTCGGCGTGCTGCAGATTCTGGATCTCGACCTCGTCCTGTCCGATGCCGGCCTCTTCCAGGGCCTGCAGCAGGAAGAAGTACGGGTCGGTGCCCTTGGTGGCGGCGATCGACTTGCCCTTGAGGTCTTCGACCGAGTCGATGTCGGATGTCGCGGACACGGCGATCGCGGCCCACTCCGGCTGCGAGTAGATGTCGATGACCTGGATCGGCGACCCGTTGGAGCGGGCCAGCAGTGCGGCGGATCCGGCGGTGGATCCGACGTCGATGGCGCCGGCGCGCAGCGCCTCGTTCGCCTTGTTCGATCCGGCGGACTGCACCCAGTTGACGGTGACGTCGTCGCCGAGTGCCTCTTCGAGCAGCCCCTGCTCCTTGATCACCAGGCTGAGCGGGTTGTAGGTGGCGAAGTCGATGTTGAGCGTGTCGGTCGACCAGCCGTCCGCTGCGGTGTTCTCGTCCGCGGGGGTGACGGCGGAGCCTTCACCGGCGGCGCATCCGGTGAGGACGAGGGCGCCGGCGGCCGCGATGGCGGCCAGGCTGAGGAGGGAACGCTGTTTCATATCGGGTCCTTGGTGTCGTGAGGGCTGATGCTGTGCTGTGTAGAGCTGTCTAGTGCTGTCTGGTGTGGTGGCTGGGAACGCCGAGTCCGTCGAGCAGGTCGACGCGGAGTTCGGCGAGGGCGGCGGCGGCGCGGTCGCGCGGCCTGGCGCCGGGTGCGGTGACGATGCGGCGCACGGTGGCGCCGGTGATGCCGGGTTCCGTGCCGAGCAGGACGACGCGGTCGGCGAGGTAGAGGGCTTCGTCGACGTCGTGCGTGACCAGCACGATGGTGGCGGGCTCTGCGGCGTGGATGTCGAGCAGCAGGTCCTGCATGCGCAGCCGGGTGAGAGCGTCGAGCGCGCCGAACGGCTCGTCGAGCACGAGCACCCCGGGGTTGCGGGCCAGGGACCGGGCCAGCGACGCACGCTGCGCCATGCCGCCGGATACCTCGCGCGGCCGCAGCGTGCTGGCGTGGGAGAGACCGACGAGGTTCAGCAGTTCGGCGACCCGGGCACGCCCGTCGGTGCGGCTGGTGCCCTTCGGCAGTCCGAGTTCCACGTTCCGCTCAATGGTGCGCCACGGCAGCAGACGCGGTTCCTGGAAGGCAACCGCGCTGCGCTGGTCGATTCCTGTGACGCGGATGCCGTCGATGCTGACCGCACCGGCATCCGGGAAGTCGAGGCCGCTGATCTGCCGCAGCAGGGTGGACTTGCCACAGCCGGACGGGCCGAGCAGGGCGACGATCTCACCGGGGACGATGTCGATGCTGACGTCGCGGAGCACCGGACGGGATTCCCCGGCGCCGTTCGCGAAGGCGCGCCCGACGCCCTGCAGTGACACGCTCAGGGCGCGGTTCGTGCGGGTGGGGGCAGCGGATGTCAACGTCACAACCTCACGTTATTGCCGCGCCGCGAAGTGACATAAATCTCACGTAACACAGCGACACGAAACGCGGAAGGCCGTCGCGGGTGCGCGGTGAACGCGCCCGTGACGGCCTGGTGCAGGGTATTTCGGAGTGAGCGGTGTTACTCGGAGAGCTGCGCGATGCGCGCGAGCAGACCGTTGACGAATCCGGCGGAGTCCTCGGTGCTCAGCACGGTGGCCGATTCGACGGCCTCCGAAATGGCTACCACCGGGGGAACCTCGTCGTTGTAGAGGATCTCCCAGATACCGATCCGCACGATCGCACGGTCGAGTACCGGCATCCGCTGGATCGTCCAGCCCTGCGCGTACGTCTCGATCAGCTCGTCGATCTCGCCGAGGTGGTCATTCACGCCGGTGATGATGTCGGCGGCGTAGCCCCACGACGACGACCGCTCCGGGCGTTCCGCCGCCCGCAACGATTCGTCGGCGAAGACATCGGCAATCGGAAGTTCGCGGATGTCGGCGACGTAGAGCACGTCAAGGGCGCGCTTGCGCGCTTTGGAACGAGCGCTCACTAGTTCACGCGGCCGAGGTAGTCACCGGTGCGGGTGTCGACCTTGACCTTGGTGCCGGTCTCGAGGAACAGCGGAACCTGGATTTCGTAGCCGGTCTCCACGGTGGCCGCCTTGGTGCCGGCGCTGGAGCGGTCGCCCTGCAGGCCGGGCTCCGTGTAGGTGACCTCGAGCACGACTGATGCCGGCAGCTCGACGTAGAGCGGGTTGCCGTTGTTCAGCGCGATGGTGACCGACTGGTTCTCGAGCATGAAGTTCGCCGCGTCGCCGACGACCGTTGCCGGCACGTTGATCTGGTCGTAGTCGGTGGCGTCCATGAAGACGAAGTTGTCGCCATCGTTGTAGAGGTAGGTGTAGTCGCGGCGGTCGACGTTCTCGATCTCGATCTTGGTGCCGGCGTTGTAGGTCTTGTCCACGGTCTTGCCCGAGACGACGTTCTTCATCTTGGTGCGGACAAACGCGCCACCCTTGCCCGGCTTGACGTGCTGGAAGTCGATGACCGTCCAGAGCTGGCCGTCGATCTTGAGGACGACGCCGTTCTTGATGTCAGCGGTTGAGGCCATGAAAGGGTCCATTCAGTTGGGAGAAGTCAGTCGGCAGAAAATGCCCGCCGAGTAGTTTAGCGCGCTAGGCCGGATGCCACCGGAGTTAGCGGCCGATCTCCTGGTAGGCGGCGAACAGCAGCGACTCGTCCGGCCCGGTGAGCACCGAGGGACGACCGATGTCGTCGAGCACGATGAAGCGCAGCAGGCTGCCTCTGGCCTTCTTATCGCGCTTCATGGTGGCAAGCAGGGTGCGCCAGCGGCCGACCGGGTAGGTGGTGGGCAGGCTGAGGGATTCCAGGATGCGGCGGTGCCGGTCCACCGCCTCGTCGCTGAGCGCCCCGGTGATCCGCGACAGTTCGGCGGCGAAGACCATGCCGATCGAGATCGCCGCGCCGTGCCGCCACTGGTAGCGTTCCGCGTGCTCGATCGCGTGCCCGAGGGTGTGCCCGTAGTTCAGGATCTCGCGCTGGTCGGATTCCTTGAAGTCGGCGCCGACAATGCGGGCCTTCATGCCGATGGCCAGCTCAACCACGCGCCGGAACTGGGGCGTGGTCGGGTCGGTGACCGAGTCGACGTCGGCCTCGATGATGTCGAGGATCTCGGGTTCGGCGATGAAGCCGGCCTTCACAATCTCGGCGAAACCGGCGAGGATCTCGTTCTTCGGCAGCGTGTCGAGCAGGTCGAGGTCGACGAGCACGGCTTTCGGGGCGTAGAACGCGCCGACCAGGTTCTTGCCCTCGTTGGTGTTGATCCCGGTCTTGCCACCGACGGCGGCGTCGACGGCGCCGAGCACGGTGGTGGGAACCTGGATCAGGCTGATGCCACGCAGCCAGGTGGCGGCGACGAAGCCGGCGAGGTCGGTGGTGGATCCCCCGCCGAGTCCGATGACCGCGTCGGAGCGGGTGAAGTCGGTCTGCCCCATGATCTGCCAGCAGAACGCGGCCACCTCGATGCGTTTGGCACCCTCGGCATCCGGGATCTCGGCGAGCAGCACCTCGTACTGGCCTGCCAGCTGCTCGCGCAGCGCCTCCGCGCGGGCGCCGAGGGTGGGAGCGTGGACGACCAGCACCTTCTGCACCTTGCTGCCGAGCTGGTCGGCGATGGAGCCGACAAGGGCGCGGCCGATGCGAACGTCGTAGGGGTCAATGCCCGGAACGGGGATGACGGTGGTGTCGGTCATTGCTCGGTGTCCTTTAGGTGCGTTGTGTCCTGGGGGTGCGGGGTGTCACTCAGGTGCGGCACCTCGGTGGCCAGCCAGTCGGCGATCTCGGCGGCGATGGTGTCGATCGGGCGGGCGGAGGTTTCCCAGCTGCGCACGGCGAGTTGCTCGTACACCGGCTGACGGGCCTCGACCAGGCGAACCCAGGCGTCCACTCCCCCGTCTTTCAACAAGGGACGCTGGCCGTTGGTCAGCCGGGACGCCACCG
>JBEVDR010000147.1:0-58776 GCA_040513215.1 Microbacteriaceae bacterium | reverse complement strand
GCCGAGATCGACGAGCTGCTCTGGGTGGAGCGCATCGACGAGATCGCGGTCGAGGTCGCACCGCTGTCGCGCGACTCGCTGCTGCCGCTCTGGGCGGCGCGCAACTCCACGCTGTTCTGATCCACGAAGGTCTGGGCGCGAAAAAGCCCCGGCCGAGTGGACCGGGGCTGATCGTGGCAGGTGATTACTTGCCGAAAGCCTTGTAGCGCGAGTTGAACTTCTCGACGCGGCCGGCGCTGTCCATGATGCGCTGCTTGCCGGTGTAGAACGGGTGCGATTCGGACGAGATCTCCACGTCGATCACCGGGTAGGTGACGCCGTCGAGGTCGATCGTCTTGTCGCTGGACACGGTCGAGCGGGTCAGGAACGTGGCACCAGAAGCGAGGTCACGGAATACGATCGGCGCGTACGTGGGGTGGATGTCGGTCTTCATGGTGATCCTTGATGTTGGCTGTCAGAGAGGAAAAAGTCTGATGGCGCGTGTGTATTGCCACAACTGCCAGCTAGATACGTTACCAGATGTCAGGCGGCTCGCGCGCTGAAACGCCCATTCTCGCGCGTTACGGTGAGGTTCAGGCCGAACGTCTCGCCCAGGTTCTCGGCGGTGATGACCTCGTCGACCGGACCCTGCGCGGTGATCGCGCCGTCGGCGAGCAGCAGCGCGTGGGTGAAGCCAGCCGGGATCTCTTCAACGTGATGGGTGACCATGACGATCGCGGGGGCGGACGGCGCGCTGGCGTAGCCGCTCAGCAGCTGCAGCAGTTCTTCCCGGGCGCCGAGGTCGAGACTGGCGGCCGGTTCGTCGAGCAGCAGCAGCTCGGGGTCGGTCATCACAGCACGGGCGATCTGCACCCGCTTCTGCTCGCCGTCGCTCAGGTCTCCGAACTTGCGTTCTTCCAGGGCGCTGAGCTTCCACTCGGCGAGCACCCGCTGCGCGCGGCGCACGTCGAGGTTCTCGTACTCCTCGTTCCACCGCCCGGTGACCGAGTACGCGGCCGTCATCACCGAGTTCAGCACGGTCTCATCGCGCGGGATGCGGCGGGCCATGGCGGTTGACGCGAAGCCGATGCGCGGACGGAGCTCGAAGACATCCACCGCACCCAGCTTGCTGCCGAGCACCTCGGCGTGGCCGTGCGACGGATGAATCGAGGCCGACGCGACCTGCAACAGCGTGGTCTTGCCGGCGCCGTTCGGCCCGAGAATCACCCAGCGCTGATCGTCGGCAACCTGCCAGGTCAAGGAATCGAGGATCGTGTTGCCATCCCGGACGACGGAGACATCGGAGAGTTCAATAACGCTAGCAGCCATGATGGTTACGAGTTTAGTCGGAGTGAGCAAGGGTTCCTCACTCCCGCGCTGGCATCAGTTCAGCACAGAATCGTAGATCTCCCGGGTGCGAACCGCGATGCGATCCCAACCGAATTCGGCTTCGGCCCTGGCCCGACCGGCCTGCCCCATCCGTCTCGCCTCGTCGGGGTTGCTGACCACCTCGGTCAGCGCCACGGCCAGATCGGCGACGAACCGTTCCGGGTCGAGCGGGGTACCCGAACCATCATCCATCTGCTGGATCGGCACCAGGCGACCGGTCACCCCGTCGTCGACGACCTCGGGGATGCCGCCGGTGGCGGTGGCGACGACCGGGGCGCCACATGCCATGGCTTCCAGGTTGACGATGCCGAGCGGTTCATAGATCGAGGGGCACACGAACGTGGTGGCGTGCGAGAGCAGGGCGGCCAACTCCGGGTGGCTGAGCAGCCGGTCCAGCCAGACCACGCCGGACCGCTGCAGCTGCAGCGCAGCAACTCCGGAGTGCACCTCGGCGAGGATCTCCTGAGTGTCGGGGGCGCCGGCGCACAGCACGACCTGCACTTCCGGTGGCAGCAGCGCGGCGGCGCGTAGCAGGTACGGCAGTCCCTTCTGCCGGGTGATCCGGCCGACGAACACGACCGAGGGACGGTCGGGGTCGACCCCGAGCGAGCGCACCAGGTCGGGGTCGGTCGTGGGCACCCAGCGTTCCAGGTCGATGCCGTTGTGCACGACGGCAACCTTGTTCTCATCGAGGGCCGGATAGGAGCGAAGGATGTCGCGACGCATCCCGTGGCTCACCGCGATCACCGCGTCGGCGGCCTCGAACGCGGTCTGCTCGATCCAGCTCGATACCCGGTATCCGCCGCCCAGTTGCTCGGCCTTCCACGGTCGCAGCGGCTCCAGGCTGTGCGCGGTGGCGATGTGCGGGATGCCGTGCAGCAGCTTGGCCAGGTGGCCCGCGCCATTGGCGTACCAGGTGTGCGAGTGCACCAGGTCGGCACCGGCGACATCCTGAGCGATCTGCAAGTCAACGCCGAGGGTGGCAAGCGCCGGGTTGGCATCGCTCAGCTGGCCGGGAACGAGGTAGTTGAACACGTTCTCTTCATCTCGCGGCATGCCGAAACAGCGCACGCGCACGTCGAGCGAATCTCGCATCGCTCGCACGAGCTCAGCGACATGCACCCCCGCTCCCCCGTATACCTCCGGCGGATACTCACGGCTGATCAGGTCGACTCGCATAAATCTGACGCTAGTGCATTAGGTTGCGCGGCAATACTGTGGGTTTATGGCGCCTCTGAAGGTTTTCGGTATTGTCCTTGCTGGTGGCGAAGGGAAGCGCCTGATGCCGCTGACCGCCGACCGAGCGAAGCCCGCGGTGCCCTTCGCCGGTGGGTACCGCTTGATCGACTTCGCGCTGTCGAATCTCATCAACGGCGGTCTCCGCCAGATCGTCGTGCTCACCCAGTACAAGTCGCACAGCCTTGACCGGCACATCTCGCAGACCTGGCGACTGAACGGAATGTTGAACGCGTACGTGGCATCCGTGCCGGCCCAGCAGCGTCTGGGCAAGCGCTGGTTCAGTGGCTCAGCCGACGCCATCTTCCAGAGCCTCAACCTGCTGCGCGATGAGAAACCCGACATCGTGATCGTGGTCGGTGCCGACCACGTCTATCGGATGGATTTCGACCAGATGCTGCAGGCGCACGTCGCCTCGGGTGCCGGGGTGACGGTAGCTGCCATCCGGCAACCGATCGGTCTCGCCGACCAGTTCGGAGTGATCGAAGTCGACCCGGAGCGTCCGGACCGCATTGCCGCGTTCCTCGAAAAACCGAAGAACCCGACAGGGCTGGCCGACTCGCCCGGCGAGGTGCTCGCGTCGATGGGCAACTACATCTTCAACGCGGATGTACTGATGGAGGCGGTCACCCGAGACGGCCTCCGCGCCGACTCGAGCCACGACATGGGCGGCGATATCGTGCCGGACTTCGTGTCGCGCGGTGAGGCGGCGGTGTACGACTTCAAGAACAACACCGTGCCGGGCTCGACCAACCGCGACCGCACATACTGGCGCGATGTCGGAACTATCGAGTCATTCTTCGAGGCGCACCAGGATCTGATCTCCGCGCTCCCGGTGTTCAACCTGTACAACTCGGACTGGCCAATCTTCAGCCAGCAGTTGAACGCGCCGCCCGCGAAGTTCGTGCGTGACGCGAAGAATTCCGTGGGCACCACGATTGACTCGATGGTGTCGCTCGGCTGCGTGATCTCCGGAGCTCACCTGGAACGCAGCGTGCTCGGGCCGTGGGTGACCGTGGATTCCGGCGCCATGATCACGGATTCGGTGATCTTCGAGCGGGCTGTGATCGGTGAAGGTGCGGTCGTCAAGCGGGCTATTCTTGACAAAGAAGTCGTCCTCGCACCCGGCGCAACCGTCGGGGTCGATCATGAGGCAGACAAGGCGAAGGGCTTCATCGTCACACCCACCGGCATCACCGTCGTCGGCAAGGGCGTGCACGTCGATTAGGCCTCGCTGATCTCCCGAAAGGCAGTACCGCACTCCATGGCCCGATTCCTCGTCGTTCTTGATGTCGATTCCACTCTCATCGAGAACGAGGTGATCGAGTTGCTCGCGGAGGAAGCGGGCTCGCTTACGCAGGTGGCGGAGATCACCGAACGCGCCATGAACGGCGAACTCGATTTCGAGGCGAGCCTGCGTGCCCGGGTGGCTACGCTGGCGGGGCTGCCGGAGTCGGTGTTCCGTACCGCGGGTGACCGGGTTTCGGTGACGCAGGGGGTTCCCGCGATGATCAGCGCCGTGCAGGCAGCCGGCGGCCGTGTCGGTGTGGTGTCCGGCGGGTTCCACGAGATCGTCGATCCGATCGCCGAGGAACTCGGGCTCAACTACTGGCGCGCCAACCGGCTCGAGGTCGTCGGCGGGCTGCTCACCGGCGAACTGCTCGGACCGGTGGTGGATGCCGAGGCCAAGGCCACGACGCTGCGCGAGTGGGCGGATGACTTCGGCATCCCGCTCAGCCAGACCGTTGCCGTCGGCGATGGCGCCAACGACCTGCGGATGATGGCGATCACCGGCCTGTCTGTCGGGTTCGATGCCAAGGCGCCGGTGCGCGATGAAGCCAACGTGCTCATCGACGCCCGCGACCTGTCGCAGTTGCTGCCGCTGCTTGGCCTCCGCGGCTAAACGCGTCGAGGCCAAACAGCAGGTGCAGGCTCTGTTGTGGCTAGTGGCCCATTCCCAGGCCGCCGTCGACGGGAATGACCGCCCCTGAAATGTAGGCGGCGTCGTCGCTTGCCAGCCAGGTGATCACCTTGGCGACCTCGCCGGGGGTGGCGAAGCGACCGGCGGGGATGTTCTTCTTGTACTCCGCCTGGGTCGCTTCGGGCAGCACCGCGGTCATTTCGGTCTCGATGAAGCCGGGTGCCACCACGTTGGCGGTGATTCCCCGCGCGCCGAGTTCACGGGTCACCGAACGGGCGATGCCGACCAGCCCGCTCTTCGACGCGGAGTAGTTGACCTGACCGGCGGAGCCGTACAGGCCGACCACGCTGGAAACGAGGATGATGCGCCCGAACCGGGCCTTCAGCATGCCCTTCGATGCGCGCTTGACCACGCGGAAGGCGCCGCTCAGGTTCGTGTCGATCACCTCGGTGAAGTCGTCGTCGCTCATCCGCAGCAGCAGGGTGTCGCGGGTGATGCCCGCGTTCGCCACGACGACCTCGACCGGGCCGAGTTCGGCCTCGACCTGGCTGAACGCGGCGTCGATGGATGCGGCATCCGTGACGTCGGCAGTGACCGTAAGGCTGCCGGCGGGGCCCTCTCCGGAGCGGGCCGTCACCGCGACGCGGTGGCCCTGGGCGATGAATTCTTCAGCGATGGAATATCCGATTCCGCGGTTGCCACCGGTAACCAGAACTGTGCGGGAAATTGACATGATTATCGAGCCTACCGTCGCTTTCCAGCGGCGTACGCTGAGGAGTGACCATGAAACACGCAGCGTCAATCACGTCTCTTCCCCCGGCTCCCGAGGCGGACCGACGCGCTCGGATGATCAAGTACTCGGTGACCATGGGCATCCGACTGGCGTGTGTCTTCGCCTGCTTTTTCGTACACGGCTGGTGGTTGCTGATTCCCGCGATCGGCGCCGTGGTTCTGCCATACATCGCCGTGGTGATCGCGAATGTACACTCGAATGCTGAACCTGCGGAAGTGATGCGGCCCGGCGCCATCCTCCCCGTGCAACCGAGGGATGACAACACTCAATGATCGGATTCGGCCAGAACCCGAGCGTACCGACGTGCTCGCGCGCGGGCTGCTCCGCAGACGCCACCTGGAACGTCAACTGGCGTAACCCAAAGATCCACACCATCGACCGGGTGAAGGTCTGGCTCGCATGCGATGAGCACCGCGACTTCCTCTACGACTTCCTCGACGCCCGGTCGTTCCCTGTCGCCATCACGCCGGTCGGCGTGGTCGTCGAGTCACTGGCCGATGCGCCGGTGGAGGGGACGGAATGAGCGGCTGGAGGTTCGTACTCAACCGCCGCTGGGCCGGGTACCTGCTTGCCACCGTGGTCTTCGCGCTTGCCTGCGTGCTGCTGAGCAACTGGCAGTTTGACCGCCTCGACGAGGCGAAAGCGGAGAACGCGAAGGTGGCAGCGAACTGGGATGCCGATCCCCGTCCGCTGACCGACGTGCTTGCCGACCGGGAGAGCTGGGATGACACACTCAAGTGGACCCCGGTCGAGATGACCGGCACCTACCTTGCCGACGAACAGCTGCTGGTGCGCAACCGGCCTCTGAACGGTCAGCCCGGCTTCGGCGTGCTCACCCCGTTGCAGTTGGATGACGGCAGCGTGTTCGTCGTCGACCGCGGCTGGCTGCCCACCGGTTCCGCGCAGGACGCCCCCGACACCATCCCGGCTCCACCGAAGGGGCGAGTCACCGTCGTGGTGCGGATGAAGGCTGGGGAGCCGACATTGCCGAACCGCTCGGCGCCGGCGGGCCAGATCGCCACCGTGAACCTGCCGACGGTGCAAAACCTGGTCGGTACCGATACCTATCTGAACGCGTACGGCTTGCTGGAGAGCGAGACTCCCCCGGTCCCCAACCGACCGGTCGCGATGGAGCGTCCCCCACAGGACGAGGGACCGCACTTTTCCTACGCCCTGCAGTGGATCGCGTTCGGTCTGATGGGCTTCTTCGGCCTCGGCTGGGCGATTCGCACCGAGTACCGCATCGCGAACGCGGATGATCCCGCCGAGCGCAAACGCGCCGCGGAACGCCAGCGCAAGCAGGATGCCCGGGGGCCGAGCGACAACGACATCGAAGACGCGCTGCTCGACCGAGTTGAATAGCCCCTACGCCAGCTCGATCAGCTCGACGTAGTCCTTGTTCCAGTGGTCCTCGACCCCGTCGGGCAGGATCAGCACCCGCTCGGGGTTGAGCGCCTCAACAGCACCAGCGTCGTGGCTGACCAGCACCACCGCGCCGGCGTAGCTGGCGAGAGCACCGAGGATCTCCTCGCGGCTGGCAGGGTCGAGGTTGTTGGTCGGTTCGTCGAGCAGCAGCACGTTGGCGCCGGAGACCACGATCATCGCCAGTGCGAGGCGGGTCTTCTCACCACCGGAGAGCACACCGGCCGGCTTGGTGGCGTCATCCCCGGTGAACAGGAACGAGCCGAGCACGCGCCGCGCCTCGGTCTCGGTCAGGTTCGGCGACGAGGACACCATGTTCTCCAGCACGGAGCGCTTGACGTCGATGGTCTCGTGCTCCTGCGCGTAGTAGCCCACCCGCAGTCCGTGGCCTGGTTCGATCTGGCCGGTGTCGGGCTTGTCGACGCCCGCAAGCATCCGCAGCAGCGTGGTCTTGCCCGCACCGTTCAGGCCGAGCACGACCACCTTGGATCCGCGGTCGATCGCCAGGTCGACGGCGGTGAAGATCTCCAGTGAGCCGTAGCTCTTGCTGAGGTTCGACGCCATCAGCGGGGTTCGGCCGCAGGGAGCCGGGTCGGGGAAGCGCAGCTTCGCCACCCGGTCGACGGCGCGCACATCGTCGAGGCCGGCGAGCAGTTTCTCGGCGCGCGCGACCATCTGATGCGCTGCGGCGGCCTTGGACGCCTTCGCGCCGAACCGGGCGGCCTGCAGCTGCAGGGTCGTCGCCTTCTTCTCCGCGTTGGCGCGTTCCTTCTTACGGCGTTCCTCGTCGGACTCGCGCTGCCGCAGGTAATGCTTCCAGCCCATGTTGTAAATGTCGATCACCTGACGGTTCGCGTCGAGGTAGAACACCTTGTTGACTGTTTCGCCGACCAGCTCGATGTCGTGGCTGATCACGATGAAGCCACCGCTGTAGCCCTTGAGGAACTCGCGCAGCCAGATCACGGAATCCGCGTCGAGGTGGTTGGTCGGCTCATCGAGGATCAGCGTCTGGGCGTCGGAGAACAGGATGCGCGCCAGTTCGATACGGCGACGCTGACCACCGGAGAGCGTCTTCAGCGGCTGGTCCAGGATGCGGTCCGGCAGGTTCAGGTTGCTCGCGATGGACGCGGCCTCCGCTTCGGCGGCGTACCCGCCGAGCGCGTCGAAGCGGTCGGTGAGGCGGCCGTACTTCTCCATTGCCTTCTCAGCGACCCCGGCATCCGTTGACGCCATGTCCTGGGTCGACTGGCGCATGCCGAGCACTAGCTGGCCGAGCCCTCGGGCGTCCAGGATGCGGGTGCGGGCCAGTTCTTCCGGGTTGCCGGAGCGCGGGTCCTGCGGCAGGTAGCCGATCTCGCCGTTGCGGGTGATGGTGCCGCCGCTCGGCTGGGTCTCCCCGGCCAGGGTCTTGGTGAGGGTGGTCTTGCCGGCACCGTTGCGCCCGACCAGGCCGACCTTGTCGCCTTTGTCTACGCGGAAGTTCACACCCTCCATGAGCAGGCGGGCGCCCACCCGAATCTCGAGGTCGTGAGCGTTCAGCACAGGCAGAATCCATTTCGTATTCGGCGCGCGCGGTGGCGCGCACAGTCAGGGGTAATCAGCCGACCAGTGTAGTCCGGCTCATGAAACACCCCGCGTTCTGCCGCCGGTGGCAGAACGCGGGGTTGGTGAATCAGTGTCAGATGCTGAAGCCGATGGCGCGCATCATGTCGCGGCCGTCGTCCGTGATCCGTTCGGGGCCCCACGGCGGCATCCATACCCAGTTGATACGGAATCGTTCGACGACTCCGTCCAGTGACTGGGCGGTCTGCTCTTCGAGCACGTCGGTGAGCGGGCAGCCGGCCGAGGTGAGCGTCATGCTGATGATCAGCGCGTCGTTCTCGTCGTCCCATGTGAGGTCGTAGATGAGCCCAAGGTCGACGATGTTCACGCCGAGTTCCGGGTCTATTACGTCTTTCAGCGCCTCTTCGATCTGGTCGAACAGCGCTGGAGCGAGTGCCGTTGCCATGGCGCTAGCTTACGCTCGTGTCAGTCAGGTAGCGATCGTAGCCCTCGTTCTCGAGACGCTCAGCGAGCTCGGGGCCGCCCTCTTCTGCGACCTTGCCGTCGACGAAGACGTGCACGAAGTCAGGTTTGATGTAGCGCAGGATTCGCGTGTAGTGGGTGATCAGCAGGATGCCGAGGCCGGTGTTTGCCATGGCGCGGTTGACGCCCTCCGACACGATCTTCAGCGCGTCCACATCCAGTCCGGAGTCGGTCTCGTCGAGCACGGCGAACTTCGGTTTCAGCAGCTCGAGCTGCAGGATCTCGTGACGCTTCTTCTCGCCGCCGGAGAAGCCCTCGTTCACGTTGCGCTCGGCAAAGCTGCCGTCCATGCGCAGGTCCTGCATCGACTGGCGGATCTGCTTGATCCACGGGCGAAGCGCGGGCGCCTCACCATCAATGGCGGTCTTCGCGGTGCGCAGGAAGTTGGAGACGGTGACGCCGGGGATCTCGACCGGGTACTGCATGGCGAGGAACAGGCCGACGCGGGCGCGCTCGTCGATGCTCATGGCGAGCACGTCTTCACCGTCGAGGGTGATCGTGCCACCGGTGACCTTGTAGCGCGGGTGACCGGCGATCGTATACGCGAGCGTGGACTTCCCGGAGCCGTTCGGGCCCATGATCGCGTGGATCTCGCCCTCCTGGATGGTGAGGTCGACGCCCTTCAGGATCTCCTTGGTGCCCTGATCGGTGTCGATCGCGACCTTGAGGCCGGTGATTTCAAGTACTGACATGTCTATTCCTATGCGTCTACAGCGACCGTGTCGCTGGGGTCAATGTAAATGTCGCCATCGGTGATGGTCACGACGAAAACCGGGACCGGCTCGTAGGCCGGAAGGGTGAGGGGCTTGCCGGTGAGCAGCGAGAAGCGTGAGCCGTGAGCCCAACACTCCAGCGTGTCATCCTCGACGAATCCCTCGGCGAGTGAGATGTCACCGTGCGTGCAGGTGTCTCCGATGGCGTGGATGGAGCCGGCGGAGTCCTTCACGACCGCAATGGGTACGCCGTCGATGACGACCCGCTTCGCCTGTCCGACCGCAATCTCGTCGACGGAGCATGCCCGACTTGCCGCCATCAGTTCGATCCTGCTGCGGCGAGCTCAGCTTCCAGCGCGGCGTGCAGGCGCTGCTCCAGCTCGGGCTGACCGATCTTCTGCACGATCTCGGACAGGAAGCCCAGCACCACGAGACGGCGGGCCTCGTCTTCGCTGATGCCACGCGAGCGCAGGTAGAACAGGTGCTCGTCGTCGAAACGGCCGGTGGCGCTGGCGTGGCCGGCTCCCGCAATGTCGCCGGTTTCGATCTCGAGGTTCGGGATGGAGTCGGCGCGGGTGCCGTCGCTCAGCACCAAGTTGCGGTTCTGTTCGTAGCTGTCGGTGCCGGGTGCGGTGCGTGCGATCAGCACGTCGCCCACCCAGACGGTGCGGGCACCCTGTCCGTTCAGCGCGCCCTTGTAGTTGACGCGGCTGCGCGTGTTGGGAGCGTCGTGGTTCACGTAGACGCGCTGTTCCAGGTGCTGGCCGGCGTCGGCGAAGTACACACCGAAGAGCTCGCCGTCGGCTCCCTGCTCGGCGAGGTGCGCCGACGGGTTGACCCGCACTACCTTGCCGCCGAGCGAGACCACGATGTGCTTCAGTGTGGCGTCGCGGCCGATGCGGGCGAAGTGGCTGGCCAGATGAATCGCGTCGTCGTTCCATTCCTGCACCGAGACAACGGTGAGGTGGGCGCCGTCTTCGACGATGATCTCCACGTTCTCGCTGAGCTGGGCGTCACCGGTGCTCTGCAGGATGATGAGGCCGGTGCTGTTCGGCTTGGCCGTGACGAGGGTGTGCGCGGCGCGGCGGTCAGCGGTCAGGGAGGATCGGCTCACCTTCAGCACCACCGGCTCGTCGCCGCTGACGGTGATCGACAGGGCCTTCTCAAAGCTCGACCAGGCGTTCGCGGCCGCTCGCTCCTCCGCGGTGCCGGCGGTGCCGATGCGCGCGTCGGAGCGGTCGATCCATTCGACATCCGATCCGGCGACCTCGGGGTACAGCACCGCGTACGGGCTGCCGTCCAGGGCGTCGTCGATGAGCGGGCGCACCAGATCCACCGGAGTGAGGTGCCATTCGGCCTCGCGGCCGGTGACCTCCGGGAAGTCGGCGTGGTTCACAGAAGAAAATCGCTCAGAGCGAGTCTGAAGGGGAACCTCAGCCCATCCGCCGTCGCTGTGTTGCTTCAGTCCGTGCTGTTCAGGTGTGACAGTGCTAGCTGACGACATTTAGCCGACGGATCCTTCCATGCTCATCTCGATGAGCTTATTGAGTTCGAGCGCGTATTCCATCGGCAGTTCGCGGGCGATCGGTTCGATGAATCCGCGCACGATCATGGCCATGGCCTCGTCTTCGGGCATGCCACGGGACTGCAGGTAGAACAGCTGTTCTTCGCTGACGCGGGACACGGTCGCCTCGTGACCGAGCTGCACGTCGTCGACGCGGATGTCGATGGCCGGGTAAGTGTCGGAACGGGAGATGGTGTCCACCAGCAGCGCGTCACAGCGCACCGTGTTGGCCGAATGGTGGGCGTTGGCGTCCACGCGCACCTCACCACGGTAACCGGCACGGCCACCGCCGCGGGCGATCGACTTGGAGACGATCGACGACGTGGTGTGCGGCGCCATGTGGATCATCTTCGCGCCGGCATCCTGATGCTGGCCGGGCCCGGCGAAGGCCACGGACAGGGTCTCGCCCTTTGCATGCTCCCCCATCAGGTAGATCGACGGGTACTTCATGGTGACCTTGGAACCGATGTTGCCGTCGATCCACTCCATGGTGGCGCCCTCGTGCGCGATCGCACGCTTGGTGACCAGGTTGTAGACGTTGTTCGACCAGTTCTGGATCGTGGTGTAGCGAACGCGGGCGTTCTTCTTCACGATGATCTCGACCACGGCGGAGTGCAGCGAGTCGGACTTGTAGATCGGGGCGGTGCAACCCTCGATGTAGTGCACGTAGCTGCCCTCGTCGGCGATGATCAGGGTGCGCTCGAACTGGCCCATGTTCTCGGTGTTGATCCGGAAGTAGGCCTGCAGCGGGATCTCAACATGCACGCCCGGCGGCACGTAGACGAAGGAGCCGCCCGACCAGACCGCGGAGTTCAGTGCGGCGAACTTGTTGTCACCGGAGGGGATGACGGTGCCGAAGTACTCCTTGAAGAACTCGGGGTGCTCGCGCAGCGCGGTGTCGGTGTCCATAAAGATGACACCCTGCTGCTCAAGGTCTTCGCGAATCTGGTGGTAGACCACTTCGGACTCGTACTGGGCAGCGACACCGGCGACCAGGCGCTGACGTTCCGCCTCGGGGATGCCGAGCTTCTCGTAGGTGGCCTTGATGTCGTCGGGGAGTTCTTCCCAGCTGGTCGCCTGCTTCTCGGTGGAGCGCACGAAGTACTTGATGTTGTCGAAGTCGATGCCCGACAGGTCGGCACCCCACTTCGGCATGGGCTTCATGCCGAACAGCTTCAGGGCCTTGAGGCGGTTCTTCAGCATCCATTCCGGCTCGTTCTTCAGGCCGGAGATGTCGGTGACCACCTGCTCCGAGATACCCCGACGGGCGGACGCACCCGCGGCGTCGGAGTCGGCCCAGCCAAATTCGTATTGGCCGAGGCCAGCGAGCTCGGGTCGATCGATCAGGACATCTGACATGGATTACCTCATTTCCTACTGGTCACAACCAAGGTGATTGGGCCAGCATTCCTTACGCGCAGCACAGCCAGCAGCGGATCCGTCGCACACCCCGTTGATCGTGGGTTGCTTAGACTGATCCAGGACACGGGAGTGGTGACCCCGCAGTCAACTCTGACTCCCGGAAGGTGGCGTGTTCGTAGAACCCGTCAATTCTACAGGGAGCAGCCTGAAAAGTAACGAAGGACGAGAATCCCCTTGAGTAGCTCCCCTACGACCGCCGCGATGACCCGCAATCGCTTCCTCCGATGGCTGCCGATTGAGATCGACGGACGCATCAAGGTCTTCGCCTGGCTGTCCTTCTTCACCGAGCTGGCGATCATCGGAACCGGCGGCGCGGTGCGTCTCACCGGCTCCGGCCTCGGCTGCCCGACCTGGCCGACCTGTACGCCGGATTCGCTCGTTCCGACCGCCGAGATGGGTATCCACGGAATCATCGAGTTCGGCAACCGCACGATGACGGGTGTGCTCGGCATCGTCGCGGTGGTGATGATCGTGATGCTCTGGAACCTTCGCCGTGAGCGGCGCGACCTGTTCGCGCTCAGCCTCGTGCTGCTTGGCGGCATCCTTGCGCAGGCCATCGTCGGTGGCATCACCGTCTGGACCGGCCTGAACCCGGTCATCGTGGGCTTCCACTACGTCGTGTCGCTGGCCCTGGTTTGCGTCGCCGCGGCCCTCGTCTACCGGGTGTACTCCCCCTCCGGGCCGCGGGAGCGCGTGGTGCCACGCTGGTACGCGGTGCTCTCCCACGTGAGCACGGCGGTGCTTGCGGTCACCATCGCCTTCGGTGTGCTCACCACCGGCGCGGGCCCGCACTCCGGCGACGTCGCTGCCGGCCGCAATGGCTTCAATGCCGAACTGCTGGAGCACGTGCACGCCTGGCCCGCCTACGCCCTGCTCGCCCTCACGCTTGCGCTCGTTGTCGGAGCATGGCGGATGCCGCGGCTGCGGGTGTGGATGCTGGCGCTGCTCGGCGTGGAACTGGTGCAGATCGCCGTCGGTCTCTACCAGGCGCGCAACGGTTTGCCGGAGTTTGCCGTCGGCGTGCACATGGTGCTCGCAGCGCTGCTCGCGGCCGTGATGACGGTGGTGCTGCTGGCTCAGAAACGTCCCGTCGCCTAGGAGCGGTAGTGTCTGCGGGATCTGATGGACCTACTGGAGTTCGATCGGCTTACCCATTCGAACCTGATTCCTGTTCGCACCTGATCCCGATTCGAACCTGATCCCGATTCGAACAGCCTAAGTGCGTCTTGCGGTCCGATCGGGCCTGCGCCGGCGATGGTGGCGGGTTCGTCGCCCTTGCCGAGCAGGGTGAGCATCGGGATGACGATGGACACCTCGGCGGATGCCGATCCCGGCGGCGTGCGGGGCGTCCGGGCAGCCGGACGGGTGCCCGGTGAGGATCAAGCTCGGACATGCCCTCGCCGATATCCGCGACCCGCACCGACCGGTCCGCGACCGCGGCCGTGTGGCGGTCTTCGAGGGTGACGTCGCCGAGCCGGGCGGCGGCGACCTGGGCCTGCTTCCGCAACCGACCCGGGGTCAGGTTCACCGCCCGGTCCAGCACCGCCTGCTCATACTTGGCGCGTTCCGCGGCCAGGGACCGGTAGGCCATTTCCCGGGCGGTGCCCCGGGCGGAACCCGGGCCGGCCTCGGCCATCACCAACCGGGTCAGCTCCGCCAACTCGCGGGCCTCGTCGGCCTCGGCAGCGGCCTTGACCTGCTGCAGCCGGACAACACGCGCGATGCCCGCCGTGATCGGATCGGCCAGTCGATCTCCTGCCGCCGGGACGACCTCGACCGGCTGCGGTGTACGCCCTCGGTGGGCTCAGCGCTCTCGGCGGGCCAGCCGTTCGGTCAGTCCGACCTTCACCGTCGGCCATTCGCTGTCGAGGATCGAGAACACCACCGTGTCGCGAACCGTGCCGTTCTCGAACACGACGTGATTGCGGAGCACACCATCCTGCTTGGCACCCAGGCGAGCGATCGCGGCGCGCGACTGATGGTTGTGCCAGTGCGCACGGAACTCCACCGCGATGCAGCCGAGTTCCTCGAACGCGTGCCCCAGCAGGAGGAGCTTCGCGGCAGCGTTGACACCGGTGCCCTGCGCCTCTCGTCCGAGCCACGTCGACCCGATCTCCAGACGACGATTCGCCGGGTCGAGATTCAAGTAGGTGGTCATCCCGACTGCGCGTCCGGTCGCCGGGTCGACAATCGCCCACGGTGCAATCCTGTGCTCGGCATGCAACGCCAGGCGACGCTCGATCTCGCTCATCATCGTCTCCGGCGACGGAATGTGGGTGTACCACGTGCGCCACAGCTCGTCGACTCGGACGGCCGCGACGAGGTCGTCGTGGTGGTCTGCGCGGAGCGGCTCCAGAATCACGTGGTCGTTGCGCAGCCGGGCCGGCTCAGCGAATCTCATGATCCGACGGTAGCTCGGGTTAGAACGGCAGCAGCGGGTCCACGCCGACGGCCAGGAACAGCAGCGTCAGGTAGGTGATGCTCGCCTGGAAGACCAGCATCGGGCGCAGCTTCTCGCCGCGGATCGCCTGGCTGTACAGGCGGTGCGTCTCGAACACGAACCATGCGCCGGCCAGCAGCGCGACGGCGCTGTAGAGCAACCCCATCGACCCGACCGGGATCAGCAGCAGCGAGCACGCCACGGTCGCCCACGCGTACAGGATGGTCTGCAGTCCCACCTCGGCGTGACCGCGCACCACGGCAAGCATCGGAACGCCCGCGTTCTCGTAGTCATCGCGGTACTTCATGGACAGCGGCCAGTAGTGCGGGGGCGTCCACAGGAACACCACGGCGAACAGGATGACGGGAGCCCACGTCAGCGACCCGGTCACTGCCGACCAGCCGATCAGCACCGGGAAGCATCCGGCGATCCCGCCCCAGACGATGTTCTGTTCGGTACGCCGCTTGAGAATCAGCGTGTACACCACGACGTAGAAGAAGATCGCCGCCACCGACAGGGACGCCGCGAGCAGGTTGGTAAACACCAGCAGCCACACAGTCGACAGGATCGTGAGGATCCAGGAGAAAATCAGCGCCGCCCGTGGGGTGATCTCCCCGGTCACCAGCGGCCGATTCTCGGTACGGTGCATCAGCTTGTCGATGTCGCGGTCGATGTAGCAGTTGAACGCGCTTGCCGCTCCCGCGCTCAACGTGCCGCCGATCAGGGTGGCGAGCATCAGCCACAGGTTCGGGATGCCGTTCTGGGCAAGGATCATCACGGGTGCGGTCGTGACCAGGAGCAACTCGGTCACTCGCGGTTTGGTCAGCGAGACGTACGCCTTGACCGTGCGCCGGAACCCGGTGCGGGGTGCCCGGATCTGGGGTTCTACGGCTACGTTCATCGCTCCTCATTGGTCCTCAAGTTTCGCCGTTGAGTCTAATCGATGCCCGTGCAACGATCCGCCCGCCGCACGGAAGTGCGGTGTTACGCCCGCGGTCACCAGCCACCCCCTCGAACGGGCGAGGCTCTCTATACTTGAACGTGCTTGCCTAACCGAAGGTCTACTCACCGCAGATCGATATCACGCGGCGCCTTCTCACAAGCCAACGAAGTCTTCGGCACGCACATCCCTACCGGACACTCCGGCATCGCGATAGAAGGGTCATCATTCCAGTGGCAGCATTCCAATGGGATTCCATTGACAACCAGGCAGTAGATACCGCTCGACTTCTCGCGGCGGATGCCGTGGAAAAGGTCGGCAACGGGCACCCGGGAACGGCTATGAGCCTTGCGCCCGCCGCGTACCTGCTCTTCCAGAAAGTAATGCGCCATGACCCCAGCGACCAGCACTGGCTCGGTCGGGACCGCTTCATCCTGTCGGCGGGCCACAGCTCGCTGACCCAGTACGTTCAGCTCTACCTCGGCGGCTACGGCCTCGAGCTCGATGACCTGAAGAAGCTCCGCACCTGGGGCTCGTTGACCCCGGGCCACCCCGAGGTCGGCCACACCGATGGTGTGGAGATCACCACCGGTCCGCTCGGCCAGGGCCTCGCCTCGGCTGTCGGCTTCGCTTACGCCGCTCGCTTCGAGCGCGGCCTGTTCGACCCTGAGGCCGCAGAGGGCACCAGCCCATTCGACCACAACATCTACGTGATCGCCGGTGACGGTGACCTGCAGGAGGGCGTCACCAGCGAGGCGGGTTCGCTCGCCGGCCACCAGCAGCTCGGCAACCTCATCGCGATCTACGACTCCAACCAGATCTCGATCGAAGACGACACGAACATCGCCTTCACCGAAGACGTGCAGGCCCGCTACGAGGCCTACGGCTGGCAGGTTCAGGTCGTCGACTGGAAGAAGACCGGCGAGTACGTCGAGGACATCCACGCCCTGAACGACGCCATCGAGGCGGCCAAGGCCGAGACCTCCAAGCCCAGCCTGATCATCCTGAAGACGATCATCGGCTGGCCGTCGCCGAAGAAGCAGAACACCGGCAAGATCCACGGTTCCGCTCTCGGCGCCGACGAGCTCGCCGCCGTGAAGGAGGTGCTCGGTTTCGACCCCGCCCAGAACTTCGCCGTCGCCGACGAGGTCATCAAGCACACCCGCAAGGCCGTCGAGCGCGGCGCCGAGAAGCGCGCCGAGTGGCAGAAGTCCTTCGACGCGTGGGCTGCGGCCAACGCTGACAAGAAGGCCCTGCTCGACCGACTGCTCCGTGGCGAACTGCCGGAGGGCGTTGAAGCGGCACTGCCCGTCTTCGAAGCCGGTAAGGATGTCTCCACCCGCGCCGCGTCCGGCAAGGTGCTGAACGCCCTGGGCGCCGTCGTTCCCGAACTCTGGGGTGGCTCCGCCGACCTCGCCGAGTCGAACAACACCACCATCGAGGGCGCCAAGTCCTTCGTGCCCGCGGAATTCTCCACCGCTGCATGGAAGGGCGACAAATACGGTCGCGTGCTGCACTTCGGCATCCGCGAGCACGCCATGGGCGCCATCCTGAACGGCATCGTGCTGCACGGCCCGACCCGCGCGTACGGCGGAACCTTCCTGATCTTCAGCGACTACATGCGCCCCGCGGTGCGTTTGGCCGCGCTCATGAAGTCGCCGTCGATCTTCGTCTGGACCCACGACTCGGTCGCGCTCGGTGAAGACGGCCCCACCCACCAGCCGATCGAACAGCTGTCCACCCTCCGCGCTATTCCCGGTCTCGAGGTAGTGCGCCCGGGAGACGCCAACGAGGTCGCCTGGGCCTGGAAGACGATCCTCGAGCGTCGCAACGCGCCCGCCGGTATCGCCCTGACCCGTCAGAACATCCCGGTGTTCGAGCGCGGCGAAGGCGACGCCAGCGGCGACACGTTCGCAGCCGCGAAGAACGTCGCAAAGGGCGGCTACGTGCTGGCCGAGGCCGCAAACGGCACCCCCGACGTCATCTTCATCGCCACCGGCTCCGAGGTTCAGCTCGCTGTCAACGCCCGCGAGGCGCTCAAGGCCGACGGCATCAACGCCCGCGTTGTGTCCATGCCGAGCGTGGAATGGTTCGAAGAGCAGAGCGCCGAGTACAGGGAGTCCGTGCTGCCCACCGAGGTCAAGGCCCGTGTGTCGATCGAGGCCGGCCTCGCCCTGACCTGGCAGCGCTACGTCG
This sequence comes from Microbacteriaceae bacterium, assembly GCA_040513215.1. Classification (GTDB taxonomy): domain Bacteria; phylum Actinomycetota; class Actinomycetes; order Actinomycetales; family Microbacteriaceae; genus Ruicaihuangia. Next base: position 40,676 of record JBEVDR010000147.1, on the reverse strand, counting down.
GCGACGCCGGCCGCAGCGTCTCGATCGAGCACTTCGGCGCCTCGGCCGACTACAAGACCCTGTTCCACAAGTTTGGTATCACCACCGAGGCTGCTGTCGCGGCCGCCAAGGAATCACTGGCCGCCCTCTAGGCGCCGGGAAAAGGAAGAAGAAAATGACGAACAGCACCCCCACCCAGGCCCTCTCCGATCTCGGTGTCAGCATCTGGCTCGACGACCTTTCCCGCGACCGCATTGTCTCCGGTGGCCTGAAGGACCTCATGGCCGACCGCAACGTCGTCGGTGTCACCACCAACCCCACGATCTTCGCCACCGCGTTGGCCAAGGGCACCACCTACGACGCACAGGTCGCGGAACTGGCCAAGGCCGGTGCGGATGTCACCGAAGCCGTGTTCGAGATCACCACGCACGACGTCACCACCGCGTGTGACCTTCTGCGTCCCGTCTACGACGCCAGCAACGGCTTCGACGGTCGTGTGTCGATCGAGGTCGAGCCGGCGCGCGCCAACCACACCGAAGACACCATTGCCGAGGCCAAGACCCTCTGGGCCAAGGTCAACCGTCCCAATGTGATGATCAAGATCCCGGCAACGGTTGAGGGCCTCGAGGCCATCACCGCCACCATCGCCGAGGGCATCAGCGTCAACGTCACCCTGATCTTCAGCCTGGCGCGCTACCGCGAGGTCATCAACGCGTACCTCACGGGCCTGGAGAAGGCGAAGGCCGCCGGCCACGACCTGTCCACGAGCCACTCGGTCGCCTCGTTCTTTGTGTCGCGCGTCGACACTGAGATCGACAAGCGCCTCGAGGCGGTCGGCACCGACGAGGCTCGCGCGCTCAAGAGCAAGGCGGGCATTGCGAACGCACGTCTCGCCTACGAGGTGTTCGAGCAGTCCTTCGACTCCGAGCGGGCGAAGACCCTGCTCGCTGCCGGAGCGAACGTGCAGCGTCCGCTGTGGGCGTCGACCGGTGTCAAGGACCCGAGCCTGCCCGACACGCTCTACGTGACCGAGCTGGCCGTGAAGAACACCGTCAACACCATGCCGGAGAAGACCCTGGAAGCCACCTTCGACCACGGCGTGGTCGAAGGTGACAAGGTCACGGGCAACTACGCCGAGGCCAACCAGGTACTCGACGCCATCGCCGCACAGGGCGTCTCCTACGACGACGTCACGGAGCTGCTCGAGAAAGAGGGTGTGGAGAAGTTCGTCGTTTCCTGGAACGAACTGCTCGACACCGTCACCGCCGCGCTCGAGGCAGCAAAGGTCGAGGCCAAGTGAGCATCAAGATCGGTGTGAGCGGCGCGGCAGCGGAAGCTGTCGACCGCGTCGTTCCGCAACTGGTCAGCGATCTCGTTGCCAGCCGGATCACCGACCAGGACGAGACCCTGTGGGGCGCCGAGGCCGAGGACGAGGCGAAGAAGCGCCTTGGCTGGACCGAGTCGATCGTCGTGTCGCGGCCCCTGGTCGACGACATCCTCGCATTGCGGCACAAGCTGCGCGCGGACGGTGTCGACCACATCGTGCTCGGCGGGATGGGCGGATCCTCGCTCGCCCCCGAGGTGCTCACCCGCACCGAGGGCGTCGAGCTGACCGTTCTCGATTCGACCTCCCCCGGTCAGGTGCTCGCCGCATTGGACACCCGTCTGGCGTCCACCGCCGTGGTGATCTCGTCGAAGTCGGGCGGCACCGTCGAAACCGACAGCCAGAAGCGCGTGTACGAGCAGGCCTTCCGTGACGCGGGTATCGACCCGATCGACCGGATCATCATCGTCACGGACCCCGGATCGCCTCTCGACGCGTCAGCGCGTGAAGCCGGCTACCGCGTGTTCAATGCCGACCCGAACGTCGGCGGGCGCTATTCCGCGCTCACCGCCTTCGGGCTGGTGCCGTCCGGACTCGCCGGCGTCGACATCGCGCGACTGCTCGACGAGGCCGAAGCGGTCTCGCTGGAGCTGGCTCAGGACATCCCGTCTAACCCCGGCCTGGTGCTGGGTGCGGCGATCGCCGGCACCCGCCCGCTGAAGAACAAGCTGGCCATTGTGGCCGACGGAACCCACATCCTGGGCTTCGCCGACTGGGCCGAGCAGCTGATCGCCGAGTCGACGGGGAAAAACGGCACAGGCCTGCTCCCCGTCGTACTCGGCACCGATGCTCCCGAGCTGTCGGCCGACCTTCCCGACCTGCAGGTGGTTCGTCTGGTCGGTGACTGGAACGACACCAAGGATGTCGAAGAGGGCGAGATCGAGATCACCGGCACCCTGGGCGCGCAGTTGCTCACCTGGGAGTACGCCACGGCTGTTGCCGGCATCCTTCTCGGCATCAACCCGTTCGACCAGCCCGACGTCGAGTCGGCCAAAGTGGCCGCGCGCGGCCTGCTGGACGCCCGCCCGGAGCCGGCAGCGCCGGTGTTCGTGGCGGAGGGCGTCGAGGTGCGCGGAGCAGTCGCGGAGTCTGCGACGACGCTGGATTCCGCGTTCGCTGCGCTGTTCGACCAGCTCAGCGACACCGGCTACGTGTCGATTCAGGCGTACGTGGACCGTGTCGCTCACCCCGACCTGGAGAAGCTGCGCAACCTGATCGCCGCGAAGACCGGACGCCCGGTCACCTTCGGTTGGGGTCCGCGCTTCCTGCACTCCACCGGTCAGTTCCACAAGGGTGGTCCCGCGATCGGCGTGTTCCTGCAGATCCTCGCCACTGAGCCGGAGGACCTGGAGATCCCGGGCCGTCCGTTCACCTTCGGTCAGCTGATCCAGGCCCAGGCAGCCGGTGACGCAACCGTCCTCGGCGAGCACGGCCGTCCAGTGCTGACGCTCACCCTCACCGACCCGGCGAACGGCGTGGCCACGCTCACGCGTGCGCTCGGCTAGCTCACCCACTGCAACAAGGAGCTCTATGCCCCCCGTGGAGATTGCGCCCGGGATCAACCCGCTGCGTCTGCCCACCGACCGTCGGCTCAACCGAATCGCCGGACCCAGTGCCCTGATCATCTTCGGAGTGACGGGTGACCTGTCACGCAAGAAGCTGATGCCGGCCGTCTACGACCTCGCGAACCGCGGGCTGCTGCCCGCCGGTTTCGCGCTGGTCGGTTTCGCCCGACGCGACTGGGAGAACCAGGACTTCGAACAGGAGGTGTACGAGGCGATCAAGAAGTACGCCCGTACGCCGTTCGACGAGGCCGTTTGGCAGCAGCTCAGCCAGGGCATCCGCTTCGTGCAGGGCGAGTTCGACGACCCGGCCGCGTTCGCCCGGTTGAAGGCAACCCTCGAGGAACTCGACACCACCCGGGGAACGATGGGCAACCACGCGTTCTACCTGTCGATTCCACCGAAGGCGTTCCCGCTGGTGACCGAACAGCTTCGCTCCGCCGGGCTCGCCGAGGAGGCCGAGGACTCCTGGCGTCGCGTCGTGATCGAGAAGCCGTTCGGCAGCGACCTGAAGTCGGCGCGCGAGTTGAACGAGGTCGTCGAGTCGGTGTTCCCGCCCGGATCGGTGTTCCGCATCGACCACTACCTCGGCAAGGAGACGGTTCAGAACATTCTGGCCCTGCGCTTCGCCAATGAGCTGTGGGAACCGATCTGGAACAGCAACTACGTGGACCACGTGCAGATCACGATGGCCGAGGACATCGGAGTAGGCGGCCGTGCCGGCTACTACGACGGCATCGGCGCCGCCCGCGACGTCATCCAGAACCACCTGCTGCAGCTGCTCGCGCTCACCGCAATGGAGGAGCCGAACTCGTTCGACGCCGCCGACCTGCGGGCTGAGAAGGAGAAGGTTCTCGCGGCGGTTCGCCTGCCTGAGGATCTCGCTGCCTCGACCGCGCGTGGACAGTACGCGGGCGGCTGGCAGGGTGGCGAGAAGGTGCTGGGCTTCCTCGAGGAGGACGGCATGAACCCGGAATCGCTCACCGAGACCTACGCGGCGATGCGCCTGGACATCAACACTCGCCGCTGGGCGGGTGTGCCGTTCTACCTGCGCGCCGGCAAGCGTCTCGGCCGACGCGTCACCGAGATCGCCGTGGTGTTCAAACGAGCGCCGCAGTATCTCTTCGCGGAGAGCCAGACGTCGGAACTGGGCGAGAACGCCATCGTGATCCGAGTGCAGCCCGACGAGGGTGTCACCATCCGGTTCGGGTCGAAGGTGCCGGGCGCCAGCCTGCAGATCCGCGACGTCACCATGGACTTCGGATACGGTCACGCCTTCACCGAGGCGAGCCCGGAAGCGTACGAGCGGCTCATCCTCGATGTGCTGCTCGGCGACCCGCCGCTGTTCCCCCGCCACGCCGAGGTCGAACTCAGCTGGAAGATCCTCGACCCGATCGAGGAGTTCTGGCAGACCCAGGGCCAGCCTGAACAGTACAAGCCCGGAACGTGGGGGCCGAGCTCGGCCAATGAACTAATGGCCCGCGACGGCCGCAACTGGAGGCGTCCATGATCGTCGACCTGCCCAACACCACGACCAGTGCGGTGTCGAAGAGCATCGTCAACATCCGCGAGGAGGGCGGCGTCGTTGCCCTCGGACGCGTGCTGACTCTTGTCATCGCGGTACCGATCGGCGATGAGGAGGAGGCCATCCAGGCCGCCAATGACGCCTCACGCGAGCACCCGATGCGGGTCATCGTGGTCTCAACCGATCCCACGAAGCCCAACCGGCTGGACGCGGAGATCCGGGTCGGCGGCGACGCCGGCGCCAGCGAGGTCATCGTGTTGCGGGCATATGGCGAGATCGCCGGCGACGAGGAGGGCCTGGTCATGGCCCTGCTGCTGCCGGATGCTCCCGTGGTTGCCTGGTGGCCGCGTGAGGCACCGGAGGTGCCGAGCAAGTCACCGCTCGGACGGATCGCGCAGCGGCGGATCAGCGATGCCGCCGCGGCCCCCGACCCGGCAGCGGCGATCAATCGCTGCTCGGTGTCCTACGCACCCGGCGACACCGACTTCGCCTGGACCCGCCTGACCCTGTGGCGGGCGCAGTTGGCCGCGGTGCTCGACCAGCCGCCGTTCGAGCCGATCACCGCCGTCGCCGTGACAGGGTCGGCGGCATCCCCGTCGACCATGCTGCTCGCCGCCTGGCTGACGTTGCAGCTCGAGGTACCGGTGAACCTCACCATCACCGATCCCAGCGAGACACGGGGCGGAATCCACGGCGTTCAGTTGCACCGCGCGAGCGGTGTCATCGACTTGAAGCGTGAGATCCCGGGCGTTGCGACCCTGACCCAGCCGAACCAGCCGGTACACGACATCTCGCTGCCCCGCCGCAGCCTGCGCGACTGCCTGTCGGAAGAGTTGCGCAGACTCGATCCTGATGATTTGTTTGGACGAGTGATCACGGACGGAATGGCACTGCTCGCCGATCAGGCGGCCGTCACCCTCCCGTTCCCGACCGGCAAAGGCTAGGCGTAGATTTCGTGACGAATGAACGGCGGGTGCTCGTGCACCCCGACAAAATGTCTCTCGCCGGTTCCGCGGCGGCGCGATTCATCACCAAGATGATCGACGTGCTCGAGACCGAAGACGAGGCACATGTCGCGTTGACCGGTGGTTCGATGGGTATCGCGGTGCTGGATGCCATCAACGCCTCGGCCGCGCGCGACAGCCTGGACTGGTCGCGGCTGCACTTCTGGTGGGGCGACGAACGCTGGGTGCCGCGCCGCCACGCCGACCGCAACGACCAGCAGGCGATCGATGCCTTGCTCGCGCACGTCGCGGTCGACGACTCGCATGTGCACACGTTCCCGGCGCCGAGTGAGTACGAGGATCTGGATGCCGCGGCCGACGCGTATGCGGCGGAACTCGCTGCCGCCGCAACCGAGGGCGACTACCCGCGCTTCGCGGTCACGTTCCTCGGGGTCGGACCCGACGGTCATGTGGCGTCACTGTTTCCTGGCCTGCCCGGCATCCGGGAGACCGAGAAAAGTGTCATCGCGGTGCGGAACTCCCCCAAGCCGCCGCCGGAACGCCTCAGCCTCACGCTGCCGGTGATCAACAACTCCGATCGGGTCTGGCTCGTGCTGGCCGGTCAGGACAAGGCATCCGCTCTCGGCCTCACCATGGCGGGTGTGGCACCGGATTCCGTCCCAGCCGCCGGCGTGCAGGGGCGTAAGCGCACGGTGTTCTTCGTCGACCAGGAGGCCACCGCCGAGGTCCCCGACGAGCTCATCGCCAAGCACCGGTACTGGACCTCCGCCGACGACAACTGACCGACACGTCGATCCGCAACAAGTAAAGGCCGCCCGGTTGGGCGGCCTTTACTTGTTAAGTTCTTCGCGCAGTGCCTGATGAACCCTACGACGCGGTCATGCCGCGGCGAGCACGAAGCTGCTGCAGCGACTCCTCGAGCAGCGCCTCCGCTTCTTCCTCGGTGCGGCGCTCCTTCACGTACGCGAGGTGCGTCTTGTAGGGCTCAAGCTTCGCCACCTGCGGCGGGTTGTCCTTGTCGCGACCCGCGGGCAGCCCCGACTGCGGGCTGTCGATCGTCTCCGGAATCTCCTCGTCGGGAAGAGCCGCGGAGAAATACCGCACCGTCTCGTTGCCGAGCTCATCCCAGTAGGACACAGCGACACGCTCGGCGTGGAAGCCGCGGTCCTGTTCCCCCATGGGGCCCGCGCCGACGCGCGAACCACGAATTGCACTACCGCCTGAAGCCACTTCAGTCCCCCTTGCTCAGAATCCTGCTGGCCCTAGATACCCGAGTCGAACTTGGTGATGAGACCGAGCACGACGATACAGGTGATCCAGACAAGGGCGAGGATCACCGTGATGCGGTTGAGGTTGCGCTCGGCGACCCCGGATGCTCCCAAGTTGGACGTGACGCCCCCGCCGAACATGTCGGACAAGCCGCCTCCACGACCGCGGTGCAGCAAGATCAGCAGCGTGAGCAGGAGGCTCGTGATGCCGAGGATAACCTGCAGCACAACCTGAAGAATTTCCACGGGTTACCTTTCGAACGGTTGTAGACCGTCAACCAGTATAAGCGTCAGACGCCGACGTGCTGTTTGAACCGAGCGATACTCGTGAACTCGGCGACGTCGAGGCTTGCCCCGCCGACCAGCGCGCCGTCGACGTTAGGCTGCCGCATGAAGCCGGCGATGTTGGATGACTTGACCGAGCCGCCGTACAGAATGCGGGTTGCCGCGGCGACATCCGCGCCGAGGGCTTCCGCCACCACCGCACGGAGCGCCGCACAGACCTGTTCGGCCTGCTCGGGAGTGGCGGCCTGGCCGGAGCCGATTGCCCACACCGGCTCGTAGGCGACGACGATGTCGGTTGCCTTGCCGACCGCTGCCAGGGCGGCCTTCAGCTGGGCGACCGGCACGGCGCTCGGGCCGTGCTGCTCGAGGTCTTCGGCGGTCTCGCCGACGCAGATGATTGGGGTGACCGAGTGCTTGAGGGCCGCAGCGGTCTTGGCGCCGACGATCTCGTCGGTCTCGCCGTGATACTGGCGGCGTTCGGAGTGGCCGATGATGACGTAGTCGCTCTGCAGCGCCTTGAGGAATGCCCCGGACACCTCACCGGTGTATGCGCCGGAGTCGTGCTGGCTGACATCCTGCCCACCGAACTTCAGTGGAAGCTTGTCCGCGGCGATCAGAGTCTGCACGGAGCGCAGGTCGGTGAACGGCGGAAACACCGCAACCTCGACCGAGTCGAAGTCATGCCGGGCGTCCTTGAGGCTCCAGGCGAGCTTCTGCACGAACGCGATCGCCTGCAGGTGGTCAAGATTCATTTTCCAGTTGCCCGCGATCAGCGGGATACGGGAATTTACTGCTGCCATCCGAGAACCTCCAAGCCCGGAAGCTTCTTGCCCTCGAGGAACTCGAGACTCGCGCCGCCGCCGGTAGAAATGTGACCAAACTGATTGTCGTCAAAGTTGAGTGCCCGCACCGCGGCGGCGGAGTCGCCGCCTCCCACTACGCCGAGACCGTCGATCTCGGTGAGTGCGGCCGCGACCGCCTGGGTGCCCGCGGCGAACGGCGCGAGTTCGAACACGCCCATTGGGCCGTTCCAGAACACCGTCTTCGAGGAGCGGATGACGTCGGCGAACCGGGCGGATGTCTCCGGCCCGATGTCGAGGCCGAGACCTGCCGCGCCGAACGGGGTGTCCTCGATGGCGTCGGCCGGTGTCACGACGTGCTCCGCGTCGGCGCCGAACTTGGATGCCACGACCACGTCGGTCGGCAGCACGATGTCGACGCCGAGGCGTTCGGCATCGGCCAGGTAGCCCTTGACCGTGTCGATCTGGTCGGCTTCGAGCAGGCTCGACCCGACCTTGTGACCGTTCGCAGCGAGGAAGGTGAACAGCATGCCGCCGCCGATCAGCAGCGAGTCGACCTTGGGCAGCAGGTGCCCGATCACGCCAAGCTTGTCGCTGACCTTTGAGCCGCCGAGAACGACCGTGTACGGCCGTTCCGGCGACTTGGTGAGGCGGTCGAGTACGTCGAGTTCGGCAGCGATCAGCGTGCCGGCCGCGCTCGGCAGCAGGGTGGCGAGTTCGTACACGCTCGCCTGCTTGCGGTGGACGACGCCGAATCCGTCGGAGACGAAGGCGTCGCCGAGGGCGGCGAGCTTCGCCGCGAATTCCTGACGCTCAGCGTCCTGCTTGCTGGTCTCCCCGGGGTTGAAGCGGAGGTTCTCCAGCAGCGCGACGCCGCCTGCTGGCAGATCACGCACTGTGGCTTCGGCATCCTCACCCACGGTGTCGCGGGCGAACGCAACCGGAGCGCCCAACAGCTCGGAGAGCCGCACCGCGACCGGAGCGAGGCTGTATCGCTCATCCGGCGCGCCTTCCGGGCGTCCGAGGTGGGAGACGATGACGACCTTGGCGCCCGCCCCGACGAGGTCAGTCACCGTGGGGACGGACGCACGAATGCGTCCGTCGTCGGTGATGACCCCGTTTTGGAGCGGAACGTTGAGGTCGCATCGCAGCAGTACCGTTTTGCCAGTGAGAGCCCCGAGGCTTTCGATAGTGCGCAATGCCACGAATTAGATTCCTTACAGGCGGTCGGCGACGTACTCGGTCAGATCGACCAAGCGGTTGGAGTATCCCCACTCGTTGTCGTACCACGCGGACAGCTTGACCTGGTTGCCCAGGACACGCAGCAGGCCGGCGTCGAAGATCGAGGAGTGCGGGTCAGACACGATGTCGGACGAGACGATCTCGTCTTCGGTGTACTTGAGGATGCCCTTGAGCTTGCCCTCGGCAGCGTTCTTGTAGGCAGCCTTGACCTCGTCGACCGTCACGTTGCGTGACGCGGTGACGGTGAGGTCGGTGATCGAGCCGGTGGGTACCGGCACGCGCAGGGCGAAACCGTCGAGCTTGCCGACGAGTTCCGGCAGCACCAAGCCGATGGCCTTGGCGGCACCGGTCGAGGTCGGCACGATGTTGATGCCCGCGGCGCGCGCGCGACGGAGGTCGCTGTGCGGGCCGTCCTGCAGGTTCTGGTCGGCGGTGTAGGCGTGGATCGTGGTCATCAGACCTCGCTCGATACCGAACTCGTCGTTGAAGACCTTAGCGAGCGGTGCCAGGCAGTTCGTGGTGCAGGATGCGTTCGAGATGATGTGGTGCGCTGCCGGGTCGTATGACTCGTGGTTCACGCCCATCACGAAGGTGGCGTCCTCACCGTTGGCCGGAGCGGAGATCAGAACTTTCTTGGCGCCCGCGTCGATGTGCTTGCGTGCGTCGTCGGCCTTGGTGAAGCGACCGGTGGACTCGATGACGATGTCAACGCCGAGGTCCCCCCAGCCGAGGTTGGCGGGGTCGCGCTCCTCCAGTACCGTGATCGGCTTGCCGTTGACGATGATCTGGTTGCCCTCGAGCTCCACGGTGGCGTCGAGCCGGCCGGTGATCGAGTCGTACTTCAGAAGGTGGGCGAGCGTCTTGTTGTCGGTGAGGTCGTTGACCGCGACGAGCTCGAGGTCGCTGCCTTTGGCGAGCGCAGCGCGGAAGTAGTTGCGGCCGATACGGCCGAAGCCGTTGATGCCGATCTTGACGGACAATGGATCTCCTGTTGCTCAGGCGCCTGAACAGACGCAAGGGTGGTGGGGCAACTGGTCATACCAGCGGACGGTGGCTGGGGCGACGCGTGGCCACCCCAGCCACGATGCCGTTTACGACAGTACCAGCAGGCCGTTTGTCTTCTCCCGGGCGGTCGTGAAGCGCTCCTGGACGTTTGCCCAGTTGGTGATGTTCCAGAACGCCTTCACGTAGTCGGCACGCACGTTCTTGTAGTCGATGTAGTAGGCGTGCTCCCAGACATCCAGCATCAGCACAGGAATCGTGCCGGGCGCGAAGTTCGACTGCTGGTCGAAGAACTGCTGAACAATCAGTCGCTGACCGATGGAGTCCCACACCAGTGCTGCCCATCCGGAGCCCTGCACACCGAGTGCTGCGGCGGTGAAGTGAGCGGTGAACTTGTCGAAGCTGCCGAAGTTGTCGGCGATGGCAGCAGCGAGCTCACCGGTCGGCTTGTCGCCGCCGTTCGGGGAGAGGTTGGTCCAGAAGATCGAGTGGTTCACGTGTCCACCGAGGTTGAACGCGAGGTCCTTCTCAAGCTTGTTCACGTTGGTGAAGTCACCGGAATCCCGCGCTTCGGCGAGCTTCTCGAGGGCGGTGTTCGCTCCGGCGACGTAGGTGGCGTGGTGTTTCGAGTGGTGCAGCTCCATGATCGTGCCGCTGATGCTCGGCTCCAGGGCCGAGTAGTCGTAGGCAAGTTCGGGCAGCGTGTATTCAGCCATGCATTTTCTCCTAGCGAGTTGGCCCCGGTGGCAGGCGGTGCAGCACGCGGGGTGACTGTGTCAGTCTAATGAGGACAACAACACTGTCGAGGGAAACTTCCCAGCTGGCACAGATCAGTCGTTCAGGTTAGTCCCGGTCGAGATCCGAGGGAAGTCCCGCTTCCGTGCCCGGGATGCCGAGATCGGAGGCGCGCTTGTCGGCCATTGCGAGCAGGCGACGGATGCGGCCGGCGACGGCGTCTTTCGTCATGGGCGGGTCGGCGAAGTGGCCGAGCTCGTCGAGGCTGGCCTCGCGGTGTGCCAGGCGCAGGTCGCCGGCGTAGCGGAGGTGGTCGGGAATGGTCTCGCCGAGGATCTCCATGGCCCGTTCGACGCGGGCGCAGGCGGCCACGGCGGCCTGCGCGGACCGGCGCAGGTTGGCGTCGTCGAAGTTGACCAGGCGGTTGGCGGTGGCGCGCACCTCGCGGCGCTGGCGCAGTTCCTCCCAGGCGGTGACGCTGGCGCTGGCGCCCATCAGCCGCAGGATGGCGCTGATGGCTTCGCCGTCTCGCACCACGACACGGTGCACGCCGCGCACCTCGCGCGCTTTGGCGGGGATCTGCAGACGTCCGGCGGCGCCGACCAGTGCCATCGCGGCCTCGTTTCCGGGGCAGGTGACCTCGAGTGCGGCCGAACGGCCGGGGTCGGTGAGTGTGCCGCGGGCGAGGAACGCTCCACGCCAGACCGCGGCGAGGATCTCCTGGCCGCCGGTGGTGAGCTTGTTCGGCAGCCCGCGGATCGGGCGGCGTCTGGCGTCGAGCAGGCCGGTCTGTCGGGCCAGGGTCTCTCCCCCGTCCAGCACGCGTACCAGGTAGTTGCTGGTGCGTCGGATGCCGGATGCCGAGATCACGGTCACGTCGCTGCGAACCCCGTAGAGCTCGGCCAGGTCCTTGCGCACCCGCCGCGCGAGCTGCGCACTATCCACCTCGGACTCGACCGCAATCCGGTTCGAAATGACGTGCAAGCCGCCGGAGAACCGCAGTATGGTGGCAAGCTCCGCTGCCCGAACCGTCGTGTTCCCCGCGTCGACCGTGGTGAGTTCGTCTTTGACGTCGGCGGTGAGAGCCACTGATGGAATCCTTTGTTTGGCTTAGTAAGTCGGGTGTCGGCACACGGGGAAGCGTGTGCGGATCTGAACGAGGTTACTCGCGTCCGAGGTCGCGGTGTTTCACGTTCACACCGACGCCGGGCAGGCCACGCAGCAGGGTGGCGAGCTCTTCGGCGAGGGCGATCGACCGGTGTTTTCCTCCGGTACAACCAATGGCGATCGTAGCGTGTCTCTTATTTTCCCGCTGATACCCGGCGAGCACGGGCTGCAGGGCCGCGGCGTACGCGGTGATGAATTCGCGGCCGCCCTCCTGGCTGAGCACGAACTCGCTGACCGCTTCGTCTGTGCCGTTTAACGCCCGCAGGGAGGGCACCCAGAACGGATTCGGCAGGAAGCGAGCATCCGCAACATGGTCGGCGTCGGCCGGGAGTCCGTACTTGAACCCGAAGCTGAGCAGGGTGACCGTCACGCCCGGGGTGTCTTCTGTGCCGAACTTCTCGTGCACGGCGGTCGCCAACTGGTGCACGTTGAGGTCTGACGTGTCGATCACGATGTCACTGCTCGCCCGCAGCTCGACCATCAGGGCGCGCTCTGCGGCGATGCCGTCGAGGAGCGTGCCGTCGGCCTGCAACGGGTGAGGGCGGCGCACCTGCTCGAACCGCCGCACCAGCACGGCGTCGGTGGCCTCGAGGAACACCATCCGCACGTTGGCGCTCTCGCGGAGCCCCTCCAGGGCCTCCACAACATCCGTGAACAGCTTGCCGCCCCGCACGTCGACCACCGCGGCGATCTTCGGGATGGCGTTGCCGGCCTTCTCGGCCAGTTCGGTGAGGGGCCGCAGCATCAACGGCGGGAGGTTGTCGACCACGTACCAGCCGAGATCCTCGAGGGCGTTGGCGACGGTCGACCTGCCCGCTCCGGACATTCCTGTGACGATGAGCAGTTCCTGCTGGCCGGTGCCCGCCATTGTCCCTCGTTCTCGCGCTGTCAATGTGGCCTCCAGCCTATCGAGCGTTGAACACGCCACACGCACCGCGGGTCAGCTGCGCAGCGTGGTGACGATAGTTTCGGCGAGGCCCGGCCCGATACCACGCACTTCGGCGATCGCCCCGGCGTCGGCCGAGCGGAGCCGGGAGACGGAACCGAAGTGCTTCAGCAGCAGCTTCACGCGTGACGGGCCGAGTCCGGGGATCTCGGACAGCACCGAGCTGATGTCGCGGCTGCGTTTCTGCCGCTGATAGGTGATGGCGAAGCGGTGCGCTTCGTCACGCAGACGCTGGAACATGAACAGTGCGTCACTGTTGCGCGGCAGGATGACCGGGTAGTCGCTGTCCGGCAGCCAGATCTCCTCCAGCCGCTTCGCGATACCGCAGATCTCGATTCCGGTCACCCCGGAGTCGCGCAGTGCCCGCGCGGCCGCCGCGACCTGCGGCTGCCCTCCGTCGACCACGAGCAGGTTAGGCCGGTACGTGAACTTCTTGCGGCGCACGGCATCCGGTGTCTCCTCACCGGCGGCGCTGGTGGTGGTGGTGGTGGTGGTAGCTTCCTCGCTGGGTCTGTCGCCGGCCAGGTAGGCGAGCCGGCGGCGGAGCACCTGGTACAGCGCCTCGGTGTCGTCGGCGTACTCGGGGATACTGAAGCGCCGGTACTGGTCTTTGCGGGCCAGCCCGTCTTCGAATACCACCATCGATGCCACGATGTTCGTGCCGCTCAGGTGGGACACGTCGTAGCACTCCATCCGCAACGGCGCTTCGGGCAGTTCGAGCGCCTCCTGAATGTCGGCGAGGGCCTGCGACCGGGCCACGAAGTCGCCGGAGCGGCGGGTCTTGTACAGCTGCAGGGCGTGCTTCGCGTTCAGGGTCGCGGTCTGCATCAGTGCTGCCTTGTCGCCGCGTTGCGCGGTGTGCAGGTGCACCTTGCCGGTGCCGCGGATGGTCTGCAGCCAGAGTTCGAGTTCCGCGACATCCTCGGGCAGCTCTGGCACGATCACCTCGCGCGGTGGCCGTTCGTCGTCGTAGGCGCGCTGCAGGATGGAGTCGACCAGCTCGCCCATCTCGAGGTCGAGTTCCTTGTCGACGACCCAGCTGCGGACACCGCGGATTCGGCCGCCGCGCACCACGAACTGCTGCACGGCGGCGGCGAGTTCGTCGTGTTCGATGCCGAACAGGTCGCAGGACACGGTTTCGGGCAGCACCACGGCGCTCTTCTCCAGCACGCCCTCCAGGGCGAGGATGCGGTCGCGGATCTTTGCGGCCTCCTCGTACTGCTGGTGGTCGGAGGCGCGCTTCATGTCCTTGGTCAGCCGGCCGATCACGCGCCGATCGTGGCTGGCCATGAACGCCGCGAAGTCCTCGACGATGGCGCGGTGCTGTTCGATGCTGACCTTGCCGGAGCAGGGTCCGCCGCAGCGCCCGATCTGGCCCGGAAAGCACGGCCGGCCGCTCTGCATTGCCCGCTTATAGCTGGAGTCGGAGCAGGTGCGGATCGGAAACGCCTTGATCATCAGGTCGATCGTCTCGCGCACCGCCCACACCTTCGGGTACGGGCCGAAGTAGCGGGCACCCTTGATCTTGTGGTTGCGGGTGACAATGACCCGTGGGGCCTCGTCTGCCATGGTCAGCGCGAGGTACGGGTAGGTCTTGTCGTCGCGGAACTTGACGTTGAACGGCGGGTCGAACTCCTTGATCCAGGTGAACTCGAGCTGCAGCGCCTCGAATTCGCTGGCGACGACGGTCCATTCCACGGATGTCGCAGTGGTGACCATGCGCCGGGTGCGCTCGTGCAGGGTGGCGAGCGGCGCGAAGTAGTTACTGAGCCGCGCCCGCAGGTTCTTCGCCTTGCCTACGTAGAGCACCCGTCGGTTGGCGTCGCGGAAACGGTAGACGCCGGGTGCGGTCGGGATCTCCCCCGCCCTCGGGCGGTAACTGACAGTGTCGGTCATGCTGAGTGCGAGACTATCCCGCCTTGGCTTGATTCGCCGACGCCGTTCCGGCCAGTACTTCCTTGAGGAACATGCCGGTGTGGCTCTTCTTGGACCTGGCAACCTTCTCTGGGGGGCCGGTCACCAGCACCGACCCGCCGCCCGCGCCGCCTTCCGGGCCGAGGTCGATCACCCAGTCCGACGACTTGATCACGTCGAGGTTGTGCTCGATCACGATCACCGTGTTGCCCTTGTCGACCAGGCTGCCGAGCATCATCAGAAGCTTGCGCACATCTTCGAAGTGCAGTCCGGTGGTCGGCTCGTCGAGAACGTACACACTGCGCCCGTTCGACCGCTTCTGCAGCTCGGTCGCCAGCTTCACCCGCTGCGCCTCACCGCCGGACAGTGTGGTGGCGCTCTGCCCGAGCCGCACGTAGCCGAGTCCGACATCGACGAGCGTCTTCAGGTAGCGGTGGATCGCGCTGATCGGCTCGAAGAACTCCGCGGCCTCGCTGATCGGCATGTCCAGCACCTCGGCGATGTTCTTGCCCTTGTAGTGCACGGTGAGGGTGTCGCGGTTGTAGCGCGCTCCCCCGCACACCTCGCAGGCGACGTACACGTCGGGCAGGAAGTTCATCTCGATCTTGATGGTGCCATCACCGCTGCAGTTCTCGCAGCGGCCGCCCTTGACGTTGAAGCTGAAGCGACCCGGCAGGTAGCCGCGCGCTTTGGCCTCCACGGTCTCGGCGAACAGGTTGCGGATGCGGTCGAACACGCCGGTGTATGTTGCCGGGTTCGAGCGCGGTGTGCGGCCGATCGGCGCCTGGTCGACGTGTACGACCTTGTCCAGGTTGTCGAGGCCGGTGATCCGGGTGTGCTTGCCGGGGATCTGCCTGGCGCCGTTCAGCTGGTTGGCGAGCACCTTGTACAGGATGTCGTTGACGAGCGACGACTTGCCGGAGCCGCTGACCCCGGTCACGGCGACGAAGACGCCGAGCGGGAAGTCGACCGTGACGTTCTTGAGGTTGTTCTCGCGCGCGCCGACCACGCTCAGCTGTCGGCCGGGGTCGATCGCGCGACGCTTCGTCGGAGTCTCGATCTCCCGACGCCCACTCAGGTAGTCGCCGGTGATCGAGTACTCGTTGCTGAGCAGGGTGTCGTAGTCGCCGGAGTGCACGACGGTGCCGCCGTGCTCGCCCGCGCCCGGTCCGATGTCCACGATCCAGTCGGCGGTGCGAATGGTGTCCTCATCGTGCTCGACCACGATCAGCGTGTTGCCCAGGTTCTTCAGCTTGACCAGGGTCTCGATCAGTCGCCGGTTGTCGCGCTGGTGCAGGCCGATCGACGGTTCGTCGAGCACGTACAGCACGCCGGTCAGCCCTGAACCGATCTGGGTGGCCAGGCGGATGCGCTGCGCTTCGCCGCCGGAGAGGGTGCCTGCTGCCCGCGCCAGGTCGAGGTAGCTGAGGCCGACCTCGATCAGGAACTCCAGGCGCACCCGGATCTCCCGCAACACCTGCGCGGCGATGCGTGCGTCGCGTTCGGTCAGCTCCAAGCGCTGCATGAAGTCGTACGCGTCGACGAGGCTGAGTTCCGCGACATCCGAAATGCTGTGATCGTCGACGAGAACGGCCAGCACCTCGGGCTTCAGCCGTTTGCCGTCGCAGACCATGCACGGCACCTCGCGCAGGTAGCTGGCGAACCGCTGCCGTTGCACGTCGGTTTCCGCCTCCGCGTACTTGCGCTCGATGTACGGGATGACGCCTTCGAATCCGGTGGAGTACTTGATCTCCCGGCCGTAGCGGTTCTTCCAGCGCACCTTCACGGTGAAGTCGTTGCCGCCGAGGATTGCCTCGCGGACATCGGGCGAGAGCTGCTTCCAAGGAGTGTCGAGCGAGAAGTCGAGCTCCTGGGAGAGCGCCTCGAGCAGCTTCTGGAAGTAGTTGTACAGTCCCTTGCCCTGCTGCGCCCAGGGCAGGATGACGCCGTCATGGAGGCTGAGCGAAGGGTCGCCGATCAGCAGATCAGCGTCCACCGACATCCGCGTACCGAGGCCTGAGCACTCCGGGCAAGCGCCGAAGGGGGCGTTGAACGAGAAGGTGCGGGGTTCGATCTCGGTGAGCTGGAGGGGGTGGCCGTTCGGGCAGGACAGCTTCTCGCTGAAGCTCTGGTAGGCGGCGTCGCCTTCCTCGTCGACGAAGTTGATGCTGACGATGCCGTCGGAGAGTCCGAGCGCCGTCTCAAGCGAGTCAGTGAGGCGGGACAGGATGTCTGGGGATGCCACGAGCCGGTCGATCACCACGGCGATGTCGTGCTTGACCTGCTTCTTCAGCGCCGGCGGGTCAGCCAGCTGCACCGGCTTGCCGTCGACGATCGCGCGGGCATAGCCGCTCGACGCGAGTTCCTTGAAAAGGTCGACGAACTCGCCCTTCTTCTTGCTCACGACGGGGCTGAGCACCTGGTACCGGGTGCCCTTCTCCAGGGTCATCAGCTGGTCAGCGATCTGCTGCACGGTCTGGCGGGCGATCTTCTCCCCGCACTCCGGGCAGTGTGCGATGCCGATGCGTGCCCAGAGCAGGCGCATGTAGTCGTAGATCTCGGTGATGGTGCCGACCGTCGAACGCGGGTTGCGGTTCGTGGACTTCTGGTCGATCGAGACGGCGGGGCTCAAGCCCTCGATGAAGTCGACGTCGGGGCGGTCGACCTGTCCAAGGAACTGGCGGGCGTACGCCGACAGCGACTCGACGTAGCGTCGTTGACCCTCGGCGAAGATCGTGTCGAACGCGAGCGAGGACTTTCCTGACCCTGACAGGCCGGTGAACACGACCAACGAGTCGCGCGGAATCTCAAGGTCAACGTTGCGTAGGTTGTGCACCCGCGCGCCGCGGACGCTCAGCTTGGAGGAGCCAGGAACAGAAGAAATCGACACTGTAGCAATGTTAGGGCTCACCACTGACATTAACCTGCGACGGGTCGGGTCCGGTCAGCGCCGATCAGATCAGGACGGTCAGTGCACGTGACCCGCCGCCTCCATCTGCCGGAGGTCTTTCTTCAGGTCGGACACCTCGTCGCGCAGGCGAGCGGCCAGCTCGAACTTGAGTTCGGCCGCGGCCGCGATCATCTGATCGTTGAGGTCGGCGATGATGCTCTCCAGCTGGTTGGCGCCAGCCGCTCCGAGGCCCTCCCGGCCGAGTGCGGGCGTCGCGGACCGCTTCCGTCCGCCACGCCCGGCCAGCAGCGCCGCGGTGTCGGCCTCTTCGCGGGCGAGCACGTCGGTGATGTCAGCGATGCGTTTGCGCAGCGGCTGCGGGTCGATCCCCCGCTCGGTGTTGTACGCCACTTGCTTCTCGCGGCGACGGGTGGTCTCCTCGATCGCGTGTGCCATCGAGTCGGTGAGCACGTCGGCGTACATGTGCACCTGCCCAGACACGTTGCGGGCGGCGCGGCCGATGGTCTGGATCAGGGACGTCGACGAACGGAGGAAGCCTTCCTTGTCGGCGTCGAGGATCGCGACCAGCGACACCTCGGGCAGGTCGAGTCCCTCACGCAGCAGGTTGATGCCGACCAGCACGTCGTAGACGCCGGCGCGCAGTTCGGTGAGCAGTTCGACGCGGCGCAGCGTGTCGACGTCGGAGTGCAGGTAGCGCACTCGCACGCCGTGTTCGCTGAGGAAGTCGGTGAGCTCTTCGGCCATTTTCTTGGTGAGGGTGGTGACCAGCACGCGTTCGTCACGTTCGACGCGCAGCTTGATCTCTTCGAGCAGGTCGTCGATCTGCCCCTTCGACGGTTTGACCACGATCTCGGGGTCGACGAGGCCGGTCGGGCGGATGATCTGTTCCACGACACTGTCGGTGATGCCCAGCTCGTAGCGGCCGGGGGTGGCCGAGAGGTACACCTTCTGGCCGACCCGGTCGAGGAACTCCTCCCACTTCAGTGGGCGGTTGTCCATGGCGCTCGGCAGCCGGAAGCCGTGTTCGACCAGGGTGCGCTTGCGCGAGGCATCCCCCTCGTACATGGCGCCGATCTGCGGCACGGTGACGTGCGACTCGTCGATCACCACCAGGAAGTCTTCGGGGAAGTAGTCGAGCAGGCAGTGCGGCGGCTGCCCCGGCTCGCGGCCGTCGATGTGCCGGGAGTAGTTCTCGATGCCGTTGCAGAAGCCGAGCTGCTCCATCATTTCGAGGTCGAAGGTGGTACGCATCCGCAGCCGTTGTGCCTCGAGCAGTTTGCCCTGGCGTTCCAGGTCGGTCAGGCGCTCCGCCAATTCTTCCCGGATGGTGCCGATGGCGCGGTGCACGGTCTCCTGACCGGCGACGTAGTGCGAGCCGGGGAACACCGAGACCGCGTCCAGGGTGCGCACCACATCACCGGTCAGCGGGTGCAGCGCGTACAGGGCTTCGATCTCGTCGCCGAACATCTCGATGCGGATGGCCAGCTCTTCGTACATCGGGATGATCTCGATGGTGTCGCCGCGCACCCGGAAGTGGCCGCGCGAGACGTCGCCATCGTTGCGCTGGTACTGCATCGACACGAACTTGCGGATCAGGGTGTCGCGGTCGATGCGCATGCCGACCTGCAGCGCCAGCATGGCGCCAAGGTACTCCTCGGAGCTGCCGAGGCCGTAGATGCATGACACAGTGGAGACCACCACGACGTCGCGGCGGCTGAGCAGCGAGTTGGTGGTGGAGTGCCGTAACCGCTCGACCTCGGCGTTCACCGAGCTGTCCTTCTCGATGAAGGTGTCGGTCTGCGGAACGTATGCCTCAGGCTGGTAGTAGTCGTAGTAGCTGACGAAGTACTCGACGGCGTTGTTCGGCATGAGCTCACGGAACTCGTTCGCCAACTGCGCGGCCAGGGTCTTGTTGTGGGCGAGCACCAGCGTGGGGCGCTGGACCCGCTCGATCAGCCAGGCCGTCGTGGCCGACTTACCGGTGCCGGTGGCACCGAGCAGCACGACATCCGTTTCTCCGGCGTTGATGCGACCGGCGAGTTCTTCGATGGCGGCGGGCTGGTCGCCGCTCGGTACGTATTCGCTGATGACCTCGAACGGTCGCACAGCGCGGGTTGGCTCCATGCCCTCCAGCTTAGGTTCGACTGCTGACACTGCGCGCGGTGAGCTGTCTCCACAGCGCATCCACCTGCTGCAGCGTCTCGGCGACCGTGCCGTTGTTGTCGATCACGATGTCGGCGACCGCGAGCCGGTCGGTGTCGCCCGCCTGAGCATTCAGACGCTGCGTGGCCTCCGCGCGGCTCAGCCCGCGCAGCTCCACCATGCGGCGCAGCCGGGTCTCGGTGGCGGCGTGCACCACCACGATCAGGTCGAAGCGGGTGCTGGCCTGCCGGCCGCCCTCTACCAGCAGCGGGATGTCGTAGATGATGATCGCATCCGGGTTCTCGGCGGTCGCGGCGGCGACCCGTTCGCGGCCGAGTTCCTGGATCGCCGGATGCGTGATGGTGTTCAGAAGTTCCCTCTTGGCGGCATCCGTGAAGATGATCGAGCCGAGCGCGCCCCGGTTCAGGGTGCCATCGGTGTTCAGGATCTGGTCGCCGAACTCCTCGGCGATGCGCTGCAGGGCCGGCATCCCAGGTTCCACGACCTCGCGGGCCAGCTTGTCGGCGTCGATGTGCACGGCGCCCAGCTCGGCCAGACGAGAGGCGACAAGCGATTTGCCGGATGCAATTCCCCCGGTGAGGCCGATCAGCTGCATCCTTTCACCCTATCGGCGAAGTAGGCTCAGCCCATGCTCGAGTTTCTGACGGGCACCGGCCTCGCCGTCGCTGCCGGTCTGAACGCGTACATTCCTCTGCTCGCGCTCGGGCTCGCCGACCGCGTCACGTCTCTGGTACGGCTGCCCCCGGAGTGGTCCTGGCTGTCGAACGAGTGGGTGCTCGTCATCCTCGCCATCCTGCTCCTGATCGAGATCATCGCCGACAAGGTGCCCCTCGTTGACAGCGTGAACGACTGGATTCAGACCGTGGTCCGGCCGGCAGCGGGCGGCATCGTGTTCGGCAGCGGGGCCTCGTCCGAAACGGTCGCGGTGACCGACCCTGCCGGATTCTTCGCGTCCACCCAGTGGCCGCCGATCATTGTCGGCGCCCTGCTCGCGCTCGGCGTGCACTCGGCCAAGATGGTGGCGAGACCCGCCCTGAACGCGGTCACCGTGGGCGCAGCCGCGCCGGTGGTCAGCAGCACCGAGGATGCCGGCAGCCTGCTTCTTTCCGCGCTCGCGATCCTCGCCCCGGTGCTGGTCATCCTGGCCATCGCCGCCGGAGTGCTGATCATGGTTTCCGTGTTCAGACGCATCAAACGGCGAAAGGATGCCGCGAGCCCGACCTGACCGGGTGGCTCCCCCGCAACGCAGAAGCGGCCGGCCCCGAGGGACCGACCGCTTCCTATAGCGCAGCTAGTGCTGAGCTACTAGTTGCTGCTCGAGAGCTTCTCACGCAGCGCGGCGAGTGACTCGTCGTCTGCGAGGGTGCCCGCACCGGTCGACTCGCTCGAGAACGAGCCAGCGGCCGGAGCAACGAAGTTCGCCTCTTCGGCGAGCGACGTGGCGACCTGCTTCTTGTGCGCCTCCCAGCGAGCCTGGGCTGCAGCGTAGTCCTGCTCCCACTTCTCGCGCTGGGCGTCGAAGCCTTCCTTCCACTCGTTCGTCTCGGGGTCGAAGCCCTCCGGGTACTTGTAGTTGCCCTGCTCGTCGTACTCGGTGAGCATGCCGTACAGCGCCGGGTCGAACTCGGTGCCTTCGGGGTCAACGCCCTCGTTCGCCTGCTTCAGCGAGAGCGAGATGCGGCGACGCTCGAGGTCGATGTCGATGATCTTGACGAACACCTCATCGCTGACCGAGACAACCTGCTCGGCGAGCTCAACGTGCTTCGCGGAGAGCTCCGAGATGTGCACGAGGCCCTCGATGCCCTCTGCAACGCGAACGAACGCGCCGAAGGGAACCAGCTTGGTGACCTTGCCCGGTGCAACCTGGCCGATGGCGTGGGTGCGGGCGAAGACCTGCCACGGGTCTTCCTGCGTCGCCTTGAGCGACAGGGAGACGCGCTCGCGGTCGAGGTCGACCTCGAGCATCTCGACGGTGACCTCCTGGCCAACCTCGACAACCTCGCTGGCGTGCTCGATGTGCTTCCAGCTGAGCTCGGAGACGTGAACCAGACCGTCAACGCCACCCAGGTCGACGAACGCACCGAAGTTGACGATCGACGAGACGACGCCCTTGCGGACCTGTCCCTTGCTGAGGTTGTTGAGGAACGTGGTGCGGCTCTCGCTCTGCGTCTGCTCGAGCAGGGCACGGCGGGACAGCACAACGTTGTTGCGGTTCTTGTCGAGCTCGAGGATCTTGGCCTCGATCTCCTGGCCCAGGTACGGGGTCAGGTCGCGAACACGGCGAAGCTCGATGAGCGACGCAGGCAGGAAGCCGCGCAGTCCGATGTCGACGATGAGTCCGCCCTTGACGACCTCGATGACCGTACCGGTGACAACACCGTCGGCATCCTTGATCTTCTCGACGTCGCCCCATGCACGCTCGTACTGAGCGCGCTTCTTCGACAGGATGAGGCGGCCTTCCTTGTCCTCCTTCTGGAGAACAAGCGCCTCGACGGTGTCTCCGACCTGAACAACTTCGCTCGGGTCGACGTCGTGCTTGATGGAAAGTTCGCGGGAGGGGATAACACCCTCGGTCTTGTAACCGACGTCGAGGAGAACCTCGTCGCGGTCAATCTTGACGACGGTGCCCTCAATGAGGTCTCCGTCGTTGAAGAACTTCAGAGTCTTCTCGACCGCGGCAAGGAAGTCTTCAGCAGATCCGATGTCGTTAATGGCGACCTGCTTGGGTGCCTTGGTCGTTACGATTGTCATGTAGTTATTGCTCCGTTATGGACATAAATCGGGCCACTTGCGAGGTGTTGCTTGTTCGTTTCGCCAGTGACAGGCGGATGAAAGATCGCATAAAGCGACTCTCAAGCGTACCGTGTCCGCCGGAACCGGGGCAACCCGACTCGGCGCGCCGCGTCGGGTGACCGCGAACACACAAACGCGCCGACACTATGAAACTAGTGCACGCATACTACAACTATAGTTTCCGTATGAAGTCGACCAAAGCCCGTGCCCTGGATGCCGCGATCGACCTGCTCGGCACAGAGGGCCTCCGCTCCCTGACCCACGCCCGGGTGGACGAGCGCGCAGCCCTGCCCAAGGGGTCGACCTCGAACTACTTCCGCACCCGTGCCGCTCTGCTGTCCGGAGTCGTGGAGTGGATCCTCCAACAGGAGCTGCCCGAGGTCGGGGCCATGACAGAGCCGGTGAACACCGACCAGTTCGTCGATCAGCTGACGGCGCTGATCGATTACACCACCGGGCCGAACCGCATCCTGACCACGGCCCGGCTGACGGTGTTCGGGGAGGCGGCGCACAACGCCGAGATCCGCGCCGCTGTCTCGCAGGGCCGCGTCCGCCTGGAACTCGGACTGACGGGGGTGATGGCCCACCTTGGTGCGCACGATCCGTTGATCGCTGCGCGGGCGGTGATGGCATGTGCCGAGGGGATCGTCCTTCACCGCATCGCACGCCACGACGACGCCGATGCCCGTCCGATCGTCGACCTCGTCGTGCGGGGCGCACTGGCCACCTGACTCAGAGCAGGCCGAGCGCTTTGGCCTTGCGGATCGCGGCATTCCGGTTCGGGGCGTCGAGCTTGCGATAGATATGCGCGACGTGGGTCTTGACCGTGTTCACCGAGATGAAGCACTGCTCGGCGAGTTCGGTGTTGGTGAACCGGCTCGGCAGATAGGACAGGATCTCCAGTTCGCGGCTGGTCAGCGGCTCGGGAAGATCGGCGCCGCCGAGATCGACGTCGGTCTCACTCGCTCGCCGCAGGATGGTGGTCCGGTAGTCCGGTAGCTCGGGCGCGTGCGTGGCCAGCTGCCGAAGCACGGCGGGTCCCGCTTGCATGAACGCTTCGACGAGACCGTGCCGTTCCGCGAAGCGAACAGCGGAGGCGAGCTGCCTGCCCGCGGTCGTCTCATCACCGCTGGCCTCAGACAGCCAGGCGCGGAGAATCAGCTGGTCCAGCGAGGCGCTGAGATTGTCGACATCCGGGGCGATCGTCTCGATCATCAGACGCGCCTGTATCAAGTGATCGCTGGTGATCGCCGCCGCCGCGCTCTCAAACAGCACGGCCGGAGCCGCGGGGGTGGCTTGGCCGACGGTGGGCGGCAGCATGGTGAGTGCCTTCTCGGGGAAGCCAGCCAGTCGCAAGCGACGGCTCTCGAGCGCGACCAGATGGTCGTGCACCACCGGTGGCGCCAGATCAGCGGGTTCCTCGAGCACGACCGTGCGGCCCTGGTCAGCATGCACCCAGGCGGCGCCGAGATGTTCCATCCACGCCAGCTGGGTGCGTCCGCTGGACGAAACCAGCTGGCGCGCCTCCCGCAGGGCAGGCGCCGCGCGCGGCAGCTCCCCGCGCTGCAACGACGCGAACGCCGTCGCCAGGTGGGCATCGGCGGTCGCCGGGCGTGACACCGCGCCGATCTCGTCGGACAGGGTCATCGCCTCGTGCGCGTGGTCCTCTGCCGAATCAAGCTGGCCGGTCAGCGCATCGAGCAAGGCCAGCACGCCAAGAGCGTGCACTCGGTGCACCGAGAACGTGGAGCCGGGGATGCCGAGGGCGCGTTCCAGACAGTGCCGGGCGTCGGGGAAGGCGCCGGCGAAGAGGTATGCCCGCCCCAGATTCACCAGGGTGATCAGCAGCAGCAGCTCCCGGCGGGTGAGACGGAGCAGATCGGGCGTGACGACGTGTGGATTGCTGTCCAGGAGTCGCAGGGAGCGCTCGCCCCAGTCGATCGAGATCCGCACATCGGGCCGGAACTGCACTCGAGTGGCGAGGTACGCGTAGGCGATCATCCGTTGCCCGGTTGAGCAGTCAGGATCATCGGCCAGTCGGATGAGGATGTCTTCTGCCGCGCCGAACTGGGCGTTCAGGGCCAGAAGAACGCCGCGCACGAGCTCGAGGTTCGGATATCGCGCTCGAACGACAGTGGGAATCTGGTCGATCCAGCGGATGACGGTGGCCATGTCACCCCGCGTCACGGGGTCGAGCCCGTGGCTCAGGATGAGGGTGACCACCGCATCCCACTTCCGGGCGCGCACGAAGTACGCCGCCGCGGCGTCGACCTCAGCATGTTCGAGATGCCACTTGGCCGCTTGCTCGAGCAACCGCTCTTCCAAGCCAGGTTCCTCAACCCGCAGCCGGTAGCGCAGCAGGTCGCGGAACAGGTGGTGGAACCGGAACCATTCCCGATGGTTGTCGAGCGGCACCAGGAACAGGGACTCGTGCTCGAGTTGCTCCACGATCAGGTGGCCGCCACTGTCGCCCAGGACCGCGACGACCAGACCGTCGCACATTTCATCGAGCACCGACATACGCAGCAGCGTCGCACGACGCTCGGGCGTCTGGGCGTCGAGCACTTCGTCGGTGAGATAGTCGGCGATCAATCGGTCGGTGCCCGTCAGCTGCGCGATGAACTGAGAAGCGTTGGAGTGAGACCGCAGGCTCAGCCCGGCCAACTGGATGCCAGCAGCCCAGCCCTCGGTGCGGCTGACCACGGAAGCGACGTCGACCGGGTCGAAGGCGCGACCGGTCAACCGCTGAAGCAGGATTCCGGATTCCCGGTTGGTGAACGCGAGGTCGGCCTGACGGATCTCCAGCATGTCCAGACGGAGGCGATGGCGGCTTAATCCGATGGGGAGGTCGGCGCGGCTCGCGAACACAAAGTGCATGTTGGCGGGCAGCCGCTCCACCAGGCGTCCGAGGTCGGCGATGAGCCGGCTGTGCGACAGGTGATGGACGTCGTCGAAAATGACGACGGTCTCTGGCAGCTTTCCCAGGTGCACGGCCAGGGCTGTGAGGAAGGACTCTCCGAGCCCCCCATCGCTCTCGGCATCCGGGGCGGGCAGGGCTTCGCCCTCGAACAGCGGGTGCGGGAGGGCGGCGAGCATCCGGTGCATGAACTGCACGGGATCGTTGTCGGCGGGAACCACATCCAGCCAGACGAAGTTGCCGTGCCGATGCCGCTCACGCCACTGCGAGAGCAGGACAGTCTTGCCCGACCCCGCCTGCGCGATGATGACGGTCAGCGGCAGGTCGAGAGCTCCGTCAAGTGTCTGCAGGAGCCGCGGCCGCTCGACCGCGTACGAAAGTGAATGCCCTAGCTCAACCATGGTCATTGTTCTCTTCCGGAACCAGTGTGACAGCACTCGTCGTGCGGGGCTAGCGCCCTCACGAGGCCAATCATCCCGGCGGGATGATGCCGCTGCGGATTCAAATGCGCATCATGGCAGTCAGGATGACGTGACCCTCGATTGTCGGAAGGAACGGCCCGCGTGCGCCCCCAACGATTCGAAATAGTGGTCAAGGGCCGGTTGAGCACCGCGCTTGAGTCGGCAGTCGACGGCTTCGAAGTGATCAGCGTCGAGGGCGGCCAAACCCATCTGGAGGGCTGGGTCACCGACCAGGCCAAACTGCACGGCACTCTCGAGACTCTCGCCAGCCTGAACATCGAGCTGATCTCGATCAATCCGATCATCGAGGACGAGACCATCGCTCCCGAAGGATGACGGAGAAGTCCTGAAGGATGACACCGAAGTGCCCGCCGCTGCACTCAGCGACGGGCAAGGGGGCCTCGGTTTCGGAACTCAAGCGACCGGATGGGCGCCCATGGCGCGAGCCTTGAGCGCTTCGTACTCTGGCTGCGAGATCGCGCCGGAGTCGAGGAGATTCTTGGCGTCCTGGATCTGTTGAGTGGGTGTCTGGTTCGCGACGGTCCTGATGTAGTCATCCGTCGCGGCCTTCTCGACGGATGCGGCCTGCATCGAACGCTCGGCCATACCGCTGCCGCGCGCAATCAGGTAAATCAGCGCGGTGAGGAACGGCACGAAGACCAGGAGGATGATCCAGAGCGCCTTCACCCAACCGTTCGTCGAGTGATCCCGGAAGAGATCGGTGAGGATCGCGAACAAAACGAACAGGTAGGCCACGAAGGCGAACGACCAGAAGAACAGACCGACTACTTCCCAAAAGTTCATGAGTGAGGCCCCTTATGCGACCAGAGGAGTAGCCGGATGCCACTCCTTTGCGGCGACAGTAGCGCCGCAAGAAGCCGCGCCACATCACCCGTTCGGGATGATGACCGGGTGCAACGCCCGTCCCTACCCTTGCGGTACGCAGACTGAGAACGAGGCGAGTCGGGATGACCAGCTCCGCACCGCTGCCGGAACGTCGCACACGATCTGGGCGCGGCGGTCGTGCGGCACCATACCCACGCGCGACCAGCGTGCTCGTCGCTCTGGCCGCCGCGGTGGTCGTTGCCGCCGGCATGAGCGGGATTCGGGGCATCCTCGCGCCGACGCTGCTCTCGCTGGTGCTCGTCATCTGCGCGAGCCCGCTGCGGGGCCGACTGCAGCGAGTCGGCGTACCGCAAGGGCTGGCGACCGGCTCAGTCATCCTGGTCATGTTCGCGCTGATTGCGGCGTTCAGCTACGCGGTCATCATCGCCTTCGCGCAGTTCGTGGCGATGCTGCCCGACTACGCCGATCAGTTCGCACAGATCGGCAGCCAGATCAGTTCCGCCCTCATGCGGATCGGCATCGGCCAGGAGCAGATTGACTCCATGGTCGGCGACGTCAGTGCCGGGAACCTCGCGGCGACCGTCACCGGCGCGCTGGGCAGTGTGGCGAGCATTACCGGGGCGCTCGTCATCCTGTTGACCATGATGATCCTGATGGCGGCGGATGCCGTGTTCACCCCTCCGATTCTCCGCCATCTCGATGAACGGCAGCCGCTGCTCGTGGTTGCGCTGGGTGAGTACGCGACGAACGTGCGCCGTTACATGGTGGTCACAACGCTGCTCGGGGTTGTGCAGGGCGTTCTCAACACCATCGCGCTCTGGCTTCTGGGCGTGCCTGCCGCCTTGCTCTGGGGACTGCTTGCGTTCGTCTGCAGCTTCATCCCCAACGTCGGCTACTTCGTCGCGATCATCCCACCGCTCATTTTCGGCTTCCTCGTCGGAGGATGGCCGATCGTGGGCGCCATCGTCCTCGTCTACGGGGGCATCAACGCCGTCGTGCAGTCAATCGTCCAGCCCCGCGTCGTGGGTCACGCGGTTTCGCTCAGCCAGACCGTCACCTTCTTTTCGGTGCTGTTCTGGGCGGTCATCATCGGACCGATCGGCGCGATTCTGGCGATCCCACTCACCCTGTTGGTGAAGACGGTGCTGGTCGACGCCGATCCGAGGGCACAGTGGTGGCGGCCGGTGTTCGGGCCGACCGCCGAGACCCGGGATGTTCTGAAGGCGGAGAAGGCGGCGGCAAAGCAAGCCCGCGACGTGAAGCGGTCGCACGCGCCAAAGGCCCCGAAGGCTCCCGAGGCTCCGAAGACTCCGAAGACTCCGCAGCCGTCGAACTAGTTCCGGGTCAGCGCAGCATCGCCGATCGCAGGGTGTCGAGGCCGACGCCACCGAGGCCGAGCGCCTTCTTGTGGAACTCCTTGATCGAGAAGGCGTCGCCCTCGCGGCGTTTGTACTCGTCACGGATCTGCTCCCAGATGCGCTGCCCCACCTTGTATGCGGGCGCCTGGCCGGGCCATCCGAAGTACCGGTTCACCTCGAACCGCACGAACGGCTCGTTCATGTTCACGTTCTGTTTCAGGAAGTCGAAGGCGTAGTCGTAGTCCCAGGTGCCCGTGCCGTCGAGGCGCGGCTTGCCGAGGTGCACTCCGATGTCGAGCACCACGCGGGCGGCGCGCATCCGCTGTCCGTCGAGCATGCCCAGGCGGTCTCCCGGGTCGTTCAGGTAGCCGAGGTCTTGCATCAGGCGTTCCGCGTACAGCGCCCAGCCCTCGGCGTGGCCGCTGCTGCCGGCGAGTTGTCGCCGCCAGGTGTTGAGTGATGCCCGGTTGTACACGGCCTGCCCGACCTGCAGGTGGTGCCCGGGAACACCCTCGTGGTACACGGTCGTCGTCTCGCGCCAGGTGTTGAACTCGGTTACGCCCTCGGGAACGGACCACCACATCCGGCCGGCCCGGGAGAAGTCGTCGCTCGGGCCGGTGTAGTAGATGCCGCCCTCCGTGGTGGGCGCGATCATGCATTCCAGTTGCTTCAGCTGGTCGGGGATGTCGAAGTGGGTGCGGGACAGTTCGTCGACAGCCTTGTCGCTCAGCCGCTGCATCCACTGCTGCAGCGCTTCGGTGTCGTGCAGCGTGCGGGTCTCGTCGGCGTCGAGCACCGCGATCGCTTCCGCCACGGACGCGCCCGGCCGGATCTCACCGGCGATCGCGGTTTGCTCCTCGACCATGCGGGCGAGTTCCTCGATCCCCCATTCGTAGGTTTCGTCGAGGTCGATCGTGGCGCCGAGGAAACGACGTGACTGCAGGGCATACAACTCACGGCCGACAGCGTCGGTCTCGGTCGCCGCCGGCGCCAATTCGTTCTCGAGGAAGCCGGCGAGCTTCTGATAGGCCCGAGCGGATGCCGCGGCGCCCCGTTCGAGGTCGGCGCGCAGCGATTCGGGCAGCGGCGCGCCACCCTCGGTCTCGGCGTTCTGGGTGAAGGCGAAGAAGAAGCCGTCAGCTGCCGCGTGTTTGCGGGCCTGGGCGATGACCTCGCGCACCTGGCGCTCGGCGGGCGTGGTGCCGTCGCTGATGCCGAGCCGCAGGGTCTCGATGTAGCCGTCGATCGCGCCGGGGAGATTCGACAGACGAGTGGAGATGGTGTCCCAGTCCGACTCGGATGCGTGCGGCATCAGGTCGAAGGTGTCCCGGATCCCCTGCGCCGGCGACGCGATCACGTTCAGGTCACGCTTGAACAGGCCGGCCTCGGACTGTTCGACGTCGAGCCGGAGCTCCGCGGTGAGATCCGTCAGGGTGACCTCGTCCACCTCATCGACGGGACGTGCCTGCTCGAGCTGTGACAGCACCGTCTTCGCCGCGGCGATGCGCTGCTCGTGGCCGGCCGGTGACAGGTCCGCGAACTCGCCGTGGCGTCCCGGGATGCCGATCCAGATGGCTACGTCGGGATCGAGTTCCGCAAGGGTTGTCACCCACTCCTCGGCGATCGCGTCGATCGCCGTAGCAGTCCGTTCCGTCGAGGTTGCGTCAGGATTCGTCATCCTGCCAGCGTACTGAGTCTCGGTTACTGGAGTCCGCGTTACTCCTTGTCGAGGTCGGTGTTCAGCAGTTCCGCGAGGCTGTCCAGGGCGGCGTCAGCGCCATCGCCCTCCGCGCTGATCGTCACCTCCTCGCCGTGGCCCACTCCGAGCGAGAGCACACCGAGGATGCTGGCCGCATTAACGCTTCGTCCGGCGGCCGAGGTCAGGGTGACCGGCACGCCGGCTTTCGCGGCCGCCTGGCTGAATAGCGACGCGGGGCGGGCGTGCAGACCGACGCTGGATGCGACGGTGACGGTACGTTCTGGCATGGATGTCTCCTCCGGCTGCGAAAACTCGGCTGCGCTACTGGTCCGACATGTCGTCGTCGCTGGCCAGCAGGTCGTACACCTGGGCGCTGGTCGTGGCGTTCCGCAGGGACTCCGCTTTCTGCGGGTCAAGCAGGATCGTAGCGAGTTGCGCGAGGAGCGCGATGTGACCGTTGCCGCGCGCCGCGATGCCGACGGCGACGCTGACGTCGTTGCCGTCCCAGTCGACCCCTGCCGGGAATCGCAGCACCGAGATGGCGTCATGTTTCACGACATCCTTCGCCGCCAGCGTGCCGTGCGGGATCGCGACGCCCTCCCCCACGAACGTCGACACCGACTTCTCGCGCTCGAGCATGGCGTCGATGTACTCCGGGTCGATGGCGCCGGAATCCAGCAGCGCCTGGCCGGTCTGACGGATCGCGTCATCCCGGTCGGTCGCCGTCTGGTGCAACCGAATCGACTGCTCCTCAAGCAGTTCGGTCAGCGGAACGGTCTCGTCAGCCACCGTCACACCTCGAGCGAATCGCCGTTTTGGATGGCCTTCACGAGCTTCGCCACCGCGGGATCGCCGAGGAACAACTGGAACGGGATCACGGGGATGTCCGGCACCACACCGCGCGCGCGATCGGCGAGCCCGGACTGGGTGAGCACCACGTCAGCGTCGGCCGGGATGTGCGCAACATCCGAGTGTTCGACGGTGACGCCCTGCTTGCTCAGCTGCTTCTTCAGTGTCGAGGCGAGCATGACGCTCGATCCCATACCCGCGTCGCAGGCGACGATGAGCTTCTTGACGCTGGAGCCGTCGATCGTGGCCATGTGAGTCTCCCCTGGTTTCGGTTATGCGGTGGCCGTCGATGGCCGGTTCTTGTTCTGTGCGCTCTGTGCCTTCGCCTCGTCAAGGTCCATCGCGGGTGCCTCGCCGCGGCCGAACTTGAGCAGGAACGCGCCGACGACGAAGGTGACTCCCGCCGAGACGAGAATGCCGAGCAGGACCCAGGGCAGGTCGGCCGGCGGTGACACGAGGATGTAAGCGAAGATGCTGCCTGGCGACGCCGGGGCTCGCAGGCCGACCGCGAACAGGGTGAAGATCAGGATGCCGGATGCCCCGCCGCAGATCGCGGCGATGATCAGGATCGGCTTCATCAGCACGTACGGGAAGTAGATCTCGTGGATTCCGCCGAAGAACTGCACCACCATGGCGGCGGGAACGGTGGGACGGATCATCCGCGGCCCGAACAGCAGCATCGCGGTGAGCACGCCGAGGCCCGGTCCGGGGTTCGACTCCAGCATGAACAGGATCGACTTGCCGGTCTCGGCGGCCTGGTCGGCGCCGAGCGGGGTGAGCACGCCGTGGTTCAAGGCGTTGTTGAGGAACAGTACCTTTGCCGGCTCGATGATGATCGACACCAGCGGCAGCAGGCCGATCACGATGAGCCAGTTAACGACGGTCGCGAACAGGTTCGTGATCCAGAGCACCACCGGGCCGACCAACCACAGCCCGACGAGGGCCATGAAGGCGCCGATGATGCCGGCGCTGAAGTTGTCGACGAGCATCTCGAAGCCGGCCCTCAGCTTGCCCGCGGTCACCTTGTCAACCTGCTTCTGAATCCACGCCGTCACCGGGCCGATGAACAGGGCGCCGAGGAACTGCGGGCTGAGGTCGGCGAGGTTGTCGACCAGTCCGTAGGCGATCGGCGAGAGGATGACGCCCATGGTGGCCACCGCGCCGACGACGGCGCCGCGTTGGCCGTGCACGAGTCGTCCGCCGGTGTAACCGATCAGGATCGGCAGCAGGAAGATGATGATCGGGCCGACGACCGCCGCGGAGGCGTCGGCGAACGGCAGCGTCTCCCCCTCGTCGAGAGCACCCCACCTGCCAACCTGGTTGACCCAGCCGTCGGGGATGAACAGGGCGGTGATGAGACCCCAGGCGATGAATGCCCCGAGGTTCGGCATGATCATGCCGGCCAGAAATGCTCCGCCCCGCTGAATTCGCGCGCGGATGCCGGTGCCGGTCACTTCAGGTGTGTAGTCGGACATCTGTGTACCCCTTTGTGGTTACGCCCACTTGTGGGTAGATACAAGTCCTGTTGCCGGTGGCTGTCAAGCGCTGGCGTGTCAAGCGACCCGGGCAGCCGGTGCGGTGCGACTAGTGCGCGGCGGCATCCCAATTCGCTCCGGTGCCGATCTGCACGTCCAGCGGCACAAGCAGGTCGGCTGCGGAACCCATCCGGGTGCGCACCACGTCGGTGACCGTGTCCAGTTCGCCGTCGGCGACCTCGAAGATCAGTTCGTCGTGCACCTGCAGCAGCATCCGGGACTGCAACTCCCGGCTGCGCAGGTCATCGGCGATGCCGAGCATCGCGATCTTCATGATGTCGGCGGCGGAGCCCTGGATCGGCGCGTTCAACGCGGCACGTTCCGCGTTCTCGCGCAGCACCCGGTTGCTCGAGTGCAAGTCGGGGAACGGCCGACGCCGGCCGAAGATGGTCTCGGTGTAGCCGTCAACCCGCGCCTGCTCGACGACGTTGCGCAGGTAGTCGCGCACCGCGCCGAATCGGGCGAAGTATCCGGTCATCAGGCTCTTCGCCTCGGCGGTCTCGATGCGCAGCTGCTTCGACAGGCCAAACGCGCTCAGCCCGTAGGCCAGCCCGTACGACATCGCCTTCACCTTGGTGCGCATCAGCGCGGTGACGTCGGCGGGGTCGACGCCGAAGACCTGCGCGCCGACGAACCGGTGCAGGTCCTCCCCCGCATTGAACGCCGCGATCAGGCCCTCGTCACCGGACAGGTGCGCCATGATCCGCATTTCGATCTGTGAGTAGTCGGCGGTGAGCAGGGTCTCGAATTCGGCGCCGTGCGCGAACGCGGAACGGATCTGCCGACCGATCTCGGTCTTGATCGGGATGTTCTGCAGGTTCGGGTCGTTCGACGAAATGCGGCCGGTGCTGGTGCCGGTCTGGTCGTAGGTGGTGTGGATGCGGCCATCGGCGGCGACGGACTTGTCGAGCGTGTCGACGATCTGGTTCAGCTTGGTCGCATCGCGGTGCTGCAGCAGCAGGCCGAGGAAGGGATGCGGCGACTTCTCCTGCAGATCGGCGAGCGACGCGGCATCCGTCGAATAACCCGTCTTGTTCGCCCGGGTCTTCGGCATGTTCAGTTCTTCGAACAGCACCTGCTGCAGCTGCTTCGGTGAGCCCAAGTTCACCTCGTGGCCGATCTCGGCG
The DNA here is from genome assembly GCA_040513215.1 of Microbacteriaceae bacterium. Classification (GTDB taxonomy): domain Bacteria; phylum Actinomycetota; class Actinomycetes; order Actinomycetales; family Microbacteriaceae; genus Ruicaihuangia. The sequence continues at coordinate 7,243 of JBEVDR010000147.1, read as the reverse complement.
TACGCCTGCTTGGCGTAGTCGGCGGCTGAGACGGTCAGGCTTTCTTTCAGGCCGGTGAGGATGTCGCGGTGCACGGCGACGCCGGTGAGCTCCATCTCGGCGAGCACCGACACCATCGGCAGCTCAATGCTGTCGAGCACGCGCCGCGACCCGTCGTCGAGCTGCTCGATCAGGTGCTCGGCGATGCGCATCACCAGCCAGGCCTCGGTCGCCACGCTCACGGTGGCTTCCGGCAGCAACTGGTTCGGGTCGGCCTGCGGCAGAGTCTCGCCGAGGTAGTCGTAGACCTGGGTCTCCAGGCTCTCCGCCTTGCTGCCGGGCTTCAGCAGCCAGGCGGCGAGAGCGGTGTCGAAGGCGATTCCCGCGAGCGGCAGGCCGGCTTCACGAAGGATCTTGACCTGGCGCTTCGAGTTCTGCAGGTACTTCGGCGATTCACTGCCGAGCCACTGCTGGAGCGCCGCGTAGTCGGGGCGGCCGGGAGCCCAGGGCACGTAAGCGGAGTCGTGCATGGACGCGATGCCGATGCCGGTGAGTCCGTTCGGCCCGGTTTCCAGCTGCACGCCGAGCGGGACGGTGCCGTTCTCCGATGTCTTCTGCAGCCACTGACCGAGTTCCTCGTCGACGAGGGTGCGGATGACGGGAGCGGTGCGGTCTGCCGGGGGTTCGACGATCGTCGCCGGGTGACCGACCTCGTCGGTGGTGCCCTCGGCGGCGGCGATCTTCATCACGCGCTCGAGCAGGGTGCGGAACTGCAGCCGGTCGAAGATCTCGCGCACCGCGGTCGCGTTGATGTGCTGGCGTTCCAGGTCGGACGGGCCGACCGGCAACTCGACATCCGTAATCAACCGGTTCAGCTTGCGGTTGCGGATGGCGTTGTCTTTCTGCTCCCGCAGCTTCTGACCGACGACGCCCTTGATCTCCTCGGCGTGCTCGAGGATCTGCTCCAGGCCGCCGTACTGCTTGATCCACTTCACTGCGGTCTTCTCACCGACCTTGTCGATGCCGGTGAGGTTGTCGCTGGATTCGCCGACCAGTGCGGCGACATCCGGGTACTGCTCCGGCTCAATGCCGTAGCGCTCCAGCACCGCCTCGCGGTCGTACCGCTTCAGCTCTGACACGCCGCGCGCGTTCGGGTAGAGCAGGGTGACGTCGTCGTTCACCAGTTGGATGGTGTCGCGGTCGCCGCTCACGACGAGCACCTTGTAGCCCTCGGCGGCGCCGCGGCTGGCGAGGGTGGCGAGGATGTCGTCTGCCTCGAAGTCTTCCTTGGAGATGGTGACGATGTTCATCGCTGCGAGGGCTTCCTCGAGCAGCGGAACCTGGCCGATGAACTCGACAGGGGTGTCGCCGCGGGTTCCCTTGTACTCGGCGTACTCGCGGGTGCGGAACGAGTACCGGGAGATGTCGAAGGCTACGGCCAGGTGGGTGGGCTTCTCGTTCTGCAGCAGCAGGATCAGCATCGAGATGAAGCCGTGAATGGCGTTGGTGTGTTGTCCTTCACGGTTGACGAAGCTGTCGACCGGGAGGGCGTAGAAAGCCCGGAATGCCAGCGAGTGGCCGTCGATGATCAGGAGGGTAGGCTTTTCGGAATCCGACACCGAAACAGCCTATAGGCGGCTGCCGACAGCCCCGTTCAGCGAAGGAAGCCGATGACGACGTATCCTGCCCACCTCGACCCGGAACTGATCGAGCGGCTCGTCGAATCCGGTGGCGGGGCGCTGCCTCAGAGGATGGAGATCGAGTTCCTGGAGCTCTCAGCTGAGCATTCGGTGGCGCGGATGCCGGTTGCCGGCAACACCCAGGTGATCGGCCTGTTGCACGGTGGCGCGCATGTGGTGCTCGGCGAATCGCTCGGCTCGATCTCGTCGGCGATCCACGCCGGCCCAGGCCGGATCGCGATGGGTATTGAGATCAACGCCACCCATACCCGCGCGGTGACCAGTGGTTACGTGGTGGCCACCTGCACGGCGCTGAGCCTCGGCCGTACCCTCGCCACCCACGAGATCGTGGTGCGTGATGAGGAAGGCAACCGCCTGTCGACGGTGAGGATGACGAACATCCTGAAGGATCGCGCGCAGTAGACCGCGCACCCTCACGCCAAGACACAGGCCACGCACCCGAAGGGTTGCGTGGCCTGTGTCTTGTACTGAAGTTACTTGGCGCTGACGTTACTTGGCGCTGAGCTGCTCGATGATCGCCTGGGCGACGTCGTGCATGGTCAGTCGGCGGTCCATCGACGCCTTCTGGATCCAGCGGAATGCGTCCGGTTCGCTCAGCCCCATCTTGTCGTTGAGCAGGCCCTTGGCCCGGTCGACGAGCTTGCGGGTCTCGAAACGCTCGACCATGTCGGCGACTTCGGCTTCCAGCGTGATGATCTGCTGGTAGCGGCTGAGCGCGATCTCGATCGCGGGCAGCAGGTCGTTCGGGGTGAACGGCTTCACCACGTAGGCCAGGGCGCCGGCTTCGCTGGCGCGCTCGACGAGCTCCTTCTGGCTGAACGCGGTCAGCAGCACGACGGGAGCGATGTGGTTCTTGCTCAGGCGCTCGGCGGCGGAGATGCCGTCGAGTTGAGGCATCTTGACGTCCATGATCACCAGGTCGGGGCGGAGTTCGGTCGCCAGGGCTACCGCCGTCTCGCCATCCCCTGCCTCACCGACAACTTCGAAGCCGTTGTCACGCAACGTTTCGACAATGTCGAGGCGGATGAGGGACTCGTCCTCGGCGACGACGACGCGACGCGGAGCAGTGGGGGTTGTTTCCTGGTCGTTCACGGATGAAAGCCTACGGTATTGTTTCCTTCGTTGTTACGAGCCGGTGTGGCGGAATGGCAGACGCGGAGCACTCAAAATGCTTTGTCGAGAGACGTGTGGGTTCGAGTCCCACCACCGGTACTTACAGACTGTCGGATTCCGACGCGGCGATTCCTGCGGCCTAAACTCGGGCTGTGCCGCGTCTTGTTGTCGTTCTTCCGCTGCAGCCGCTGGGCATCGGTGAGCGGTTCGCGGTGCACCACTGGCCGCTGCACATCACCGTGCTGGCACCGTTTCTGACGGATGCCCCGCCAGAACGGATCGCCGCGGCGATCGAGCAGGCCACCGCGTCCCAGAAGGCGTTCACCGCAGTCGCGGGCCACGACGAACTGTTCGGCCGGCGCCACAATGTGCCGGTGACGGTCATCGAGGACAACGATGACATCACGGCGCTGCACGAGACCCTGAGCGAAGTCGTGCAACCGTTCGCGGCCGTTCCGGAGGAGGCCGCCTTCACCGGCAAGGGGTTCCGCGCGCACGTCACGGTCAAGCGGCATGATCGGGTGCACGCCGGAGACGTCATGATGCTGCGGCAGATCGCGCTGGTGGACATGTCGCCGCGCACCGATCCCGGCGGCCGATCCGTGCTCGCCACCCGCATCCTGCCCGCCGACTGAACGTCCAGCGCGGTTGCTGGCTCCGACCCTGCCGAACTGCCATGCTGTGCACATGAGCGAAGATTCGGTGGCGGTGAAGCCTGGACGCGACCGCAGTTTGATCGTCGTGCTGTCGATCATCGGAGCGTTGGTGGTGATCGCCCTGGTCGTGGTGTTCTCCCGGCAGGATCCGCCGCTTCGGGATGAGAACACCCCGGAGGGCGTGGTGCAGCGGTACTCCGCCGCCGTGATCGACGGGGACGAGGAGGCAGCCGCGCAGTACCTGTCCCGGGGCTCCGACACCACCGACGCCGGCTGCGACCCGTTCGCCGACCCGACCACCCAGGACCTGCGGGTCACCCTGGTGTCCACCACCGAACGGGCCGACACGGCCGATGTGCGGGTCTCCATCGCGACCATGCTCGACTCCGGGCCGTTCGGGCCGTCGTCATACGAGACCGACGACGTCTTCGACCTTAAGCGCACCAACGGCGCCTGGCTGATCGTCCGGGCGCCCTGGCAACTGACGGTCTGCCCTGGCAGCGGAGAAATAAAGTGAACACAGCACGCCTGGACGAGGCCCCGCGCGCCACCTCGAATGGCGGCTCGGCGCTCCGCACGGTGCGGCGACTGGTCATCTATGTGCTGCTGTTCCTGCTCGTGGCGACCGCGGCATCCGGTGTCGCCGGCCTGCTCGACCGACTGCTCGAAAGCGGTGACGTCCTTGCCGAGGGCGGCACCGGCGGCGTGGCGTTACCGCTGGCGTTCACCCTGGTCGCCGGGCCGCTCGCTGCCATCCTGTGGTGGATCGTCTGGAAACTCCTCGCCGACCCGGCGGAGCGCTCAGCGCTCGCCTGGGGTTTGTACCTCACCGCGGTGTCGGCGGTGTCGCTGGTCACCGCCGTCTCCGCGCTGCTACAGACAGCCGCAGCACTGGTCAGTGGGGACTGGCGGCCCTCGAGCTTCTCCATCGGCCTGGTCTGGGCGGCCGTCTGGGTGTGGCATCGCTGGATGCTGCGGCATCCGGCCAAGGGCCCGACCCGCATGGTCAGCGTGCCCGACGTCATCGGCTTTTCCTTCGGCCTCGCCATCGGTCTGAGCGGCACCATCGCCACCCTCGGGGCACTGTTGCGCGAGGCGATTCTGGGCGGTCTGGACGGAGCATCGTTCGGTGTTCCGTGGTGGCAGAGCGCGCTGCAGGCGCTGGTCTGGGCGGTGGGCGGCGCCCTGGTCTGGTGGGGGCACTGGGTGGCCTTCCGCGGTCGCCAGCTGCGCACCGTGTTCTCGGATGTCGCCGTGGTCGGCATCGGCGTGACGGTGCCGAGCGTGCTCGCCCTCGGCGGTGTCGGGGTGACGCTGTACGTACTGCTGCGGCTGGCGTTCGATGCCGACCGGGGTGTGCCCGACGTGCTGGAGCCGCTTCCCACGGCCTTGGCCGCCGCGCTGGTCGGCGCGCTGGTGTGGCTGTATCACCGGGGCCAGCTGCGGGACCGGAGCATCGGGGCCAGGGCGGCGGCACTCCTCGCGACATCCGGCGTGGCGCTGGTCGGCGCGGCGTCCGGTGTCGGGGTGCTGGTGAACGCCACGCTGGCGTCCCTCGCCCCGGCGATCGCCGGCTCGGACGCACGCACCCTGCTGCTCGGCGGGCTCAGCGCGCTCGTGGTCGGTGGAGCGGCCTGGTGGTGGTTCTGGCGCCAGACGAACACGCACTCCCCCGGCCGCCGCATCTACCTGGTCGTGGTGTTCGGCGTGAGCGCCGTGGTCGCGTTGGTCACCCTGGTTGTAATTGGCTTCTGGATCTTCCAGTTCCAGTTCGACGAGGCGACCGGCAGCCTGCTCGAGCGGGTGCGAGCCCCGCTCGGGTTGCTCATCGCGACCGGCCTGGTCTCCGCCTACCACTTCAGCGTGTGGCGGCATGATCGCGGCGAACTCGCCGAGGCGCAGCCGGTGCGTCATCCCACTCTGCGCGCGGTGACGCTGGTCGCCGCGGGCGATGCCGCCGCAACGGCGCGCGCCATTAAAGACGCGACGGGCGCCCAGGTGACGCTGTGGCGGCGAGCGGATGTCGACGCCTCACCGCCCGCGCTGGACCCCGCCGAGCTGGTACGGGCGCTCGATGCGGTCAGCGTCGAACGGGTGTTGCTGATCACCGGCCCGCAGTCGAGTGTGCAGGTGATCCCGCTCGACTGAGCCTGCTCGACCGATTAGGCGGCGGTGCCGACGGTCACCGGAAGACCCTCGGCCTGCCAGGCCTGGATGCCGCCGGCCACGTTGATGGCCTCGTAGCCGTTCTGCTCGAGGTACTGGGCGACACGCGCGCTGCGCATCCCGGACGCGCACAGGATGTACAGCGTTTCCTCGTGCGGCAGTTCGCTGATGCGGTCCTGGAACTCGCTCAGCGGAATAAGGGTGACGCCTTCCACGCGGGCGGCCTGGTACTCGTTCTGCTCGCGCACGTCGATGATGGTGGCGGCAGGGCCCAGGGCGGCAAGGTCGGTGACGGTGATCTCGTTCATCGGGTTAACGCTACCCGAGGTCGGCTGGGCGAGCGCCGCAGAAACGCGGGAGCGCCGCTGTCGGAACAGCGGCGCTCGCGTGTGTGCCCGGCGGTCGTGACCGCCGTGGGCTACTTGGCCCAGGCCGGGGCGACGGCGTTCAGGGCGTCGCCGATGCGGTGTACCCGCAGGTCGTTGGTGGAGCCGGGGATTCCGGGAGGGGATCCGGAGATCACTACGACCTTGTCGCCCACCTGGGCGAGGCCTTCACGGATCAGGATCTCGTCCACCTGGTGGTACATGGCGTCGGTGTGCGTCACCCGGTCGACGAGGAACGACTCGATGCCCCAGGTCAGCGACATCCGGCGCTGGATCGCGGCGTTCGGTGTGAACGCCTTCATCGGGATCTTGAACCGGAGACGCGACATCCGCCTGGCCGAGTCACCCGACTCGGTGAAGACGCAGACGTACTTGGCCTCGACGAACTCGGCCACCTCGGCGGCGGCGAGCGTGATGGCGCCGCCCTGGGTGCGCGGCTTGGTGCCGAGCGGGGGAACCCGCTCAAGGCCGTGCTCCTCGGTGGAGGTGACGATGCGCGCCATGGTCTGCACGGTGATCACCGGGTAGGCTCCGACGCTGGTCTCGCCGCTCAGCATCACCGCGTCGGCGCCGTCGAGCACCGCGTTGGCGACGTCGGAGGTTTCGGCGCGGGTCGGGATCGGGTTGCTGATCATCGACTCGAGCATCTGAGTTGCCACGATCACCGGCTTCGCCATCCGGCGGGACAGCTCGATCGCGCGCTTCTGCACGATCGGCACCGCCTCCAGCGGCAGTTCCACGCCGAGGTCGCCACGGGCGACCATGATGCCGTCGAACGCGTCGATGATCTCCTCGAGCGCATCCACCGCCTGCGGCTTCTCGATCTTGGCGATCACGGGAACCTTGCGTTCCTCCTCGGCCATGATCTCCTGCACCCGGTCCACGTCGGCGGCGTTCCGGACGAAGGAGAGCGCGATGTAATCGGCGCCGAGGCGCAGGCCCCAGCGGAGGTCGGCCTCATCTTTCTCCGACAGCGCCGGCACGTTGACGGCCACGCCGGGCAGGTTGATGCCCTTGTTGTTCGACACCGGGCCGGCGACGATCGTCTCGGTGGTGACGACGACACCATCGGTCTCGAGCACCCTGACCTTGACCTTGCCGTCGTCGATTAGCAGGAAGTCTCCCGGCTTCACGTCGTCGGGCAGGCCCTTGAAGGTGGTGGAGACGATCTCCTTGGTGCCGACGATGTCTTCGATGGTGATCTTGAAGATGTCGCCGACGTTCAGGTGGTGCGGTCCGTTCT
>JBEVDR010000146.1:0-11105 GCA_040513215.1 Microbacteriaceae bacterium | reverse complement strand
GCCACGAACTTCTCGTTCAGCACCCCGGCGAGCGCCGGGTCGCTGAAGCTCTCTCGCGCCATCACATGGCACCAGTGGCAGGTGGAATACCCGATGGAGACCAGCACCGGGATGTCGCGGCGGGCGGCTTCGGCGAAGGGCTCGGGTCCCCACTGCCACCAGTCGACGGGGTTGTCGGCGTGTGAGCGGAGGTAGGGGCTGACGGCATCCCGCAGTCGTTCGGCCATACGGCCAGCCTAAATCGGGCGGATGCCGCGGGTCGAGAGCTACGGAACCTGTGACTCCGTGCCCGACAGTCGCTGCGCGCAGTAGATCGGCACGATCGACACCAGCACCATCACCACCGCGACCACCGGCGCCTGATTCGGCCGGAACATGTTGTTCCGAATCCAGATCGGCAGCGTGGTCACGCCGGAGCCGGCGGTGAAGGTGGTCACGATGATCTCGTCGAAACTGAGCGCGAACGCCAGCAGCCCGCCGGCCACCAGCGCCGAGCGCAGCTAATTCGCAGGCCGCCTCGTTCGACGGCGCCTCACCGAAGTACTCGGTGGCGGCGGCGTTCGCCTCGGGGCTGGCGATGTAGTCGAGCCAAGGTTCGACTAGTTGCTCGTGGCCGGGTCGGAACCCACGCGCGCTGCCCGCTCCAGATCGCTGATCGCGGCCACCTCATCGTCGGTCAACTCGAAGTCGAATACGTCGAAGTTCTCTGCCATCCGCCCCTTGTGCTCCGACTTCGGGAACACGATGTTGCCGGTCTGCAGGTGCCAGCGGATCACCGCCTGCGCCGGCGTCTTGCCGTGGGCGTCCGCGGCGTCCGTCACCGACGGCTCCTTGAACAGGTCGTACTTGCCCTGGCCGAGCGGCGCCCACGCCTCGATCTGCACGCCCTGCGACCGGGCGAAGTCGGCCACATTGCGCTGCTGGAACGCCGGGTGCAACTCGATCTGGTCGACAGCCGGCACGATGCTGCCCTCGTCGAGCACCCGCTGCAGGTGGTTGACCAGGAAGTTGGACACCCCGATCGAGCGCGTCTTGCCCTGCGCCTGCAACTCCTCGAGGGTGAGCCAGCTGTCGATGTAGAGATCGCGCGCCGGGGTCGGCCAGTGGATCAGGTACAGGTCGACGTAGTCGAGCCCGAGCCGCTCCAGGCTGGCGTCCATGGCGGCGAACGCCGAATCGGTGCCCTGGTCGTCGTTCCACAGTTTCGTGGTGATGAACAGTTCCTCGCGGGGGATGCCGGATGCCGCAATGGCCCGCCCCACCCCTTCCTCGTTTCCGTAGATCGCCGCCGTGTCGATGTGCCGGTAGCCGATCTCCAACGCGTCACTGACGATGCGTTCGGTGCGGCCCGGGTCAACCTTGAAGACGCCAAAGCCGAGCTGCGGAATCTGGTGGCCGGAGTTGAGGGTCAGGGTGGGGACAGAGGTCATTCGCTACACGTGCCTTTCATCTGATCCGTTGTACTGGCTGAGCGGGCGGATGAGCGCGTTCGCTTCGAGCTGCTCCATGATGTGCGCGGTCCAGCCGGTGACGCGGCTCGCCACGAACAACGGGGTGAAGGTCAGTGTATCGAACCCCATCAGGTGATAGGCGGGACCCGACGGGTAGTCGAGGTTCGGCTTGATCGCCTTGCGCTCGTCCATGGCCTTCTCCAGCCGGTCGTACAGCTCTGCCATGTCGGGGCGGTCGTACTCGACGATGAGGGTGTCGAGGGCCGCCTTCATGGTGGGCACCCGCGAGTCGCCGTTCTTGTAGACACGGTGGCCGAAGCCCATGATCTTGCGCTTGTCCGCCAGCGCCTGATCGAGCCACGCCTCGGCGCGGTCGGCGGTGCCGATCTCGTCGAAGATGTGCATCACGGCCTCGTTGGCGCCGCCGTGCAGCGGGCCCTTGAGCGCCCCGACGGCGCCGGTGACGGCGCTGTACAGGTCGCTCAGGGTGGAGGTGATGACCCGCGCGGTGAAGGTCGACGCGTTGAAGGAGTGCTCCGCGTACAGGATCATCGACACGTCGAACGCGCTGACGACTGACAGATCGGGCACCTCGCCGAAGGTCATGTGCAGGAAGTTCGCCGAGTACGCGAGGTCGTCACGCGGCTCGACCAGGTGCTCGCCGCGACGGCGGCGCTGGTCGTACGCGACGATCGCGGGCAGCTGCGCGAACAGCTTGATCGACTTGGTGAGGTTCGACTCGCGGTCGCTGGCCGCGGCATCCGGGTCGTTCGCGCCGATCACGCTGACGGCGGTGCGCACGACGTCCATCGGGTGCGAGCTGGTGGGCAGTTCGTCGATGACTCGTTTGACGACCGGCTCGAGGTGGCGGTGCGCGCGCTCGAACTGCTGGAACTCGTCCAGCTGGGCGGGCGTCGGCAGCTCGCCGTGCCAGAGCAGGTAGGCCACCTCCTCAAACGTGCACGCCGCGGCGAGCTCTTGCACCGGGTAGCCGCGGTACAGCAGCGAATTCGTCTCGGGGTTCACCTTCGAGATAGCGGTCGTGTCGACAACGACACCGGCCAGGCCCTTACGAATTTCGTCGGTCATGTCACTCCTCGGTGTGGTGCTAGCTGTCGTGGGGTTCTGCGTGATGGTCATCGGATGCCCGGTACCTGAAAGTTGAACACGCCGGAGTCGAACGCGCTATACGCCTCGTAATCCAGCAGCTCGTAGAGTCGCGCCCGGGTCTGCATGTCGGGCACGGCGGCGGACTGCGTGCCGTCCGCCTTGATCGCGTCGAGCGTGCGTTCGGCCGCGCCCATCGCGCTGCGTAGCAGGGTGACCGGATAGATCACCATGTTGATGCCGGCGCTCGACAGCTGCGAGGCGGTGAACAGCTCGCTCTTGCCGAACTCGGTCATGTTCGCCAGCACGGGGACTTCGATCGCGTTCGACACGGCCTCGAACTCGCCGAGGTCCTTCATCGCTTCCGGGAAGATCGCGTCGGCGCCGGCATCCACCAGCTGCTTGGCCCGGTCAATCGCGGCCTGCAAACCGTCAACGGCACGGATGTCGGTACGCGCCATGATCAGCAGGTTGGGGTCGCGGCGGGCATCGGCTGCGGCACGGATGCGCTTCACTGCGGTATCGGCGTCGACCACGGACTTGCCGTCGAGGTGGCCGCAGCGCTTGGGGTTGACCTGGTCCTCGATGTGCAGGCCGGCCAGGCCTGCGTCTTCGAGTTCCTGCACGGTGCGGGCGACGTTCATCGGTTCTCCGAAGCCGGTGTCGGCGTCGACGATGGCCGGCAGGTCGGTCATCCGGGCGATCTGCTTGGCGCGTCCGGCGACCTCGGTGAGCGTGGTCAGACCGATGTCGGGCAGCCCCAGGTCGGCAGCGAGCACGGCACCCGAGATGTAGACGCCGTCGAAGCCCTTCTCCTGGATCAGTCGGGCGCTCAGCGGGTTGAACGCGCCGGGCAGCTGCAGCAGTTCCCCGCTCGCCAACCGCTCACGGAAGGTCGCGCGCTTCTCGGCGGCGGAGGTGGTGGCGTACAGCATTAGAAGATTCCCTTCGTTCCGGCTGACGGCACGGAGCCGAGCACGGTGAGCGCGAACAGGTCGTCGGCGCCCAGTTCGGGCAGCCGCTGCACGGTGTCGAGGAAGTTCTCGACCTCGTCCGCGCCGAGCACACCGTCGGCGAGGGTGCGGAACTTGTGCACGTACTGCTCGCGACCGAACGGGCGGGCGCCGAGCGGATGCGCGTCGGCCACGGCGATCTCGTCGACCAGGCGGGTGCCGTCGGCGAGGTCGATCTCGACCCGGCCGCCGAACGCCTTCTCGGCGATGTCATTGGAGTGGTAGCGGCGGGTCCACTCGGCATCCTCAACCGTGCTGACCTTGTGCCACAGCTCCACGGTGTCGGGCCGGCCCGCGCGCTCGGGCGCGTACGAGTCGACGTGGTGCCAGCTGCCATCCTGCAGCGCCACGGTGAAGATGTACGGGATCGAGTGGTCGAGGGTCTCGCGGCTGGCCTTCGGGTCGAACTTCTGCGGGTCGTTTGCGCCGGTGCCGATCACGTAGTGGGTGTGGTGGCTGGTGTGGAGCACGACGCGCACAATGTTGTTCGGGTCGCGCAGTTCGGGCCGCTCGGTGCCGAGTTTGCGGGCCAGGTCGATCCAGGCCTGCGCCTGATACTCGGCCGAGTGCTCCTTGGTGTAGCTATCGAGGATCGCCCGGCGAGCCTCGCCCTGTTCGGGCAGCGACACTTCGTAGTCAGCGTCCTTGCCGTCGAGCAGCCAGGCGATCACGCCGTCCTCGCCCTCGTAGATCGGGGTGGGGCTGGTCTGTCCGCGCATGGCACGGTCCACGGCCTCGACCGCCATCTTGCCGGCGAAGGCCGGGGCGTGCGCCTTCCAAGTGGAGATCTCGCCCTTTCGCGACTGCCGGGTGGCGGTGGTGGTGTGCAGCGCCTGGCCGATCGCCTGGAAGATGGTCTCGGCGGGCAACCCGAGCAGGGTGCCGATGCCGGCAGCGGCGGACGGGCCCAGGTGCGCAACGTGGTCGATCTTGTGCTTGTGCAGGCTGATCGCCTTGACCAGGTCGATCTGGATCTCGTAGCCGGTGACGATGCCGCGCAGCAGGTCGGCGCCGCTGCGGCCGGTGTGCTGGGCGACCGCGAGGATCGCCGGGATGTTGTCGCCCGGGTGCGAGTACTCGGCGGCGAGGAAGGTGTCGTGGTAGTCGAGCTCGCGCACGGCGACCCCGTTGGCCCAGGCTGCCCACTCGGGGCTGACCTTGACGATGCTGCCGAAGACTGTGGCACCCGATCCGCTCGGCTTGCCTGCCTGCTCGGCCTGGTCGCGCGCCGCGAGCACCGGTGCCCGGTCGAGCGACGCAGTGGCGACGGCGGCGTTGTCGATGATGCGGTTGATCACCATGTCGGTGACCTCCGGCGTCACGTCGACGCGGTCGGCGGCGACCTCGGCGATCTTCCAGGCGAGCTGGTCTTCCCGCTTCAGGTTGTCAGAGCTGGGGTGCACGCGCACCGAATGGAGTTTCACGTAGAGCGATCCTTTCGAGGGTTATTTCTGTTCAGGGGCTTGCGGATGCCGCGACTCGGCGGTCGCGAGGGCGGTGGTCAGCGCACGGTGCAGGTGCAGGTGCGTGGCATGGGCGGCCAGTTCGGCGTCGTGGGCCGCGATCGCCTGGACGATGGTGAGGTGCTCGGCCGCGGCGGCGCGCAGGCGTGGTGTGTCGTCTTTCGCCAGACGACGGATGCGCACCAGGTGAGTGCGCAGGTTGCGCAGCGCGGTCACCAGGTATGGGTTGCCGACCGCGTCATCCAGCGCTTCGTCGAAGCGGCGAACAAGGTCGTAATAGTCGTGCCGCGCTGGGTCATCGGCTTCCAGCAGATCGGGCACCGTCAGGAACTCACGCTCGAGCGCAGCGAACACGGCGGGGTCGCCGCGTTCGGCGGCGAGGCGCGCGGCCTGCTCTTCGAGGGCCCGGCGCACTTCGAACAGTTCGCGGATGTTGTCGACCGAGACATCCGTCACCACCAGTCCGCGGCCTGCCTGCTGCGTCACCAGCCCGTCCGCGGTCAGCCGGGCGAGCGCCTCGCGCAGCGGCGTGCGGCTCACGCCGAGCCGGGCGGCCTGCTCGACTTCGGCGAGCACGGTGCCTGGGGGCAGCTCCCAGCCGACAATCTCGTCACGCAGCGTGCGGTAGGCGCGATCACTCGCTCGCATCTGCACCACCTTCGCTGACCTTGCCGTTCGCGATTCGCTGACCGTGTGGATCGCGATTTCCTTCACTCAATGTATACAGAGGTAGGTGTCACACGTCAAATTGTTCCCCTTTTCGGATACTTCGATGCCACTGTGTATACAAATCTAGTCGAATTTCTCAACATGCCACCGCTCGGGCTCATTGCGTTCGTTCCACCCGATACGCCTCTCCCAGAGGATCAGGGTGGCTCCAGCCGCGGCAGACACTCGCGAATTGAGTCACGCCTGAACCCCCTTGACAGGGTTACTTGCTTTTTGCAAGCATGGTCGCGATCAAAGGAGGTACCGATGTCAACCGCTGTTTTCGTGAACCTACCCACCGCCGATCTCGACCGCTCCAAGGCGTTCTTCGAGGGTCTCGGCTGGAGCATCAACCCGCTCTTCACCGATGAGAACGCCGCCTGCGTGGTCATCGACGAAAACGTGTATCTGATGGTGCTCACGCGGGACTTCTTCCAGACGTTCACCGACAAACCGATCGCCGATCCGCAGACGTCAGCGCAGGTTGAGACCGCGTTCAGCCGCGACTCGCGCGACGACGTCGACGCGTTTATGGAGAAGGTGCTTGCCGCCGGCGGCACCGAGCCTCGCGATGCCCAGGACTACGGCTTCATGTACGCCCGCGACTTTGAAGACCCCGATGGCAACCTGTTCAGCGTGCTCTGGATGGACCCGGTCGCCGCCGAGCAGGGCCCGGAGGCGTTCATGGCCCAGCAGGGTCAATCGGGCGACGGCGCCTAGCCCTCGATGGCAGCTCGCAATTACGGTCAGTACAGCGGGCTGGTCAGCGCTCTCGAGCTGGTCGGCGAACGATGGGCTCTGCTCATCGTTCGCGACCTGCTCGTCGGACCCCGCCGCTACAGCGACCTGCAGCTCGGCCTGCCTCGCATCCCGACCAACATTCTGAGCACCCGGCTCAAGGAGCTGCAGGCCGCTGGTGTCATCCGCCGGCTACCGCTCCCTCGAGGCCTGGCTTATGGGCTGACCGACTATGGAAAACAGCTCGAAGAGGTCGTGTTGGCGCTTGATCGCTGGGGGTCTCAGGCTTTGGGCGAGCCCTCCGAAAGCGACACCGTGACATCCGATTCGATGACGACGACTTTCCGTGCTGCCTACCGCACGGAGGCCGCGGGGTCGCTTCCGGCGACAACTTATGAAGCGCACATCAACGACATCGTCCTGACCTTGCGCGTCGCTCCCGAAGGGCTCACCGTGACGCCGGGGCCGGCAGCGACGCCACCCGACTTGGCGTTCACGGCGAGCCTCGGCATCCACTCGGTAATCGCGGGCGAGACGCCCCCCGCGATGGCGCTCGCAACCGGTGTCGTACACGTGCTGTCGGGCGAGGTCGATCTGCTCGACCGATTCGTGGCAACGTTTCACCTCGCCGCGACCGCGGGGCCGATCAGCGGGGAGCGGCCGCTAGGGCGTGTTGTCTGAGTCAGCGCGGTCGTTGATCGCAGCGGCAATCCGACGACGTCGCACGCGTATCGAAACCTCGGTTGTGGTGTCGATACGGCGCTTCGCGCCTACTCAACCAACGGGGGAAGGCGGCGCTCGCTACTCGACCGGCGGGTGTGAGCTCAACCAGCGGGTGTGAGCTCAACCGAAGGGCGTGCGCCGCAATAGGATGGAGGGCTCATGATTCCCGCCCAGATCTTCTATCCGCCCGAGCTCCCGGTCAGCCAGCGGCGGGACGACATCGCGCACGCCATCGCCGAGAACCAGGTGGTGATCGTGGCCGGCGCGACCGGCTCCGGCAAGACCACGCAGCTGCCCAAGATCTGCCTCGAACTCGGCCGCGAGTCGATCGGGCACACCCAGCCGCGCCGCATCGCCGCCCGCACCATCGCCGAGCGGGTGGCCGAGGAACTCGGCTCGGAACTCGGCGACCTCGTCGGCTACCAGGTGCGCTTCACCGACCGGGTGAGCAAGGGCACCAAGGTCAAGCTGATGACCGACGGCATCCTGCTGAACGAGATGCACCGGGACCGGCTGCTCACCAAGTACGACACGATCATCATCGACGAGGCCCACGAGCGCAGCCTCACCATCGACTTCCTGCTCGGCTACCTGAAAACGCTGCTGCCGAAGCGCCCGGATCTCAAGATCATCATCACCTCCGCCACCATCGACCCGGAGAGCTTCGCCCGGCACTTCGCGGCCGCGGATGGCACCCCGGCGCCGATCATCGAGGTCTCCGGACGCACCTACCCGGTCGAGGTGCGATACCGGCCCCTGGTGGCCGAGGTCACCGAGGAAGACGAGCTCGACGGCGAGCTCCGCGAAGACAAGGACTACATCGAGGGCATCACCGCCGCCATCGACGAGCTGTCGCACGAGAAGCCGGGCGACGTGCTGGTGTTTTTGAGCGGCGAGAATGAGATTCGGGATGCCGAGGACGCTCTCAAGGGCCGCGCCGGCACGGACACCGAGATCCTCCCCCTCTATGGACGCCTGAGCTCGGCCGAGCAACACCGGGTGTTCGAGACCAAGCGGTCTCCTGGCATCCGTCGCCGAGTCGTACTGGCCACCAACGTGGCCGAGACCAGCCTCACCGTGCCGGGCATCAAGTACGTGGTCGACGCCGGCACCGCGCGCATCAGCCGCTACAGCGTGCGCTCGAAGGTGCAGCGGCTGCCGATCGAGGCCATCTCGCAGGCGTCGGCGAACCAGCGGTCGGGGCGTTCCGGGCGCACCAGCGACGGCATCGCCATCCGGCTGTACTCCGAGGAGGACTACACCCGGCGGCCCGAGTTCACCGAACCGGAGATCCTGCGCACCAACCTGGCCGCGGTGATCCTGCAGATGCTGGCGCTCGGGCTCGGCGACATCCAGCAATTCCCGTTCCTGCAGCCGCCGGACGCGCGCGGGATCAAGGATGGGCTCGACCTGCTGCGGGAGCTGGGCGCGGTTGAGGTTTCGACAGGCTCAACCAGCGAGAAGAGCGGCGGCACCGGCGGCATCCGCATCACCCGGGTGGGGCGGCAGATGACGCAGCTCGCCGTCGATCCGCGCTATGCCCGCATGATCATCGAGACCAAGACGCAGGGCAACACCCGCGAGGTGCTCGCCATCGCCGCCGGGCTCTCGATCCAGGACCCGCGGGAACGTCCGCTGGAGAAGCGCGCGCACGCCGACCAGCTGCACGCCCGCTTCGCCGACCCGACCAGCGACTTCCTCAGCCTGCTCAACCTGTGGAACTACCTCAAGGAGAAAGAGGAGGAGCTCTCCGGCAGCGCGCTGCGCCGGCTCTGCAAGGCCGAGTACATCAACTTCCTGCGCTTCCGCGAGTGGGAAGACGTCTACCGGCAGCTGAGCCGCGTCGCCAAGCAGCTCGGACTGCACATCGGCGACGCGAGCGTGAACCCCGACGGCATCCACCGCGCCCTGCTCAGCGGCCTGCTCAGCCACATCGGCCTGCGCGACGCGCAGAAGAAGGACTACATCGGCGCCCGCAACCACCGCTTCATGGTGTTCCCCGGCTCCGGGCTCGCCAAGAAGCAGCCGGCCGCGGTGATGGCCGCCGAACTCGTGGAGACCAGCCGACTGTTCGCCCGCACCGTCGCGGCGATCGACCCGGCCTGGGCCGAGCCGCTGGCCGGCGACCTGGTGAAGCGCACCTATTCGGAGCCGCACTGGGAGAAGAAGCAGGGCGCGGTCGTCGCCTACGAGCGGGCCACCCTGTACGGCGTTCCGATCGTGCAGCGCCGGCGCACCCAGTTCTCCCGCATCGACCCGGCCTACGCCCGCGAGCTGTTCATCCGGCACGCGCTGGTCGAGGGCGAGTGGGACATCAGCCAGCTCGACCGTCGCGTGTTCGGATTCGACCGCGACAACCGCCGGCTGCGCAAGGAGCTCGAAGAGCTCGAGGAACGCACCCGCCGCCGCGATATCCTCTACGACGACGAAGCCGTCTTCGAGTTCTACGACCGGCGCATCCCGAAAGATGTCTCCTCCACGCGGTCGTTCGAGAAGTGGTGGCGCACGGCCCGTCAGGAGACGCCAGAGCTGCTCACGATGACGCCGGAAACCCTCGCCGGAGACACCCGGGTCGACGACAATGCGTTTCCCACCAGCTGGCGGCAGGGCGACCAGACCCTGGGCCTCAGCTACCGGTTTGAACCGGGCACCGAGGATGACGGTGTCACCGTGCAGATTCCGCTGCCGCTGCTCGCCCGGCTCTCCCCCGCCGGCTTCGACTGGCTGGTGCCGGGCCTGCGTGAAGACCTCGTCACCGCGCTGATCAAGACGCTGCCGAAGGCGATCCGCCGCAACGTGGTTCCGGCCGCGGACTGGGCGCGCACGCTGCTCGAGGCGGTGCCGGATGACGCGGACCTGGCCGAGACGCCGCTGACCGAGTTCCTCGCCACCCAGATTCTGCGCAAGACGCACACCCCGGTGTCGCCAGACGACTTCGAAACCGACCGGTTGCCGCCGCACCTGCGGGTCACCTACGCGGTCGCGAACGAGCGCGGGCAGGTGCAGGCACGCAGCAAGGACCTCCTGTCGCTGCAGAACAAACTGAAAAGCCGCGCCCGAGAGTCGGTGGCCAAGGCGGCGGTGCGCACCCCGCATGCGCTGGAGCGCTCCGGCCTGACCGGGTGGGATTTCGACGAGCTGCCGAAGCTGATCGACATCCGGCAAGGCGGCAACGTTATCCGGGCGTATCCGGCGCTGGTGGATGCCGGCAGCACTGTCTCGATCCGATTGATGAGCACCCCCGAGGATCAGGCCGCGGCAACACCCGCGGGCATCCGGCGACTGCTGCTCACCGGCATCCCCTCTCCGCTCGGCTACGTGAAGGAACACCTGAGCCAAAGCGAGAAGCTGCTGCTGGCCACCAGCCCGTACCAGAATGTGCAGGCGCTGTTCGACGACTGCCTCGTGGCCTGCGTCGACGATGGGCTGCGTCAGGTGGCCGCCGACGGTCTGCTCTGGCAGCGCGCCGATTTCGAGACGGCGCGCGACCGCATCTCGGCGGGGCTCGTCGACTCGCTATATTCCGCCGTGGGCATGGTCACCAAGACTCTGGCCGCCGCCCGCGACGCGGAACGGTCATTGAAGTCAGCGACCAGCATGAGCGTGCTGCCCGCCGTGGCCGACGCCCGCGAGCAAATGGGCGCGCTGCTGTACCCGGGCTTCGTGTCACGCACCGGCCTTGCCCAGCTGCGGCACCTGCCCCGGTACCTGCAGGCGGTGACTGCGCGGATGGAGAAGCTACCGACGGATGTCGCGCGCGACCGGGTCTGGATGAACGAGGTGCAGGGCTCCACCGCCCGCTACCAGGCGGCCGGCGGCACACTCCCCCTTGCCCCGGGCAGTGCCCCGACCCTGGTGCACGCGCGCTGGCTGCTTGAGGAGCTTCGGGTCAGCCTGTTCGC
>JBEVDR010000145.1:0-6634 GCA_040513215.1 Microbacteriaceae bacterium | reverse complement strand
CTCGCCGGGCACTGGCCGAGGAGATCGGCGCCAGCTGGATCGAACCCGGCGACGAGCACCTCTTCGAAACGGACCTGTTCATTCCGTGCGGCGTCGGCGGAGCGCTGCGCCGCGACGTGATCGCGCAACTGCGTTGCGGTGCCGTCGTCGGGGCGGCGAACAACCAGCTCGCTGAGCACGACGGCGCCGAGCAGCTGGCCGAGCGCGGCATCCTCTGGGCACCCGATTTCGTCGCCAACGCGGGCGGCGTCATCTACCTCGACATGGCGTCGCAGCCCGGCGCCGACCTCGAGTCGATCCTCGCTCGTGTGAACGGCATCGGCGACACGTTGCGGTCGGTCTACCGGTCAGCGAAGGAACAGGGTGTGACTACCCTGGCCGCGGCTGAAAAGCTCGCGACGGACCGGCTTGAGGGGGCCGCACTCACCGCGGCATGACCGACGGGCTCGAATCGCCGAGCGCTGTCCCCGCCGAGGCTGGCGAGCGACTCACGGCGGCGATTCGAGCACCGCGGCTGGGGGCCCAGGTCAGCAGCCGACGAACTCGTAGAGTTTGGCGTTGCCGACCCGGGTCACGAGCTCGAAGTCGCTGTCACGGTCGAGTTTTTCGATACCGGGATAGCGGTGATCCCCGCCGTGGACTTCCTGCTTGCCGAAGTCGAGGACGTGGGTGACGCCGGTTTTCTCGACCGCGTCACAGACTTCGGGTCGCGAATCGGCGTCCTTGAGATGGTCGTCGATGACAGCTTCGTCAGGGCTGGTGTTGGACAACGTGTGCTTATAGGTGGTGTCGCGGTCGGCCAACGCGTACGCGAGCGCCGCACCGGTCCAGGGGCTGACCGCAATGACGGCGTCCTCGGGTGTCAGTTCATCGAGCTGGCTGATCAGTTCGAGCTCATCGGTATCGACCAGCGCCGAGGTGTCGGTGACCCGATAGTTGTACCCGGCATCGGCCACAGCCTGATCCATGTTGCTGCCCTGTGTCACCGACAGCAGCGCCAGGACGAGAACGACGGACCCGCTGATCGCCAGGATCCGCACCGTGCGCAGCGACGGAGCGACCCGATTCCGTGCCTTCAGCGTCACGGGCGACGTTTTCGCCCACCGGACGATGACGCCGTACAGGTGATTCAGACCCAGAATCGCCAGCGGCGCCGCCGCCATGGGCAGCACGGCCGCCAACCGGAACGGGTCGTTGTACCAGACGCCGGTGATGAGCATGCGCAGACCGGAGATGTTGTGGCCCGCGGCCACCACGAAGAGGACGATGCTCACGGCCCAGGCGCCGACCAGCCACAGCAGACGCGGACGGCGCAGGCAGGCGACAACGCCGATGATCGTCAGGACACTGATGACGGCGGCAATCGGCCCGCCCATCGGAGCATTCAGGATGGCTTCCCCGAAGGCCTGAGCGCCCGTTTCGACACGGTTCCAGGTCGCCGCTTCGGCCGGCGGCCGGATGACCCGCCACAGCACGAGGACAATCCCCATGACGGCCAGGAACGCCAGGGATGCCAGGCCGTAGTGGACCGGCCGCGCTCCCCGAAGCCGGAGCTCCCTCAATCCCAGGAGAAAGGTGGTCACGAGGAGGGGAACAGCCAGCACGATGAGCGTCATGATGCCGTTGGGATGCGCCAGAGCGATGCCGGGCAGGATGATGGCCGCGAGGAACACGGCGTGGACCGGCCCCATGACCGCTGCCGGCGCCTGTCTCAGAACAATGGCCACGAGCACGAGACCGGCTGGAACCATGGCCAACGACAGAAGGTTGGGGTACAGCACACCGAAATTCAGCAGGAGGATCGGGAACGCCGCAAAACTGCCCACCACGACACCGGCCGCTGGAACGATGATCGGCGACAGCGTGACCAGCTGCCGAACGGCGAACAGCACGCTCAGCGGCCAGATGAGGGCGGAGATCGCGATGTTCGCGGCGGAGACCCCCACGGTCAGAGGCGCACCGGAGAGCTGGATGACGAGGCTCGTGAAACCGTGCCAGGCCGCGGGGTAGAAGTACGCGGGCTGATCGGCGGATGTCATGGAAGCCAGCGTCAGCGACGATGCATCTGCCGTGTCGAGCACATAGCGCACCGCATTGAGGTGGAAGACGTTGTCGAAGGTTTGCGAGAAGTTCTCAGGCGACCCGATCACGTGGGCCACCTGCCACCCGATCAGCAGGAACCCGACGAGGGCCGCGGCGCAATAGATCAGCTCACGGGAGACGGGGCCCCGCGGGGATGCAGGCGGCCACCTGCGCGCGACGAGAAAGGCCAGCGCGGCCGCGATGACGGCAGCTGCGAGTACGACGCCGATGCTCCAGCCAATGCCCAGCAGTGAAGCGATGATTGCGGTGGTGCTGATCAGGGTGATGGTGATGAGAGGGCTGAGGGCCAGCGCATCGAAAAGTCGGAGCCTGAGGGCCAATCCCACGCCGATTCCCGGCAGAATCAGGATCAACAGACTGGTCAATAGTGCAGGCGCGGCGCTCGGCCAGTCCATTGAGAAAAACCTCCGGAAGTTCAGACATCGGCCCGAAGGCCTTGTTGATCCTAACGTTCGGCGCTGGGTTCACTCACATCGTCGCAGCCTGCCGTGCCTGCCAGCCGACGCCGGCAGGCACCCCAGACGGCCCGATCCCGCGCGAACTCACCCGCTCCGGACGAATTCACGCGTTACGCCGCGTGAAACCGACCGGAATGAGTGAAGTGGCGACAGTTCAGCGCATGGCGCGGTAGCGCGCGCGGTCCTCGGCGGGCAGATGCTCGGTCGCGTAGCTGAGGGCCGTACGGCCGAGCGACGCCGCGTGAGTATCGAGGAAGCCGGTGAGCACGCTGCGGTCGATCCGCTTGCCGGCCTCACGGAGCATCCAGCCGACAGCTTTTTGCATGAGGTCGGCGCGGTCGTCCTGCAAGCGCTCGGCCAGTTCGAGGGTGGTCGACGCGTCGCCCGCGTAAATGAAGCCGGCTGTCGCGATCACGGCGACCCGACGATGCCACAGCACGACACTGTCAGCCAGTTCGAAGAGCACGTCGCGCGGCCGGTCGAGCAGGTAACCGCCG
Source organism: Microbacteriaceae bacterium (assembly GCA_040513215.1). Taxonomy (GTDB): domain Bacteria; phylum Actinomycetota; class Actinomycetes; order Actinomycetales; family Microbacteriaceae; genus Ruicaihuangia. The sequence goes on along the minus strand of JBEVDR010000145.1, from coordinate 3,576 downwards.
AGCAGGGTCGGCGCCGACGAGTCGACCAGGTCCCAGTTGTTGACCCGCCCGCGACGGACAGCGGCCAGGTAGAACGCGGCCAGTTCGCGGCGCACGGCGTTATCGCGCGCCGGCGTCCTCGATGCACGGTCGAATTGCGCGACCAGAATCAGGAGCGCGGCCAGCCGGTGCTCGTGCACGGGACTGTCGAGCAGAACGTCGACCTCGGCGAGTGGCAGATCGGCGAACCTCCTCACCACGCGCCGCGTGTCGGGCACGGTGACGCCGATGAAAACATCACCCTCGCCGTACTCCCCCGGCCCGGTCTTGAAGAATCGAGCCGAGCCGACCGCACGCTCCGGTGTTGCGACCGCGGCGAGCGCGCCCTGCACATCGGTGGCTGTCGCATCCGTCATGTCTCGCACTCTAGCCCGACCCACGCAGTTAAGCTGCGTGACCAGCGCAAACTGCGCAGCCAACGCTCGCGTGAGTCAAAGAATCGCCTGAGGCAGGGCGGATACGCTTCATTCACACTGTTCGAATCGACGCCGGGAGGGTTGTTATGTCTGAATCTCACGCACACGTGATCGTTGGCGAGCCCGAGGTCGTCGAGGACGGCGAGCGCCAGCGAGGCCTCGTCGACGACGTTTACGCTGAGCGGAGTCGAAGTGTCGAAGACGCACGCGCCCTCGCCACCCACCCGGCCTGGCTCCGCCTCAAGGAGGCGGCCGTCGGCATCCGCCCCCTGCAGGTCAAGGACGGTTCGATCCCCGAGACGGATGCCCACGGCGCCGCACGCGACTTCGTCGCGTCGATCGTCGGGGCGGTCCGCGAACTGGCTCCGCTGTTCCCGTGGGATGCCGCCTACCTCGACGCCGTTATCGTCGATGTCGAGCGCTGGGCAGCCGAAGACTTCGGGGTTCCGGACTTCTACGACTCGCTGATGGCGTTCCAGCCGCAGCAGCACCGCGCCGACGGCCGCACCCACCTCGTGCTGTTCCCGATGTACACGCAGAACGGGTCGACCGACCGGCTCGTCGAAGCGGTGCTCATCGAGGTGGTCTGGCCGGACTTCATCGCCGAACTCGAGGCGGGCGACTACTCGAACAAACTGTTCGTGCCGATCCGGTTCCTCGACTTCACGCCCGGCTACGACACCAACTCGGCTGTGCTGTTCCCCGAGACCGTTGCGATGCGCGCCATCCCGACGTTCACCTGGGGTGCGATCTTCGCCGACCGGGAGGCCGCCCGGTTCCGCCGGGTGGTGAAGGCGGCAGCCGAGATCACGAAACTCGAACTGCCCGCCGACGCACAGGCCCTCCTCGAGAACCAGCAACTGACCGAGGAAACCTTCGTGATGTGGGACCTCATCCACGACCGCACCCACATGCGCGGTGACCTGCCGTTCGACCCGTTCATGATCAAACAGCGGATGCCGTTCTTTCTCTACTCACTCGAGGAACTGCGCTGCGACCTTACGGCGTTCCGGGAATCGGTGAAGCTCGAACGCACGCTGTCGGCGCAGAGCCCCGCCGAACTGACCGAGGCGCAGACCGCGATCCTCGCCCATGCGAAGCTCGTGCAGTACGCGGTGATCTTCGACCGGATCTTCCGGTTCGCGCTCACCGGCAGCCGGGTGCGCAACTACGACGGGCTCGGCGGCCAGCTGCTGTTCGCGTGGCTGCACCAGCACCACGTGCTGCACTGGACCGACACCGCACTGACCATCGACTGGGCCGAAGTGCCCGACGTCGTGGTCGCCCTCGGAAACGCCATCGACGAACTCTACTGGCGTTCGATCGACCGGCCGAAGGTGTCGCACTGGCTTGCCGCATACGAACTCGTGTCGGGCACCGTCGAACCGCACCCCGCCTCGGCGTGGGCACGCGGGCTGCCCGACGAGGTCCTCACCGGGCTGCCGAAGGGGTACACCGACCTCGTGATGGACGACGAGTTCCCGCTGAGCATGTTCTACGAGGCGCTCTCGAAGAAGATGCGCGACGTGATCGAATCCACCGCCGGGATCACCGGCCGTGACTGATCAGTCAACCGGCGTCGCTGATCGCACCGTGCTTCTCGCCGGTGCGACCAGCGCGGCGGGTCTCGCCGTCAGCCGTGACCTGGCGGCCGCGGGCGCGCGCGTGATCGTGGTCGGTTCGAACGCCGACCGGCTCCGCGGGCTGACCGACAGGGTTCCGGATGCCGCCGGTTACGTTTGCGACCTGGCCGACTTCGACGAGGTGGCCAGGCTGGGCGAGAAGGTGCACGCCGAGCACGGCCGGATCGACGGGCTCATCCACCTCGTCGGCGGCTGGCGTGGCGGCGGCGGACTCGCCGGGCAGACCGACGAGGACTGGGACTTCCTGCACACCCGCGTCCTCACTACCCTCCGCAACACCACCCGCGTCTTCGTCGACGACCTGCACGCCTCGGCTGCCGGCCGGCTCGCGATCGTCTCCAGCATCACACTCGAGCGTCCGATGCCGGGCGGCGCGAACTATGCCACGGTGAAGGGCGCAGCGGAGACCTGGGTGCGCGCCATCGCGAACGGTTTCGCGAAATCGGCGCCGACGGCCTCCGCCACCATCTTCGTCGTGCGGGCGCTCGACGGGCTGGAGTCGCGACTCGCGACCGAAGTGACGGGGTTGTGGGACGCCCACGCGGCATCCGGGTCGCTGGTGCGCATTCCGTTGGAGCCTGACACCCCGTAGGCCGCAAAATCCGTCTCGGGGCGGATGCCGGCAGGCCTGCGACTCGTTAGCGTGGGGATGTGAGTTCCTCTGCCCTGACTGCCGTCGACCCGAGCGATGCCGCCTGGCGTCGCCCGCCGGTGACGACCAGTGGACTGCGCGCGGATGCCATCCTCGCGGTTGCCCTCTTCGTCGGGTCGCTGCTGAGCCTCATGCTCTACCGGGTCGCGGGAGTCTACGACGAACCGGCGGCGATGTGGCTGAGCCTGGTCTGGGCCGTGCTGATCACGCTGCCGCTCGCCGTGCGGCGCAAATGGCCGACGGCGGCGGCTCTCGTCGTCGCGGCGGCGTTCATCGCCGGCGGTGAGCTGCGCGTTCCCGAACTGCTGATCTCGAACATCACCCTGTTCATGGCTCTCTACGCCGTCGGCGCGTGGGTCGACAACCGCCGCACAGCCCTGCTCGTGCGGGTGCTGATCATCGCCGCCATGCTGGCCTGGCTCGTCGTGTCGATGGTCCGGCAGACGACGGACCCGGATGCGCTCGAGGGGATCTCGCGCGTCGGCGCGTTCTCACCGCTCGTGGCGTTCCTGATGATCCAGATCCTCACCAACCTTCTCTACTTCGGCGGCGCTTACTATTTCGGCGACCGGTCGTACTCGGCCGCGCGACAGCAGGCCCTGCTCGAGTACCGCACCCAGGAGCTCGAACGCGAACGCGAACTGAACGCCGACCAGGCCGTCGCACTGGAACGGGTGCGGATCGCCCGCGAACTGCACGACGTCGTCGCCCACCATGTCTCGGTGATGGGTGTGCAGGCCGGCGCTGCCCGCACCGTGCTCGATTCGGATCCGGCGGCCGCCCGCGACGCGCTCGTCAACGTCGAACTCGGCGCGCGCTCAGCGAT
>JBEVDR010000144.1:0-4226 GCA_040513215.1 Microbacteriaceae bacterium | reverse complement strand
GCCGAGGTCGACGACGGTGCCGACGATCACCGCGGTGGGCTCACCCTGGCGCAGTTTCTGGGCGGGTTTGCCGGGCAGGGCCACGAGAGTGCCGTTGCGGGAGTGCAGGTCGGTGACCACCACAGTGTCCCCCTCCACGGTGAAATGCACGTGGTTGCGCGAGACGTCCTGATCCGCGCCGCCCAGGCTCACCAGCCGGGGCACGAGATCGCCGGACATCTTGCTGACGCTCGGAGCCCGGCCCACCCGGATGGGCTGGGTGAGCGGTTCCCGCACCCCGCTGGGCAGCAGCAGGTAGAGCCCCGGAGCTGGCACCGGTGCCGGCCCATCGGTGGGAGACCCGGCGGCGCCGCGGCGGCGTGAATCGCGCAGCTTCTGGATGTCGCCGCTCATCACGGTGTGCCCGTCGTGGTCACCGGGAACATCGTCGACGTCGATAGGGTCCTGGATGCCGGCACTGTCGACATCGTGATCGTCGTCGTCGTCGGCGTCCGGCCGAACGGCCGCCTGTTCGACGCCGCGCATCACGGTCGCTCCGAACAGGTGGTCGTACCCGCCGGCGACGTCGGCGTCGTTCTCGACAACCGGCTCGACGGACGGCTCGACGGCCGGTTCGGCTGCGGGTTCGACGGCCGTGATGTCAGAGATGGTCTGCTCGGTCATGGGCTGTTCGGCGATGGTCTGTTCGCTGGCTGGTTCGGCAATCGAGCGGTTCGGCACCGGCAGCGGCGCCGGCGCAGTCGCGGGGGCGGGCACGGGCGCGGGTGCGACAGCCGGCACGATGTGCAACGGCGGAACGATGTGCAGCGGTGCCTCTGCCCGAACGGGAGCCACCGCACGGACGCCGCCGACCTCCAGGTGCAGGCGGCGGGTGCGCACCATGCCCGCCTCCAGGGGAAGGCCCGTTCCCAGGGGCAGGGCAGCATGATCGTCCGCATCGCTCAGGTCGGCATCCAGCGGCCCGGTGCCGGGCAGAGCGCCCACCGGTGCTGCGGTGATATCCGCCGCGGTGACGTCCGTGACGGAGCGTTCCACCCAGGTCGAGATGCCCAGGCCGCCGATCGACACGTCGCCGTCGGCCGTGCCGAGAACCACCACGACGTCACCGCGTACGAACACCCGCACGGTGGCTGGACCCGCCGGGTCCCAGGCGAGGAGTGCGAACGGCGGGGTCTTGGACAGTCCCCCCGCGGTGAGTTCGTCGAGCACGGCGCGGGCACCCTGCTCGGCGGAGCCCGCGTCGGTCAGGCTCGCCCAGACCCGGGCCGTGGCCGCCGGGTCGCCGACAGGGAGCAGCACCAGACGGTCCCCCGTCGCGCCTGCCAGCCATCCGCCCCGGTTGTCGTCGTCGTACGAAAGCACAGATCCCCCCATTGCCTTGTCCCTACCTATGGATTCGTGTTGCGCGGCCGGGTGTCTTCGAGGTGCTCGTGCATCCCGGTCGGTCGTTCGCGGGTCACATCGGTGTCGTGGCCGGGGTCACCCCAGGTCGACTCGACAATGACGACGGTGACGTTGTCGCGGCCGCCCTTGGCCAGGGCGGCGGCGACGAGCACGTCGGCCAACGACCCCAGATCCTCCGGCAGGGAGTGCGAAGCGAGCAGCTCGGCGATCTCGACCACCGACAGCTCCTTGGTGAGGCCGTCGGAGCAGATCAGGAAGGAATGCCGTCCCGTAGCGGGCAGCAGCCAGACATCCGCGTCGACGAACTCGTCGGCACCGATCGCGCGGGTGATGACATTGCGGTCCGGGTGCTTCTCGGCATCCGTCGCCTTGATCAGTCCCGCGTCCACCATCTCCTGCACAGCGGAGTGGTCGACGCTGAGCTGTTCGAGGGTGCGGCCATCCCAGGTGTAGATGCGGGAGTCACCGATGTTGAACGCCATCCAGTGGAAGCCGACGTCATCGCCGGCATCGACGAACGCGACACCGGCCAGGGTGGTGCCGGAGACGGCGGTGCCGAAGTCGTCGGCAGCGCTGAGATCCCGCACGGCGTCGTTGGACGAGTGGATCGCGTCGAGAATGCGCTCGGGCGTGGACGGGACGTCCTGTTCGATGTGGTCGTCGAACACTCGGATAACGGTCTGGCTGGCGGCATCACCGTGCGCGTGGCCACCCATGCCATCGGCGACGAAGAACACCGGCGACTGCGCCAGGTAACTGTCCTCGTTGACCTTGCGCACCCGGCCGACGTCGCTGCCGGCACTGAAGCTGAAGTGCACGCTCGAGTTGCCGAGCGTGATCGCACTCTCGCCTTTCACCGCCATGTGCACTCCGAAAGTCCCGTCCATGCTCCGACGCGAAGCGCTCCCGCCCCGTTCGGGGGAAGTGGAGCTACCACCGTACCAATACCCCGGGCGCGTTCAGACGCCTCTGACCGGGTTATTCAGCGGTCGTGGGTACGGGCTCGTCGGCGACGGAGTTCCGCTCGCGGCGCGCATCCCGCCTGGTCTTGATCAGGCTGGCGATGGTGGCGACGGTCATCGAGAGGATGATCACGGCCAGGGAGGTCCACGTGTCGATCTCCGGCGCCCAGGTGAAGCCCTCGCCGCCATTGAGGAACGGGACCTCGTTGTTGTGCAGGGCGTGGAAGACCAGCTTGACGCCGATGAAGAAGAGGATGAACGCGATGCCGTACTTGAGGTACTCCAGGCGTTCGAGCAAACCGCCGAGCAAGAAGTACAGCTGGCGCAGGCCCATCAAGGCGAACACGTTGGCGGTGAAGACGATGAACGGGCTCTGGGTGATGCCGAAGATGGCCGGAATCGAGTCGAGGGCGAAGATCAGGTCGGTGGTGCCGATGGCGATCAGCACGATCAGCATGGGAGTGAAGAGGCGACGGCCGTCGATGGTGGTGCGAATCTTCGCGCCGTCGAAGCTCGGCGAGATACGGATGTGCCGGCGCAGATAGCGCACCAGAGAGTTCTCCGCATCGTCCTCGCCGCCTTCCTTGGCGAAGGCCTGGTGGATGGCCGTGTACAGCAGGAAGGCTCCGAAGATGTAGAAGATCCAGCTGAAGTTCTCGATCAACTGGGCGCCGAGCAGGATGAAGATGCCGCGCAGCACGAGGGCGATGATGATGCCGATCATCAGCACTTCCTGCTGGTACTTTCTCGGCACGGAGAACCTCGCCATGATGATGACGAAGACGAAGAGGTTGTCGATCGACAGGCTGTACTCGGTGAGCCAGCCCGCCAGGAACTGCCCGGCGTGTTCGCCGCCGCCGAAGATCAGCATCAGCAGGGCGAACACCAACGCCAGGCCCACGTAGAAGACCACCCAGAGGGTTGCTTCGCGGATGGAGGGCACGTGCGGGCGCTTGTAGACGATCAGCAGGTCGGCGACGAGCACCAGGGTCAGGACGACCAGCGAGATCACTTCGAACGCGAGGGGCAACTCAAGATTCACGAAAAAGGGGCCTTTCGAACATGCGGCGAATGCTGGGCGTTGACACCCGCGGCAGAGGGCCACTCGGGGCCCCAGAGGGATGCTCCCCTACGCACCTCAATGCTACCCCTGGGTGCTTCTCGCTCCGTCCCGGGTCGGCGACGCCGCTGAGGCTGCCGTCCACCGGCTAGGGGATGGCAGCGGCCTCACGGCGGCGCTAGCCTCGCGATATGAATAACGAAGAACTCCGAAAACTCGCCACCAAGAGACTCAAGGCGCGCCGGGACTTCTGGAATTACTGCGGTGTCTGGCTCGGCGTCTCGCTGATCGTGATCGCCGTGTGGCTGCTCACCGATCCGGGCGGATACTTCTGGCCGATCTGGCCGATCGGCGGAATGGGAATCGCCGCCTTCTTCATCGGGCTCGACGCCTTCGGTCCCAATCGCGGGATCATCACCGAGGAGGCCATCGACGATGAGGTGGCCCGGATCACCCGCGGCAACCAGCGCGGCGGCCAGGGCTGACCGGGAACCGGCAGACAGAACCGGCCGCCCCGAAGGACGGCCGGTCAGATAATTTCGCTGACTCTAGATGAGCCAGGTGTACTTCTGCACGATCGGCAGGGCCTTCCAGGTCTTGCCGAAGCCCCAGGTGTCACCGGCGGCGAAGACGGCCACGACGATCAGCGCGAGCGCGTAGATGATGTGGTAATCCACGAGCGGGTTGGTCGAGGCCGCACCGGCGGTGAACGGCCACTCGGCCAGGTACATGAAGACCATGATGAGGCTGCCGGCGGCGGCGCTGATGCGCAGGCCGACGCCGAGCATGACGGCGAGTCC
>JBEVDR010000143.1:0-5728 GCA_040513215.1 Microbacteriaceae bacterium | reverse complement strand
TTGCCTGCACCGTTCTCGCCGAGCAGCGCGTGGATCTCGCCCGGCTGGACGGTGAGGTCGATGTGGTCGTTTGCGACCAGGGCACCGAATCGCTTCGTGATGCCGCGAAGTTCGAGCTTCATGGTTCCTGATTCTAGGGGTCGGTTGTACCAGAACGGGGAGGCCAGCAGTGCTGGCCTCCCCGCTAGTGGTGAAGCTGGATTACTCGGCCAGGTAGGAGGTGACCTTGATCTCGCCGGAGATGATGGCCTCCTTCAGCGCCTGCACCTCGGCATCGAGCTCGGCCGGCACTCGGTCTGCCCAGTCGTGGTAATCGGCGATGCTGACGCCCTCGTTCTCCAAGGTGCCGACGTACGGCGAGTTGTCGAAGTTGCCTTCGCCCGCCATCGTCACGGCTTCCTCGACGGAGACATCCATGCCCTTGCGGATGGAGGTCAGCAGCAGGTCGCGCACCGACTCGTCAGTCTCGTACTGGTCGGCGTCAACACCGATCATCGCGATCTCACGGCCGGAGTCGCGGATGGCTGCGGCGGCGCTCTGGTAGATCGGGCCGCCGACGGGCAGAAGCACGTCGATGTTCTGGCCGATCAGCGAGTTGGCGGCGTTCAGTGCATCGGTGCCGGCGGCGAAGCCACCGGTGAAGGTGCCGGTCTCAGCGGCGCTGTCCCACCCGAAGACCTTGACGTCGGTGCCCTTGACCTCGTTGTAGTGGGCGACGCCCTGGGCGAAGCCGTCCATGAAGATCGTGACGGTCGGGAACTGCATGCCACCGAAGGTGCCGACGGCACCGGTCTGCGAGATACCGGCGGCGAGGTAGCCGGCGAGGAACGCGGCCTGCGCCGTGTCGTAGACCAGCGGCTTGATGTTCTCGAAGTCGGTGGTGCCATCGAAGTCGAGGTCGACCGCGTCATCGATCGAGACGTACTCGACCTCCGGGTTGGCCTCAGCCGACTCGGCTGCGGCTTCCGCCAGCGCGAAGCCGACGGTGACGATCAGGTCGCAGCCTTCGGCCACGAGGTTGGTCAGGTTCGAGGCGTAGTCGGTCTCGGCTGCCGACTCCACTTCCTTGTACTCGACGCCCAGGCCGTCCGCGGCGGCCTGCAGGCCTTCGAAACCGAGCTGGTTGAACGACTTGTCGTCGAATCCACCCGCGTCGGAAACCATGCAGGGCAGGAAGTCGGACGACGCGGCGCCATCGCCGTCTCCGCTGTCTTCGGGTGCTGCTGCACAGCCGGAGAGCACGAGTGCGCTCGTGCCGAGCAGTGCGAGGCCGCTGAGGGCGGACTTGCGCGTTGTGATTCTCAAGGTGTCCCCCAAGGAAAGCCCGGCCATCGCCGGGATTGATGGCTTCAACTTATCGAATGTTGCACGGGATGACGGCAAACGAGGGCCGCGAGGGGAGAACAGTTACAATTCCGCGACTTAGCAGAATCGTTCGCAGAACATTTCGGCTGATCCGCCCCTATTTTGGGGTGGCCGGCGAGGCGACCGTGATGGTGCCGTCGATGATGTCGGCGCGCAGCTGGTCGATCTCGGCGGCCAGCTCGGCGGAGACCAGCGGGGCCCGATCGTGGAACGGGGCGATATCGACGCCGCCGTTCTCGAGCGTGCCAATGAAGGGTTCGTTGCTGAAGTCGCCCTCGATGTCCTTGCCCACGATCTCGACCACCGCGTCCTGCGTGTTCTTCAGGATGCTGGTGAGCACGATCGGTCGGAAATCTTCGGGCAGCGTCTCGTAGCCGTCGTTGTCGACCCAGATCAGCGAGGCATTGCCGCGCTCCAGGATCGCCGCGGCGGCGCCTTCGCCGACCTGTCCGGCCACCGGCAGGATCACGTCTGCTCCCTGGTCGAGCATGCCCTCGGTCGTGGTCTTGCCCAGGCTGGTGTTCTCGAAGTCGCCGGTGAACGCGCCGTTCTGCGTTGCCTTGTCCCAGCCGATCACGGCCACGGCGGTGCCGTGCACGTCGTTGTAGTGGGCCACGCCGTCGACGTAGCCGTCCATGAACAGCGTCACCGGAGGCTGGTTGCCGCCGCCGAACGTGCCGACGATCCCGGTCTGGCTGACCCCGGCGGCGAGGTAGCCGGCGAGGAACGCCGCCTGCGCTGTGTCGAAGACGATCGGCTTGATGTTCTCCCCCTCGACCACTTCGTCGACGATGGCGAAGTGCACGTCAGGGTTCGCTTCGGCCTCGGAGCTGGTGGCGTCGGCCAGTTCCCAGCCCACGGTGAGGATGAACTCGCAGCCAGTCTCCACGGCCTGGGTGACGTTGGGGGCCAGATCGGTCTCGTTCTGCGACACGATCGCGTCCACGTCGATGCCGAACTCCTCGGCCGCCTGCTCGAGGCCTTCCCAGCTGGACTGGTTGAACGAGCGGTCTTCGAGGCCACCGGAGTTCGTCACCATTCGTGCGCAGTAATCAGAGCCGGTGTCATCCGCTGTCGTCTCGTCGGGGGCTGCGGCGCACCCGGCGAGCACCAGCGCGGACGCGGCGAGAAGGACGAGGGGTCGGGCGCTGGTGAAAACAGACATGGGGTGGCGTACTCCGCGGGGGAAGGGAAGGGAAGGTTGGGTTTCAGTCAACCGCCCGTGGGTTGCCGCGGCAACCCGCCCCACCGCTCAGAGACGTTTCGATTGGGTCACGGGTCAGAGCACGTCGTTGCGGCCCGACAGCTTGAGGGCGTCGACGACCGCCTTCACCCGCTGCGCGTTCGCGCTCGTGGTGACCAGCAGCGCATCCGGAGTGTCGACGACCACGATGTCGCTCACCCCGATCAGCGAGATCAGCCGGCCGGTCTGGCTCACCACCACGCCGCTCGACGAGTCGGCAAGCACGCGGGCGTTCTCACCGAGGATCGCGAGATCCGACTTGCGACCGCCGGAGTGCAGCTTGGCGAGCGAGGCGAAGTCGCCCACGTCATCCCAGTCGAAATCACCGGGGATCACCGCAAGCTTGCCCTGCGCGGCGGCGGGCTCGGCGACCGTGTAGTCGATGGCGATCTTCTTCAGCCCCGGCCAGACCTTGTCGACGACCGCCCCGCGGAGGGAAGTGTCCCAGGCCTCGGCGAGTTCGAGCAGACCCGCCAGCAGTTCCGGCTCCGACTTGCCCAGCTGCTCGAGCAGGACACTGGCCCGGCTGATGAACATGCCGCCGTTCCACAGGTAGTCGCCGCTGGCGACGTACTCCTGTGCGGTTTCGAGATCGGGCTTCTCCACGAACGAGTCAACCTCGACAGCGGATGGCGCGCCCTCGATCGTCAGCGAGGCGCCGCAATGGATGTAGCCGAAGCCGATCGCCGGTTCGGTCGGAGTGATGCCGATCGTGGCGATGTAACCCGCGTCGGCCGCGGCGACAGCTTCGATCACGGCGCGACGGAAACCGCGGGTGTCGCGGATCACGTGGTCTGCTGCGAAGGAGCCGATGATCACGCCGGGTTCTCGCTTTTCCAGGATCGCCGCGGCAAGCCCGATCGCAGCACTGGAGTCACGCGGTTCGCTCTCCAGCACGACGTTATGGTCGGCCAGCCCAGGGATCTGTTTCTCCACCGCGGCACGGTGAGCGCGCCCGGTGACCACCATGATGCGGTGCTCCCCCGACAGCGGGGCCAGGCGATCCCAAGTGTCGCGCACCAGGCTCTGGCCTGAGCCGGTGAGGTCGTGCAGGAACTTGGGCGCGTCAGCGCGGGACAGCGGCCACAGCCGGGAGCCAATGCCGCCGGCGGGGATCACGCTGTAGAACCGGTCGAGTCCGGGAGCATCAGTCATGGGTTCGAGCCTATCCAGTGGATTCTGCGCTGCCGCCTGTGCCTTGCCCGCACGGGGTGGCGAGTAGTAACGGTCGCCCGCTGCACCGCGACTGTTCAATCGGGGTTCACCCTGCCGACACCCGCGATTCCTAGCTTCGGCACTAGGCCAAGTGGATCGAGGAACGCAATGCGCGTAGTCGTCGTCAGCGAAAGTTTTCTCCCCACCCTCAACGGCGTGACCACCAGCGTGCGCAAAGTGCTCGATCACCTGCGCGCCGAAGGGCACGACGCCATCGTGATCGTTCCGGCCGCCGGGGCTCCCGCCGAGTACGCCGGCTTCCCCGTGCACGAGGTGCCGGCGATCGCCTACCGCCAGTTCCCGGTTGGCCTGCCCACTGTGCACGTGCAGCGGTTGATCGCCGACTTCGCCCCCGACATCATCCACGCGGCATCGCCGTTCCTGCTCGGTGCGCAGGCCATCGCTGCGGGTCGGCGCCTCGGCGTCCCCTCTGTGGCAATTTTCCAGACGGATGTCGCCGGCTACGCTCGCCGCAACAAACTGTCTGCGGCCACCACGTTCGCCTGGCGCGTGGTTCGCTGGATCCACGACGGCGCAGATCTCACGCTCGCCCCGTCCACGTCGTCGATGGCCGACCTCGAGCGGGCGGGCGTGCCGCGGCTGGCGCGTTGGGGACGCGGTGTGGATCTCGCCACCTACCACCCGAACAATCGCTTCGCTCCGGACACGGTGCAACTGCGCGACCAACTGTCACCGCACGGGGAGGTCGTGATCGGGTACGTGGGACGCTTCGCCCCCGAGAAGCAGATCGAACGCCTGAGCGCGCTGCGCGGCATGCCCGGGGTGCGCCTGGCCTTGGTCGGCGACGGGCCCTCGATGCCGTCGGTGCGGCGTGCACTGCGCGGAATGCCTGTCGACTTCCTGGGGCCGCTCGGCGGACGGCAGCTGGCCGCCGCCTACGCGAGCTTCGACCTGTTCGTGCACACCGGAACGGAAGAAACGTTCGGCCAGACGCTTCAGGAGGCGCACGCGAGCGGAGTGCCGGTGATCGCGCCACGTGCCGGTGGACCGATCGACCTGGTCGACCACGGTCACACCGGGTTCCTGTTCGAGCCCGACGACGACCGGGTGCTGCACAGCCAGGTCGAGGCGCTGGTGCACGACGAGACGCTGCGGGCCCGCATGGGCGAGGCCGGCCGGCGCGGCGTGCTGGGTAAGACGTGGGCGTCGGTGTGCGACGACCTGGTGGCGCATTACCAGGCAGTCGTCGCCCGGAAGGGCGTGCAGGTTCCTGAGCGCCGTGCACCTGCCGGCGTAATCCGCCGGTTCAGTAGCGAGGGGTGACGGCGCGGTGCGCAAAGTATCTTGACGTCGAGCTAGTTAGGGTGCCCTAAGCGGCACCGGGCAATCGGTCAGAATAGACTGGTAGGCGTTCGTTGATCGAACGGCAAAGGGTCGCAATGTGCGCGGCCACGACAAGGAGGGTTCCGTCGTGCCAGAGAAATCGGCCGAAGCCCTGGCGGCATCGCCGTCCGGGCGCTCCGTACCTAAAATCTCACCTCCAACGCGCCCCGCGGGCACGCTGTACCGCGGCCGCGAGGGCATGTGGTCGTGGGTTCTGCACCGGATCACCGGTGTTGCCATCTTCTTCTTCCTGCTGGTGCACGTGCTCGACACGGCCCTGGTGCGGGTGAGCCCCGAGGCGTACAACGCCGTCATCGGCGCGTACCAGACCCCGATCATGGGCCTCGGCGAGGTCGCCCTCGTCGCCGCCATCGGCCTGCACGCCCTCAACGGCCTCCGCATCATCTGCATCGACATGTTCGCGTGGGGCCCCCGCGCGCAGAAGGTGATGTTCTACGTCGTGCTCGGTCTGTGGATCGTGCTGCTGATCGGATTCGTCCCCCGCCATCTGATGCACGTGTTCGGAGGGGAATGAGATGAGCACCCAGAACATCGCCGCCC
>JBEVDR010000142.1:0-46154 GCA_040513215.1 Microbacteriaceae bacterium | reverse complement strand
CGCTCGGTGGTATCCGCAACCTCACCAAGACGCCGTCGGCGCTGTGGGTTGTCGACACCAAGAAGGAGCACCTCGCGATCGACGAGGCCAAGAAGCTCGGTATCCCCGTCATCGGCATCCTCGACACCAACTGCGACCCCGACGAGGTCCAGTACCCGATCCCGGGTAACGACGACGCGATCCGCTCGGTCAGCCTGCTGACCCGCATCATCGCCGACGCCGCCGCCGAGGGCCTGATCCAGCGTCACCAGAAGCCCGAAGAGGGCAACGTGTCGGCTGTTGAGCCGCTCGCCGCGTGGGAAGCCGAGCTGCTCGGTGCCTCCGAGACCGCTGAGACCACCGAGGCACCCGTCGCTTCGGCTCCGGTCGAGGAGAACGACGCCGACGCCGTGGTGGCCGAGCACGAAGCAGCCGCCGACCCGAACCTCGTTCCCGCGCACGCTCCGGAGACGGATGCCGCAGCCGAGGCTCGCATCGAGGCCGCGGCCACCGAGGCCGAGAAGACGCCCGTCACCGACACCGACGCCAAGTAAGGAACCCCAGTTATGGCAAACGTCAGCCTGGAAGACATCAAGACTCTGCGTGAGCGCCTCGGCACCGGCATGGTCGACACCAAGAACGCCCTGGTCGAGGCGGACGGTGACCTGGAGAAGGCCACCGAGCTGCTGCGCCTGAAGGGTGCCAAGGGCAACGCGAAGCGTGCCGACCGCTCCACCAGCGAAGGCCTGATCGCCGCAGCCGAGAACGGATCGTTGACCACGATCATCGAGCTCGCCTGCGAGACCGACTTCGTCGCCAAGGGTGAGAAGTTCGTCGCACTCGGCGACAAGGTTCTGGCAGCGGTTGTCGCGGCCGGTGCCAAGAACGTCGACGAGGCACTCGCCTCTCCCGCTGAGGGTGGAACCGTCGCCGACCTGATCGGCAACGAGGCTGCAATCCTCGGCGAGAAGATCGAGCTGCGCCGCGTCGCCGCCATCGAGGCCGAGAACTTCGCCGTGTACCTGCACCGCACCAACAAGGACCTGCCTCCGCAGGTCGGCGTGGTCGTGGGCTACACCGGAGACGACGCCGAGACCGCTCGCGGCATCGCGCAGCACATCTCGTTCGCCAACCCCAGCTACCTGTCGCGTGAAGACGTGCCGGAGGTTGAGGTCGAGAACGAGCGTCGCATCGTCGAGGAGATCAGCCGCGGCGAGGGCAAGCCCGAGGCTGCTCTTCCGAAGATCATCGAAGGTCGCGTCGGCGCCTACTTCAAGCAGGTTGCCCTGCTCGAGCAGGACTACGCCCGCGACAACAAGGTGACCGTCAGCAAGGTCGCGTCTGACGCAGGCCTGACGATCACCGGTTTCGCCCGCTTCAAGGTCGGCGCGTAACTCATCTGATTACGGGGTTCGGGACATCTAGTCCCGGACCCCGTTGTCATGCTCAAACCCATACCCTGTAACAAGTCACGAAGAGGGAGAGAACCCATGACAGAGGCCCGCAGAAGACGTGTGCTGCTGAAGCTGTCTGGCGAGGCATTCGGCGGAGGATCGCTCGGAGTGAACCCCGATGTCGTGAGCGCCATTGCCAAGGAGATCGCAATCGCGGCCGAAGAGGTCGAGGTGGCGATCGTGGTCGGCGGAGGGAATTTCTTCCGCGGCGCGGAACTGAGCCAGCGAGGCATGGACCGTGGGCGCGCCGACTACATGGGCATGCTCGGAACCGTGATGAACGCCCTGGCTCTGCAGGACTTCCTCGAACAGGCAGGGGCCGCGACGCGCGTGCAGTCCGCCATCTCGATGACCCAGGTCGCCGAATCGTACATCCCGCTGCGCGCTGAACGGCACCTCGAGAAGGGCCGCGTCGTCATCTTCGGCGCCGGCGCCGGTCTGCCCTACTTCTCCACCGACACGGTGGCGGCGCAGCGGGCCCTCGAGATCCGCGCCGACGAGGTACTCGTAGCCAAGAACGGCGTCGACGGCGTCTACTCCGCTGACCCGCGCACCGACGCCACCGCCACAAAGCTCGACGAGATCACCTACCAGGAAGCCCTCGTCAAGGGACTCAAGGTCGTCGACTCCACCGCGTTCAGCCTCTGCATGGACAACGGGATGCCGATGCTCGTCTTCGGCATGGAACCGTCGGGCAACGTCACCAGGGCGATCGTCGGCGAGCGAATCGGCACGCTCGTCAGCAACTAAACGGGCCGCACAGCCCTCCCACGGCGCGGCGTTCGGCTGCGCGACACTAAGCTTGCCGAGAGAACACAGCGTAAGGAGCATCCGTGATCAGCGACGTACTGGCCGAGGCCAAGGACAAGATGAACAAGGCCGTTGAGGTCGCGAAAGACGACTTCAGCACGGTGCGCACGGGCCGCGCGAACCCAGCGCTGTTCCAGAAGATTCTCGTCGACTACTACGGCACGCCCACCCCGCTCGGCCAGCTCGCTGGCATGCAGAACCCCGAGGCGCGGATGCTCCTCGTCACCCCGTACGACAAGGGTGCGCTCAGGGAAATCGAGAAGGCCATCGTGAACGCGCCGAACCTCGGCGCCAACGTGGGCAACGACGGCAACATGGTGCGCGTCACGCTGCCGGAACTCACCGAAGACCGCCGCAAGGAATTCGTCAAGCTGGTGCGCACCAAGGGCGAAGACGCCAAGGTCGCAATCCGCAACATCCGCCGCAAGGCCAAAGACGACCTCGACGCGCTGAAAAGCGAGGTCGGGGACGACGACGTCGCTCGGGGTGAGAAAGAACTCGAGACGATCACGAAGTCGTTCGTCGACGCCATCGACGAAGCCCTGAAGCGCAAGGAAGCCGAGCTTCTCGAGGTCTAAATGACGGATGGCCCGGACCGACCGCCGCGGCGGGTGGCGAAACGCGACCGGAAGAAATCCGAGTTCGAGGTGTTCGCCCATGACGCGCGCGCGGAACTCGAGACACAACTAGCGGCGACCCGCGCCCAGATCGACGCGATCGAGGAACGGATCGAGAAGCGCACAGGGCGCAACCTGATCATGGCGATCCTGATCGGGCTGGTGCTCGGCGCAATCCTGCTCGTCAGCCTGCTCGTCATCACCGAGCTGTTCATGGCGTTCGCCGCCGTGCTCGCCTGCCTGGCCGCGTTCGAACTCGCCAGCGCCCTGCGCTTCGCCGGCCGCGATGTGCCACGACTTCCGGTGGTCCTCGCGACCCTCGCGGTGATGCCCGCCACGTTCTACTGGCAGGGAACGGGACAGTGGCTCGCGATTCTCGGCGGCATGCTGTTCGTCACGCTGTGGCGCCTTGCCGAGACCGCCTGGCCCGACCGCCGGCCCAGTGGCCGCGATCTGCTGCGCGACATCGGCGGCGGCCTGATGGTGCTGGGCTACGTGGCGTTTCTCGCGAGCTTCGCGGTACTGCTGGTAGCCCAGGAGGGTGGCCAATGGTGGGTGCTCGCCTTCCTCATCATCGTCGTGGCCACCGACACCGGGGCGTACGCGTCGGGCCTGATCTTCGGAAAGCATCCGATGGCTCCGAAGATCAGCCCGAAGAAGACCTGGGAAGGATTCGCCGGGTCTGCGGTTGCCGCGGTGATCGCCGGGGTACTGCTGGCCTTGTTCATGATCGATCAGCCGTGGTGGATGGGCGTCATCTTCGGGCTCGTGATGCTCGCCACCGGCACCATGGGCGACCTGACCGAATCGCTGATCAAACGGGATCTCGGCATCAAGGACATCAGCACCTGGTTACCCGGTCACGGCGGATTCCTCGACCGGCTCGACTCGATTCTCACCTCGGCGATCGCGGCCTACCTCGTGTACCTGATCTTCGCGTGAGCATCGGTGCGGCAGAATAGTCCGGTGAGCTCTACCTTCCCGCGAACCCGAAAGTCGGTGCTGGGCTATAACGCCGAGCAGGTCGAAGACTTCCTCGAAGAAGCTCGACGCGCCTACACCTCGGAGCGCGCCGACGGCTCATCGGCGGTCACCTCAGCCAGCATCCGGCACACCGCTTTCACCATGCAGAAGGGCGGATATTCGCCGTCCGTCGTTGACGCGGCCCTGGAACGACTGGAAGACGCGTTCGCGGCACGGGAGCGAGACCTGATCCTCGCGCAGCGCGGCGAACAGGAGTGGAACCAGCACGCGCGCGCCACGGCGCAGGTGATCCTGGACCGGTTGTCCCGCCCGGAGGGCCAGCGGTTCGACCGGGTCGGCATCCTCACCACCGGCTACAAAACCAGCGATGTCGACGAGTTCGCCCGGCGCCTTGTGGACTATTTCCAGCACGGAAAGCCACTCGGAATCAACGAGGTGCGCACCATCGCCTTCCGCCCGGCGAAGCGCGGCTACAGCGAGGCACAGGTCGATGTTTTGCTCGACAGCGTGACACAGGTCATGCTGGCAGTCCGCTGAACCGTTTCGGGCAATCCGCCGAAAGTCCGCTTTATCGGATCGTTATCGGGTAAAATCTTGCGGGATGGGCAGACACTCTAGAAACGAAACCGTGCTCGAGGCGGTGCCAGAGGCACCCGAGAGCAACGATCAGAGACGGCAAGACAAGCCGCGAATCCTGCTCCCCGTGCTCGCCATGCTCGCGGTTCTCGGATTCTTCTCCGTCTCGCTGGTGGACCCGCACGGCGGCGCCTACGCCGGTATGGGCAACCCGGGAGCGACCGGCAACGCGGCGCCGGAGGGTCAATCCTTCGAGGCATCCGCCGCCACTGCGTCGCTTGCCAGCAGCCGCGACGCCTGGAAGGTGATCAAGCCGGAGCCCCCGAAGCCGGTTGTACCCCCCGCGGCGCCCAAGAGTTCGGGCGCAGCGCCAGTCGCCGGTAAACCCGATCCGGGCAGCGCCAAGGCCATCGCCAGCGACCTGGTATCCGCACGCGGCTGGGGCGCCGGTCAGTACGACTGCCTCGTCTCGCTGTGGAACAAGGAGTCGGGCTGGAACGTCTACGCCTCCAACAAGTCGAGCGGCGCCTACGGAATCCCGCAGGCTCTCCCGGGCAGCAAGATGGCCACCGTCGGAGCCGACTGGCAGACCAACCCCGCCACGCAGATCACCTGGGGACTGAACTACATCCAGGGCCGCTATGGCGACCCCTGCGGCGCCTGGGGTTCGTCCCAGTCCCGCGGCTGGTACTGATCGGCCACTGCTAGCGACCGAGCGCCAAACCGTTTCGGTCGGCCCGCCGTCGCTGTCCCGGATTGTCGCTGTCTAGGATTGAGGAATGCCTCGTTCGAACTATCCCCGCGGTCGCGCGTCACGGGACGATGATGACGAGCAGCGCGACATCGCCCGGGCACTATTCGGGCAGCGGCACACTGAGCAGAAGCGCGATGGACTGTGGAACGTGCAGCCGATCGCCGCGGCATCCGCGCAGAAGTACTACACCTGCCCCGGCTGCACGGTGCAAATAGCACCGGGCATCGCCCACACCGTCACTTGGCGTGCCGACGGCATAATGGGGGAGGCCGACGACGTCGCCGCCCGCCGCCACTGGCACACCCACTGCTGGAAGATCAGGAATTGACCACTCAGATCCGGGGCGGCACGCTGCTGCCAGCCCACCGCTCGAACATCGAACTGCACACCGACGACGGACTCACCCTCGTCGGCGAACTGGCGCTGCCCGAGACCGCTCGGCCGGTTGCGACACTGGTTTCGCTGCACCCGCTGCCGACCGGCGGCGGGTTCATGGACTCGCACATCATCCGAAAAGCCGCCGCGAGACTGCCGGCCCTCGCGGACATCGCCGTGCTCCGGTTCAACTTCCGCAGTGTGACCTCTCCCCGGGGAACCTCGGAGGGCACCTTCGGCGAGGGCATTGAGGAGCGGCACGACCTCGCGGCCGCGATGCGGTTCGTCGATGAGCACAGCCTGCCGAACCCGTGGCTGCTCGGCTGGTCGTTCGGCACCGAGGTGGCGCTGAAGTGGGGTAGGCAGCATCCGATTGTCGGCGCCATCCTGCTGTCCCCGCCACTCCATCGGGCGACGGATGACGAGGTCGCCGCGTGGCACGGGGATGACCGCCGCCTCGTCGCGGTGATCCCCGAACTCGACGACTACCTGCGCCCGGCCGAGGCGGCCGAACGGTTCTCGGTCGTGCCGGACATCGACCTGGTGAATGTGGAGGGCGGTAAGCACCTGTGGGTGGGGGAGGCTCAGACCTACCGGGTGCTCAGCGAGATCGTCGCCCGCCTGAATCCCGGAGCGCTGCCGTTGCCCACCGAGTGGGACAGCGAGACCACGGCCGCTACAGCGTCTGCTGCTTCGGAATAAACACCTGCTTGACGACGATCAGGATCGACGCGGCGACCGGGATGGCCACCAGCGCGCCGAGGATGCCGCCGAGGGTTCCGCCGGCCAGCGCCGCGATCACCACGATGACTCCCGGCACCTTGACGGCGCGATTCATGATGTTCGGGCTCAGCACGTATGCCTCAACCTGCATGTAGACCAGGTAGTAGATGGCCGTGGTGAGCACGGTGATAAAAGAATCCGGGTTCACCAGCCACTGGATGGCCACGATCACGATTGATCCGGTGATTGTGCCGACCAGCGGGACCAGCGAGAACAGGAAGGCGATGAAGGCGAAGAGGGCGGGGTACTCGGCGCCGATGATGCTGAGGAAGATGAAACTCAGCACGCCGTTGCACAACCCGAGCGCTCCCTGGCCGACCACGTAACGGCCGACCGCGGTGCTCACCTGCTCCGAGATGTCGACGACGCGGTCGCGCTTCGACGCGGGGACCAACTGGTACAGCGCCCGCTTGATGCTGTGCAGTGACGTCACTAAGTACAGCGTCAGGATCAGGATGATTAGCGCGCCGAATGCGCCGGATCCGATTGCAACCGCGGTCTGCAGCACCCCACCGAAGATGCCGGTGATGTTGTCGGCATCCTGAGTCCACTTGGTGATTTCGTCGACGACGGTGTCAACGGGGATCCACGGGAATGTCGTTTCTGCCCACTTGACGGCGGCGCCACTCGCGAAGAAATCAACGAGATCAGGTGTTTGCGCGATCAGCTTGTTCACCTGCTCGGTGATCACCGGCACGATGGCGAAGACCAGACCGACGAAGACGCCGACGATGCCGAGGATTGTCACGAGGATCGCCAGCCAGCGCTTCCAGCCGTGGCGCTCCAGCCAGCTGACGACCGGGTCGATACCGAGTGCCAGAAAGAGTGCTGCGCCGACGTAGGTGAGGATGAGCGTCAGCTGACCGATGGCGATCCCGATCAGGATTGCGACGAGCACGCCGAGCCCGCCCAGCAGTCCGACGCGGAACGGATTGTGGATCTTCACGCGTGTGTCCCCCCCCGAGGGTGCGGCCGGTGCCGTGTCGCTTACTGGTCGCTTGTGACCTTCTCTGCCTGTGACAATACCCCGCGCAGGTTCTCGAAGTAGCCAGCCACGGCGTCGCGCTCGATCCGAATCTGAGCGAGACGTTCCTCGGCATCCTCCATGAGCCGCGTCGCGCGGGCCTCGGCGTCGTCGATGATCGACTTCGCGCGGGCATCGGCGTTCTCGAGCACCTCCTTGGCGGTGGCGTTGGCCTTCTCCCGGGTGGCCTTGGCGTCGGACTTCGCGCCGAGGTCGAGGGTGTCGGCTTCGAGACGCTTGTCGGCAGCCCGGCGAGTGGCTTCCGCCAGCTGTGCTCCCGCCTCGTCGAGGTACTTCTGAGTCTGGGCGACGGCCTCCTGATGCCGCGCCAGGTACTCCTTCTCCGCCTGTTCGCGTCGCGACGTGAGTTCCACCTCGAGGTCGATCCTCGCCTGCTCGGCGTCACGGGCCAGTTCGCTGCGAGTGGCGTCGGTCTCGTGCGCGAGCGTGGCCCGGGTCTGTTCCAGCTCGAACGCCAGGGCGCTGCGCTGACTCTGCGCCTCGCGGGCGAGGTCGGTTCGCTGCTTTTCGATGTCGGACTGCAGGGCGGTGCGAGCCTCGCGGATCTCGGCTTCGAGGGTCGATTTCGCGTCCGCCATCTCCACATCGAACTGCGCACGGGTCTCGGTGAGTTCGGTGTCGAGGGTGCTACGTGCCTCGCTGGTGTCGCGTTCGAGCTCGGCGCGGGTCGACTCCACCTCGCGGGCGAGCTCGGCCCGGCTGACCTGCAGCTGCCTGGCAAGCTCGGCGCGCTGCTTCTCGATCTCGCGCGCAACCTCGGCGCGGGCGCTCTCGACCTCGCTGGCGAGTGCCGTCCGGGTGGTCTCCACCTCGCTCGACAGTGCTGCGCGCGTCGTGGTGGCCTCGCTGCGCGCGGTTTCCACCTCGTTCGCAAGGGATGCCCGGGCGGTCTCGACCTCGCTGGCGAGGGATGCCCGAGTGGTTTCGATCTCGCTGGCGAGGGACGCCCGGGTGGCTTCGACCTCGCTGGCGAGGGACGCCCGAGTGGTTTCGACCTCGCTGGCCAGTGACGCCGTGGTGGCCTCAACCTCACTGGAGAGCGAGGCTCGGGTGGTCTCGACCTCGGCATGGAGGGCGGCGCGGGTGGTTTCCACCTCGCTGGCAAGCGTGGCGCGAGTGTTCTCCACCTCGGCGGCGAGTGAGACACGGGTGCCGTCCACGTCGCGCGCGAGCGCGGTCGTGGCGGCGTCAATCTCGGCTTCCAGCTCGCTACGTCGGCGTGCAATCTCGGCGGCGAGTGCCGCCTGTGTGGTCTCCACCTCGTCGGCGAGGGCGGTGCGCGTCGTGGCGACCTCGTGAGCCAGCGCGGCCTTGGTGGACTCGACCTCCTGGCGGAGCTCGGCCTGCGTGCTCTCCACGAGCTCGTTCAGTGCCGCCGTGCGCGTGTGAACGTCACGGTTCAGATCGGTGCGTGCGTGCTCGATCTCCCGCTCCAGGTCGGCGCGACGCGTGGTGTTCTCATTCTCGAAGTCCGCCCGGGCCTTCTCGATGTCACGGTTCAGCGTTGCCGCGGCTTCGCGGGCTTCCGCGGCTTCCCGACTGGCGACCACCTTGAGTTCGGATGCCTCCCGCTCGGCTTCAGCGCGCAATGCAGCGGACTCACGCTTTGCCGTGCCGCGCGCTTCCGCCGACTCGGTGGCGACAGCGCCGCGGATGGATGCCGCTTCACGCAACGCGTCCTGGGTAGTGGACTCCGCGGCATCCTGTGCCTGCACGATCATGTCGTGCGCTTCGGCACGCGCCGTGTCGACCAGTTGCGTCGCCTGCTCCTGCGCATCCGTTATGACCTTTTCGGCCGCGGCGGCCGCGTCACGACGCAGTTTCTGCACCTCGGCGGCGGTTTGACCGCGCAGCTTCTCGGCGTCGATGTCGGCCTGGCTGATCAACCGGGTGGACTGCTCTTCGGCGATCCGCAGAGTGCTTTCCAGCTTCATGCCGAGGCCGGCGTAGGTCGGGCTGCCGGTTTCGTCGAGCTCGGCCTGCAGGTCTTCCACCGTGGCCGCGAGTCGCTTGGCCTCCTTGGCGGTCTCCGCCTTGTCGGTGTTCGCCTTGATCAGTTCCCGGCGGAGCTGCTGGATCGTCTGATCGACTTCTTCCTTCTTGTAACCGCGAAGCTCCAGACTAAATCCTGCATCGTCTGCAGCCACGTGTACTCCTCGGGTTGTTTTTGGGGGCGGAACACATCGAGTTTAGTCAGCAGCGACATGGTGCACGAACAGTGCTTCTCAGACAACTCCCAGACCGTATGCTGGCCTCCCAACAACCCATCGGCTACGCTTGAACGTCTTTGCTGCTGCCTGTCCTGGGATGCCGCGTGTCCGAAACCGCGCTGATGGTACGAATCACCTCATCCGAGCACACGCTGTGGGCCCTGCACTGAACCAGGCGGCACGAAAGGAGATCTACGTTGCGTTTCGTCCTGGCGATCGTCAGTTTCGTCGTCGCTGCCCTGTTGATTGGATTCGGCGTCGCCCAGCGCACCGTTCTAGCCGGGCCCGAGACGTTCACGGCCACCGCAGAATTGGGAGCAGAGGCTCCTCTGGCTGTCATTGACGGTGCCGCCCTCAACTCACACACCGGCAGGCAGGCCCTCTCGGTGACGGGTGAGGGCACGGTGTTCGCCGCCTACGGCCGTACGTCCGATGTTGAGGCATGGGTCGGCGACGCCGCGCACTACGAGATCACCGCGGACCCCGACACGGGCGAGTTCGTGTCCGAGCTCGTCGAGGGAGCCGAGACGACCGTGCCGAACCCCTTCGGCTCGGACCTGTGGCTTGCCGACTACCAGGCGGAGCGCGTCGTGAACTTCGCGGTCAACGTGCCCGACGACGTGTCGGTCATTGTGGCATCCGATGGCACCGCGCCGGTGCCGAGCAACCTCTCCGTCACCTGGCCGGTGGATAACTCGCAGCCCTGGTCTGGACCCCTGATCATCGGGGGCGCGCTGATGGCCCTCCTCGGCCTCGCCTTCCTGGTGTGGGCGATCCTGCACCTGCGCCGCTCCCGCGGTCCGCGCAGGAGCCAGCCGAAACAGCCACGCATGCCCAAGCCGCCGCGGCAGCGCAGCATCAAGCCGAAGTCGAACGGGGAAGCGCCGACGAACGCGCGCGGACGCCGTGCGAGCCGGCCGATGATCGCCGTCGTGCCGCTGGTCGCCGGTGCGCTGGTGCTGAGCGGGTGCTCGGCCGGCGCGTGGCCCGAGTTCCTCGGCGGCAGCACGCCCGTCGCTGAGCCGTCGGCGGAATCCACCGCCCCGGCCGACGAGGATTTGCCGCCGACCGCAGTCACCGAAGCCCAGGCGAAGCGCATCGTGTCGGATGTCGGCGTCACCGTCGCCGACGCTGACGCCAACCTCAGCGCCGACGTGGCGGGCACCCGACTGGCCGGACCCGCTCTCGAACTGCGCGCCGCCAACTACAAGGCGCGCGCCGTTGACGGAACCCTGCCGGCTGTGTCCCCTGCCGTCGCTGATTACCCGCTGCAGCTGACACTCCCGCAGCAGACCGACACGTGGCCGCGCACGGTTTTTGCCGTTACGCAGGCCGCCGATGCGAACCCGGATGACGACCTGGTTCCGTCGCCCGTGGGAATGGTGCTAATCCAGGCCGACCCGCGCAGCCAATACAAGGCGCACTACGTGGTGACGCTCACCCAGACGGTTCCCGAGGTCGCTCCGACGTCGATCGGTGCGGCGCGTCTGCCGATCGACAGCAAGCTGCTCAGTTCGGCACCGTCAGAAGTCGGGCCCGCCTACGCGGACGTCTTGCTGAACGGTGACCAAAGCGCGTCATTCGGGCTCTTCGACACCGAGAACGACGCGCTGCTCGGCCAGGTCGGTAAGGCATACAAGGACGCGAAGAAGGCGGCAGTGCCGGCAACGGCAGCGCTGACCTTCACGAACGCCGCAGGCACCGGTGAGACGGTGGTCATGGCCACCAACGACCTCGGCGCCCTGGTGGCGGTGAACATTAACGAGGTCGAGGAGATCAAGCCGACGCAGGCGGGCGCTGCCGTGGACTCGGCCGGGGCGGTGCGGGCGCTCTCCGGAAAGCCGCAGAGCACCAAGGGCTTCACCGCGACCTACGCCTACCAATTGTTGTTCCATGTGCCTCCGGTCAGCCAACAAGGTGAGCAGCAGATCGCGCTGCTCGGATACAGTGAAGGTCTGATATCAGCTTCGGAGGTACCGTGACCAACTCACCGCTGAACGGGGCGAGCCTGCGTGGCGCCGTCGACTTGTCCTCACTCGTGAACAAGCCGTCGACGGCACCCAACGCCGGTGCCGCCTCTGCGCAGTCGATCGTTTCAGAGACGAACGACGCCGATTTCACTCGGATCCTCGAACTCTCGAACACCGTTCCGGTGATCGTCGAGTTCTACGGCCAGGGCATCGAGCCGGAACTGGCCGATGTGGTGACGTCGCACGGCGGACGCATCGCGCTCGCCACCGTCGACGCGAACTCGAACCCGCAGTTGGCGCAGGCGTTCCAGGTGCAGCAGGTTCCGACCGTCGCCGCGGTCGTTGCCGGTCGCCCGCTGTCGTTGTTCGTCGGCCTGCCAACCGACGACGAGGTACGCGACGTCCTTAAGCAGGTGCTGGAGCTCGCCGCGCAGAACGGTGTCACCGGTCAGCTGAGCGCGCAGGGCGAAGCGGATGCCGCTGAGCCGGTCGATGCGCCGCTTCCTCCGCTGCACCAGGAGGCGTTCGACGCGATTGAGCGCGGCGACCTCCCGGCGGCGATCCACGCCTATCAGACGGCCATCGCTCAGGATCCGCGCGACCAGCTCGCGGTCGCGGGTCTGGCGCAGGCATCCCTGATGCTGCGGCTGCATGGCAAGTCGGCATCGGCGATCCGCGTCACCGCGGCGCAGAACCCCAACGACCTGCACGCCCAGTTCGATGTGGCCGACCTGGACATCAGCGGCGGCCACGTCGACGACGCGTTCGACCGCATCCTGTCCGTGTTCCCAAAGCTGGCACAGCCCGACAAGAACCGGGCCCGCGCTCGCCTCGTCGAATACTTCGAGATCGTCGGAGCCGAAGACCCGCGGGTCATCACCGCGCGCCGGCGGTTGACGGCGCTGCTCTACTAGCCAGTCGGCTTAGTAAGCAGCTCTTAGGCTGGCACGAGGTAAAGCCCGCCCAGCGGCGGCAGCGTTAGTGTGGCGTGCGCCGGGCGGCCGGCCCACGGTTCGTCGTGCGAGTACACGGTGCCGAGGTTGCCCACTCCCGAGCCGCCGTACTCCGCGGCATCCGTGTTCACCAGTTCCCGCCAGGCACCGGCGAACGGCATGCCCACCCGGTAGTCGTGCACCGGGTTGCCGCTGAAGTTGAACAGCGCGACCAGCGGTTCGCCGGTGGACGACCAGCGCATGAACGAGACCACGTTCTGCGACGCGTTGCCGCCGTCTAGCCATTCGAAGCCGGCCCGGCTGTGATCCTGCTGCCAGAGTGCGGCGTGGCTGCGGTAGCTGTGGTTGAGCTGGCTCACCAGCTGAAGCAGGCCCTGGTGCGCCGGCTGGTCGAGGATCCACCAGTCGAGCCCGCGTTCCTCGCTCCACTCCGACGGCTGCCCGAACTCCTGCCCCATGAACAGCAGCTGCTTGCCCGGGTGCGCCCACATGAAGGACAGGTAGACGCGCACGTTCGCGAGCTTCTGCCACTGGTCGCCGGGCATCTTCTGCAGCAGCGAGCCCTTGCCGTGCACCACTTCGTCGTGGCTGATCGGCAGCATGAAGTTCTCGCTGAACGCGTACAGGAAACTGAAGGTGATGTCGTTGTGGTGGTAGCTGCGGTACATCGGGTCTTCCTGGATGTACTGCAGCGAATCGTGCATCCAGCCCATATTCCATTTGAGGCCGAATCCGAGACCGCCGGACGACGTGGATCGGGTGACGCCCGACCAGGATGTCGATTCCTCGGCGATCATCACGATGCCGGGGTTGCGCTTGTACGCGGTGGCGTTGACCTCCTGCAGCAGGCTGATCGCCTCGAGGTTCTCCCGTCCGCCGTGCACGTTGGGCAGCCAGTCCTCACGGGAGTAGTCGAGGTACAGCATGGACGCGACCGCGTCGACGCGCAGCCCGTCGATGTGGAACTCCTCAAGCCAGTACAGCGCGTTCGCCACCAGGAAGTTGCGCACCTGCGGCTGCCCGAAGTCGAAGATCAGGGTGCCCCAGTCCTGCTGCTCACCGCGGCGCGGATCGGGGTGCTCGTACAGCGGCTGGCCGTCGAAGCGGGCGAGCGCCCATTCGTCCTTCGGGAAGTGTCCCGGCACCCAGTCCATGATCACGCCGATGCCGGCCTGATGCAGCCGGTCGATGAGGTACCGCAGGTCGTCCGGGTGCCCGAACCGGCTGGTGGGCGCGTAGTACCCGGTCACCTGGTAGCCCCAGGAGCCGCCGAACGGATGCTCGGCGAGGGGCATGAACTCCACGTGCGTGAAGCCGAGGTCCGAGACGTACTGGATCAGCGGGTCGGCGAGCTCCCGGTAACCAAGGCCGGGTCGCCAGGAACCGACGTGCAGCTCGTACACGCTCATGGGGGAGTTGTGGGAGTCGTGGATTGCCCGGGCTGCCAGCCACGCGTCATCCTGCCACTCGTAGCCGCTGTCGCCGACGACGGATGCCGTGGCCGGGGATCGCTCGGTGAACCGGGCCATCGGGTCCGCACGTTGCACCCAGTCGCCCGAGCCGGTGAGGATCTCGAACTTGTATGTGCTTCCTGCTGCCAACACCGGCACGAACAGCTCCCAGACACCGTTGTCGTCGAGTCGGCGCATCGCATGCTGCACGCCGTTCCACGAGTTGAAGTCGCCGACCACCCGCACCGCCCGGGCGTGCGGCGCCCACACGCTGAACGCCGTGCCGTCGACGCCCTCGTGCGGGCGGTGGTGTGAACCGAGCACGTGCCAGACCTGCTCGTGGCGTCCCTCGCCCCAGAGGTACAGGTCGATGTCGCCGACCGTCGGCACGAATCGGTAGGGATCCTCGGCGATCCACGTGTCGCCGTTCGGGTAGGTGGCCTCGATTTGGTAGGCCTGGCCCGGTCCGGATGCCACACCCTGCCACAGCCCGTCACTGAGATGGTCCAGTGGCACCCGGCTGCCATCGGCCCGCACCGCGGTGACCGTGGCGGCGAGAGGCCGGACGCAGCGGATGACGAACCCGTCGTCGACCGGATGCTGCCCCAGCAGATCGTGCGGCCGCGGGTGGCTCCCGTGGGCGAGTTCGGAAATGACGGCCGGATCCAGGTGGGGGAGCATCAGACACCTCGCGAGTAGTCGACTTGCAGGATGTGCACCGGCTCGGCGAAGGCGTCGAGTCGCACATAATTGTCGGTGCCCCAGTCATAGCGGGCGCCGGTGATGAGGTCACGAACGCCGAAGCGGCTATCCAGCGGAAGGCCGAGTTCGGCAAGGTCAAGGTGCACGGTAGTCTCGCGCACCGAGTGAGGGTCGAGGTTCGCGACGATGATCAGGCCGTCGGCACGATGGGGGCGGGTGTGCGCTGCGGCCAGGTACTTCGTGTACACGAGCACCGCGTCGTCGTCGCTCCAATGCACGCGCAGGTTGCGCAGCTGCCGGAGGGCGGGATGTTCCGCGCGGATCTTGTTGAGCTGCGTCAGGTACGGGGCAAGCGAGGCATCGAGGCGCTCCGCCTCGGCCCAGTTGCGCGGCTTGTACTCGTACTTCTCGTTGTCGATGTTCTCTTCGGAGCCCGGCCTCGCGACATCCTCGAACAGCTCGTAGCCGGAGTACACGCCCCAGGTGGGTGCCGCGGTGGCGGCGATCGCCGCACGCACCTTGTATGCCGGACGTCCGCCGAACTGCAGGTACTCGGTGAGGATGTCCGGCGTGTTGACGAACAGGTTGGGGCGCAGGAAGTCCGCCGTCTCCTGCGACAGCTCGGTGAGGTAACTCTCCAGCTCCGGCTTGGTGTTGCGCCAGGTAAAGTAGGTGTACGACTGCTGGAACCCCGCACCCGCGAGCGACTGCATCATCGGCGGCCTGGTGAACGCTTCGGCCAGGAACACGACATCCGGGAACTCGGTGTTGACCTTGTTCAGCAGCCACTCCCAGAAACTGAGCGGCTTGGTGTGCGGGTTGTCGACCCGGAAGATGCGCACCCCGACGCCGATCCAGTACCGGACGATGCGCAGCACCTCGGCGCGAATGCCCTCCGGGTCGTTGTCGAAGTTGATCGGATAGATGTCCTGATACTTCTTCGGCGGGTTCTCGGCGTAGGCGATCGAGCCGTCGGGCAGCTGGGTGAACCATTCCGGGTGTTCGGTGACCCAGGGGTGGTCGGGGGAGCACTGCAGGGCAAGGTCGATGGCGATGTCGATGTTGTTCTTCTTCGCCGCCGAGAGAAACGCCTTGAAGTCGGCGATCGTGCCGAGATCGGGATGAATCGCATCATGGCCCCCCGCCTCGGAGCCGATCGCCCACGGGGAACCCGGATCGTGGGGTCCCGGCGTCAGTGAATTGTTGGGGCCCTTGCGGAACGCCTGGCCGATCGGGTGGATCGGCGGGAGGTAGACGACGTCGAAACCCATCTGCGCGATGGCGGGCAGCCGGCGCGCGGCGGTGCGGAAGGTGCCGCTCTGCCAGGAGCCGTCCTTGCGCTTCTTCGCGCCCTCGCTGCGCGGGAAGAACTCGTACCAGCTGCCGACCCCGGCTCTCGTGGGCTCCACCCGGACGTCGACCGTCTCGGACTCGGTGACCAGACTCGCCAGCGGCCGTGACTGGATGGCGCGGTTCAGGCGCGCGTCCCCGGCAGCCTCCAGCCGCCGCTCGGTGCTGAGCGAGGTGTCGGTAAACGTCGCGATGGTGTCCTTCACCAGGGCGGACCGGCCGGCTCGCTTGAGCAGTTGCACACCGATCGCGAACATCAGCTCGACATCCTGACCGGCGGGAATCTTGATCTCGGCGTTGTGACGCCAGGTCGCCCAGTCGTCGCTGTAGGCGCGGATGCGGTAGCTCCAGCGTCCCGGTGTATCTAGCTGCACATCGACGAACCAGCGATCGGTGCCGCGTACGCGCAAGACCATCGGATGCTGCGTCTCGGTGCCATCCGGAGCGGTGAGCAGCAGCTGCACGCCGAGTTCGTCGTGGCCCTCACGGAACACGGTCGCGGCGAACGGAACCACCTCTCCGGCGAACGCCTTCGGTGACCAGCGGTCTTCCGGTTGGCGGGGTGCGAGCTGCCGGATCGGGATCCGGCCGATTCTGGGCACGAACTCGTCGGATGCCGTCAAGCTCGAGTGAACAACTGCGCCGCCATCTTCTGGTGTCACCACACACTGACCGTACCGTCTTGCGGTGCGCTCCGACGAGGGGGGACACGCCTGCGGCATCCGCGGCCCTCGTTCTGGGGGCACAAATGGCGAGAGTTCCTCTTGTCCTCCAATTGGAGGACCAATAGATTCATCCCGTGGGGGAAACATCCTGCGCCGCGCGATCTGATCGTGCCGCGTCCTCCCCCACACCCCCGCGCAGGCGGCCCATAACCCGCCGCCTGCGCAACCCGAACCGCTTTGAGGGATCAGTGATCGGGTTACAACTCTCCCGTAAAACCCATAGACAGTCCGGTCTGTATGTCCTCCATATAGTGGACATAGAACGTACCCCCCCGCACTGGGGGCATGAAATTCGGGGTACAACGCTTGTCCTCCTTCATGCGCACGAATAGTCTTCTGGATGTGGGGGAACACAAGACTTACCCAACTACCCGCTAACCCCAGCCCAGGCGACCGCCTACCCGCCGCCTGTGCGATGTACAACCCGAATCACCCGAAGCTGAAGGTCACATCCACGCAACGCACTGCCCGGTGCGGATGCGTGGACGTGCCCTTCACGCACGCATGTCGCACTGCCGCATCGCGCTGCCCGGCGCGAAGGCCATGCGTCCTGCTCCGTGCGCGCCGTGACCGGGTCCATATTGACCCGACATCTCCAGTGGTGTCGCGAAAGGACTCAGCAACATGAACAAGCTCGTCAAGGGATCAATCGCCGGCGCTGCTGGTATCGCACTGCTACTCGGTGGCGCGGGGACATTCGCGCTGTGGAATGCCGACCTCACTGTGGCTTCCGGCACAGTCAACACAGGCACGCTCGACCTCGTGGTCGCGACTGAAGGTGCATGGGACCAGGAGATCGACAACATCGTCCCCGGCGACGAACTTACCTACACCGCGAGCTACACCGTCAACGCGGTCGGTGACAATCTCACCGCGAAGCTCTCGAGCAACATCGATTCGATCGTGGCTGCGGCACAGGTTCCCAACGTTGACGTCGAGTCGACCTTTACGGTCACTGACTCCGACGCCAATCCAGTTTCCGCGGTCGCAGGCGAATACAGCTTCGTCGAGGGCACTTACAACATCGCCGTCAGTATTTCTGTGACGTTCAACGATGTAGCCAATGGCAACGCTGGAGATCAGGACCAGAGCATTGATTTGAGCACGATCTCTATTGAGCTCAGCCAAACCGCGATCTAACTACTGAGGCTGTAGTTCAGCTGGTGTGCCCGCCTCTACCCGGGCGGGCACACCACCACCACTTTCCATCGACCCGAACGTGGAAGGCAATCTCATGCGTGGCATCCGCGTACCCTCAAGGCCGAAGACTCGCACGCTGCTGCTCGCCGCTGCGGCGACCGCGGTCGTGGTGGCGCTGATCCCGGTTGGTGGGACCTACGCCCTGTGGAACGACGTTGAAACGGTCAGTCCCGGAACGATTACCTCCGGCTCGATGGCACTGACTGTCAGCACACCGACTCTCACCGCGTCGGCGTGGTCCAACCTTCTTCCGGGCCAGTCGGCGGCGCAGTCGTTCTCGGTCACCAACACCGGCACTGTCGCTGCGTCGCTGGCAGCCTCCGTCGCCGTCAGCGCGCCGGCTCCGCTGATCGCGTCGCACATGACGCTTCGGCTCACCCCGGTGGCCACGGCTGCTGCCTGCGGCCCAAGTCTCACCGGCGGAGTTACGGCTCCGCTCACCACGTACTCATCGGTGATCGCCGCCGCCCTTCCCGCGAACAGTACGAAAGTGATCTGCGCCGAGGTGCTGCTCAACACCAACGCTCCGATTGCCGTGCAAGGGCAGTCAGCGGCCTTCGGAATCACCCTGACCGCAACCCAGAAATAGCGCCAACCATGTTCCGTTCCCGAATACGAAGCGCCGCGCACGGCACCGAACTGCCTCGAGGCACCCGCGCCCCGCGCCAGGTGATCGTCGTTGCGCTCGCCGCTTTCCTCGTGCTCGCCGGACCTGGAGCGGCCTGGGCGTTATGGATTTCCACGACAAGCACGGCGACAACGGCGACCGCCGCGCGGGTGCTGGTGACGCAGCAGGTGACGGGTCTCGACACGATCTACTCGGCCGGATACAGCGGCACCAACACGGTCACGGGCTCCGTGACGGTGAGCAATACCGGGTCAGTACCGGGCACTGCGACCGTGACCGCCTCTGCGGTGGGCGATCTGGCAGGCGTTGTGTCGGTGAAGGTGTGGCAGGGAACCTGCGCCTTCGTGCCCGCCGGGCTAGCAGCCTCCACCTGGGCGTCGCTGCCACCGCTGACCAGCTCCATCGGGCCTGGCGCGTCGGCATCATGGTGCGTGCAGAGCGCGCTCGACCAGTTCCCGGCGCTGCAGCACTGGGGCAAATCGGTATCGGTATCCCTGGCGACCACACTGGCCACCGGCACCAGTTGGACCGCGACGGCGCCGACGGTCGGCCTGACGCAGAGTGCGGGCACTGCGACCGCGAGCGATCCGCGCCCCACACCGCCACAGCTCACCGTGTGCACTACGCCCAACAACGGGCAACGGTTGAATCTGGCATGGACTGCCGTGGACGCACCAGCCAGCTACTCCATCCAGGTCACCGGACCGGTGCCGGGCGTCACCAAGGTGATTGACCTCCTCGCCGTCACTTCGCCGATCGAGTTGACCAAGCAGGAGATGGGCAATCACGGGGCAACGGCGGGCACGTACAGGATCACGGTCTATGCGGACGGTACGGCGATCGCTGCCGACCAGTTCACCTATTCGGCGAACGGCCACCTCGCATGCCGCTGACCGGAACCCTCCTGACGCTGGGCCTCGTTGCTGCTGCTTCGATCGCAGGCGCTACCCCCGTGCATGCCGCCGGCGGCATCGAAGTCTCCGCCGACGGAGTTGTGTTCAGCGATGCTCTCCCCGGAGCGCTGTTCCAGCTGACTGGCCCACTCATCCCGGGGAGCATCGTTGGCGAAGACCTGTGGATTCGCAACGGCGCAGCCACGCCTGGCGTCCTGCGGATCGCCCTCACCGATGTCGTGACCACGGATGCTGTGTTCGCCGACGCGCTCACGGTGAGCGCTACGCTCGCCAACGCCAGCGGAACTGGCAGCGCTAGCGCCGCACCGGCAATCCCGCTCAGCGCCACCAACCCGTGCGCCGTGCTGCTGGAGGGTTCGATCCTTCACCCGGGCGAGACCGCGCGCGTGCGCACCGCACTGGTGCTCGGTGACCTCGACGGCCAGGACGGCCAAGCAGCCACGGCGTCGATGAGCCTCCGCGTCGCGCTCATTGACCCGGCAGCCCCATCGCCCTCGGCAACCGACTGTGGACCGGACGGCGCCGAGGTCCCGATTCTCGCCGACCCCGACCGGCCGCCGCGCACCGTACCGCCCGCGGCGCCGTCTGGCTCCGCAACAGGTGCACAGCTGTCGACTGGCACCGGAGGCGCCTCAGGCACCGCAACCGACGGGGGCACCACCGGCGGGCTGCCCGGAATTCCGTTGCCGCTCCAAGCCTTCGTCGATCCCAATACGGGCGAACTGAACGAGCGGCTCGTCGGGGTGATGGGCGGCTCATTCATCGCCGGTATCGGTGCCTTCTGGTTGTTGGCGTGGCGGGGTCGGCGCACCCGCGATGACCAGGATGTGGGGGAGAGCCTGTGATGCGAGAGAGCACTGCTGTGATGCAAGCGCGCACTGTACAAGAGGCACAGCCAGACACGACATCGGATGTCGCGGGCAACGCCCCCGCCGCCGAGCAACCATCCGCGGAGCGCAAGCCCCGCGGCATCCTGCACTACCTCGGAGTGGGCCTGAGCGGCGGCCTGTTCGCGCTGATGCTGGCGCTCGCCGCGGTCGTGATCGTTGTGCCGGCGATGACCGGCTCGGTTCCGCTCACGGTGCTCACCAGTTCAATGGAGCCGACGCTGCCGCCGGGCACCCTTATCGTGGTGCGCCCGGTCGAGGTCACCGACATCCGAATCGGCGACGCTATCACCTATCAGATCGAGTCCGGCAAGCCGGAGGTGGTCACCCACCGGGTGGTCTCGATCACCTCGTCGTCCGACGGGGGCAAAACCTTCACCACCCAGGGCGACAACAATGACGCCCCGGATGCGCGGCCGGTGCTACCCGAGCAGGTGCAGGGGCGGGTCTGGTACAGCGTGCCCTGGCTCGGATATGTCAACAGCGCGGTGAATGGCGAGAATCGGGCGTGGATTGTGCCGGTGATCGCCGGGGGACTGTTCCTCTACGCCGGGTTCATGGTCGCGTCATCGATCGCGGAAGCAGTGAAGCAGCG
Organism: Microbacteriaceae bacterium; assembly: GCA_040513215.1. Taxonomy (GTDB): domain Bacteria; phylum Actinomycetota; class Actinomycetes; order Actinomycetales; family Microbacteriaceae; genus Ruicaihuangia. The sequence continues at coordinate 25,192 of JBEVDR010000142.1, read as the reverse complement.
GCGGGCCCGGAAGGAGCATGCTGAGACGGTAGCGACCACCGCGGCCGACGAGACGTAACCCGGAAGGTAGAGCCCGGCAGGCTCTAGACCGGCAGGTTCAGTCCGACAGCTCCTTGCGCAGATTCACCCGAGCGCCACCGACCCGACGCTATGTCGGTGGGGCCGTGATTGTGGTACTCGGTGACGTGGTGTGCGTCTGTCCACGAGGGCGGGCGCCGCAGTTGACACAGTCGCCGTCGCGCACCGCCAAGGCGAGCTTCTGCTGATCAGTGAAGTAGCGGGTCGGCTTGCTCAGCCAGAGCGCCTCGCCCTGTTTACCGAGCACCATGACCCGAAGATCGCCGGTGCAGGTTCCATTTGTGCTGATCAGAGGGGATTTTATTGGTGAGTAATCGGCGATGCGAACGACTGTGGAGGACGAGCTTACAGCGCGGAAACCTCGCTCCCGTAGAGTGGGGCGAGTGAAGGCGATTCGTCGATTTACCGTCCGTACAGTTCTTCCCGAGCGGCTGTCCGCGCTCGCAGAACTCTCCACCAACCTCCGCTGGTCGTGGCACGAGCACACCCGGCAGCTATTCTCGGCGATGTCGCCCGAGCTGTGGGCGGCATCCCGGCATGACCCGGTGCGGCTGCTCGGGGCGATCGAGCCGGCCAGGCTGGACGAGCTGGCCGCGGATGACGCCTTCGTTGACCGGGCCAACACCCTGCTGGACGAACTGCACCGCTACCTCGAGGAGCCGCGCTGGTACCAGCAGTTCGAGAACGCGCCGCAGTCGATCGCCTACTTCTCGCCCGAGTTCGGCATCGCCGCCGCGCTGCCGCAGTACTCCGGCGGCCTCGGCATCCTCGCCGGCGACCACCTGAAGAGCGCCTCCGACCTCGGTGTGCCCATCCTCGGCGTCGGCCTGTTCTACCGGAACGGCTATTTCCGGCAGTCGCTCTCCCGTGACGGCTGGCAGCAGGAGAGCTACCCGATCCTCGACCCGGACGGTCTCCCGCTCACCGTTCTGCGGCACCCGGATGGCCTGCCGGTGCAGGTCGCGCTGGGGCTGCCCGACGGCCGCGCCCTGTACGCGCGCGTCTGGCAGGTGGCGGTCGGCCGCATCCGGCTGCTGCTACTCGACACCGACATCCCCTCCAACGACGCGCACCTGCGGTCGGTCACCGACCGGCTGTACGGCGGCGGAGGGGAACACCGGCTGCTGCAGGAGCTGCTGCTCGGCATCGGCGGCGTCCGCGCCATCCGGTTGTACACGGCGCTAACTGGCAGCGCGGAACCCGAGGTGTTCCACACCAACGAGGGGCACGCGGGATTCCTCGGCCTGGAACGCATCAGCGACCTGATCGGGAAGGGTCTGGCCTTCGACGAGGCGCTGCAGGTGGTGCGGGCCGGCACCGTGTTCACCACCCATACGCCCGTCGCTGCGGGCATCGACCGCTTCGACGCTGGCTTGATCGAACGCTACTTCTCCGACGATCTGCTGCCAGGCGTGAACGTCGCCCAGGTGCTCGCGCTCGGCGAGGAGAACTACGAGGGCGGCACACCACAGACGTTCAACATGGCGGTGATGGGCCTTCGCCTCGCCCAACGCGCGAACGGCGTCTCGAAACTGCACGGCGAGGTGTCGCGCGGCATGTTCGGCGCCCTGTGGCCGGGCTTCGACACCGAGGACGTGCCGATCGGCTCGATCACCAACGGCGTACACGCCGCGACCTGGACCGATCCACTCCTGCTCGGACTCGCCGAATCGAAACTGGGCACCGGCGACACCACGTCCTGCGACTGGCAGTCGCAGGCGATCAGCGACGCCGACATCTGGACGGTGCGCGGGTTCATGCGCTCCCAGCTGGTGTCGGATGCCCGTCGCCGCAGTGCCGCCGCGTGGCGTGCGGAGAACCCCGGCATCGCTACGCCGGGCTGGATGGATGACCTGCTCGACCCGAGCGTGCTCACCATCGGCTTCGCACGACGCGTGCCCACCTACAAACGGCTTACGCTGATGCTGCACGACCAGGACCGGCTGCGGTCACTGCTGCTGCACCCCGAACGGCCGATCCAGCTGGTGATCGCCGGCAAGTCGCACCCGGCAGACGACGAGGGCAAGCGGCTGATCCAGCAGTTGGTCGAGTTCGCGTCGGCTGCGGACGTGCGCCATCGCATCGTCTTCCTGCCGAACTATGACATCGCGATGGCGCAACTGCTGTATCCGGGCACGGATGTCTGGCTGAACAACCCGCTTCGCCCGCTCGAGGCTTGCGGCACGTCCGGGATGAAAGCCGCCCTGAACGGTTCGCTCAACCTGTCCATCCTCGACGGCTGGTGGAGCGAGTTCTACGACGAGCAGAACGGGTGGGCGATTCCGAGTGCCGATACGGCGACGGATGCCGCGGAGCGTGACGCCCTCGAAGCCGAGAGCATGTACGACCTGATCGAGCACCAGATCGCCCCTCGCTTCTACGACCGCAACGCCTGGGGCGTGCCCGAGCGCTGGATGTCGGCCATCCGGCACACCCTGAGCACCCTGTCGCCCGTGCTCTCGGCCGACCGGATGGTGCGCGAGTACGTGACCGCGCTGTACCAGCCCGCGGCGCTGGCAGCACGGGCGATGCGGGGTGACCACTACCGGCCGGCCAGGGAGCTCGCCAGCTGGAAGGCGCGGGTGACGGCGGCATGGCCTGAGGTAGCGGTGACCCACGTGGAATCCGGCGGCGTCGACGCCACCCCTCAGGTGGGCGATGTACTGCAGGTGCGCGCCTTCGTCACGCTCGGGCCGCTGCGGCCGGAAGACGTCAAGGTCGAGATCCTCTACGGGCCCACCCGCGATGAGGAGCGCCTGTCGAACGTCACCCGGCAGGAGCTTGAGCTGATCGCCGACGTGCCGGGGCAGACCAGCGCGATCTTCGCCGGAACCATTCCCCTGGAACGGGCGGGCAGCTTCGGCTACAACGCACGGGTGGTGCCGTGGCATCCGCTGCTGGACACCCCGGCCGAGATGGGACTGGTCGCGCTCGCCGGATAGCGTCCGGATAGGTCAGCGCTATCGCGCGATGTCGGCGATGCTCGCGCCGGTGGCGCGTACCAGGTCGGCCGGCGCCAACTCGATGTCGAAGCCGCGGCGGCCGCCCGACACCAGCACGGTGTCGTACAGCTCGGCAGTCTCATCCAGCACGCAGGTCAGCCTGGTCTTCTGCCCGATCGGGCTGATGCCGCCCACGACATAGCCCGTCTTGCGTTCCGCCGTCGCGGGATCGGCCATCGCCGCCTTCTTGCCACCGACCGCCGCGGCGAGTGCCTTCAGATCCAGCTTGCCGGTCACCGGCACGATGCCCACCACGAGACGGCCGTCGATCTCGGCCAGCAGGGTCTTGAACACCCGGTCCGGATCAACCCCGAGCGCGGTGGCCGCTTCCAGCCCGAAGTTCGTCACGGCCGGGTCATGGTCGTAGGCCCGTGAGGTGAACGGGATGCCGGCCGCGGTGAGCGCCACGGTGGCGGGGGTCGCTCCGCTCATCCGTGCACCCGCCATCAGTGCGCCACCAGCAGCTGCATCGACGTGCCGGCAACGGTGAGCTCACTGCCCGGCCGGTGATGCAGCCGGCTCTCGTCGAGGTCGTCGCGCGCGGAATCCCAGAGCAGGGTGAAGTCCGACACCCCCTCGGGCTCCGGCAGGGTCACGGTCACCGGCTGCTCCAACCCGTGTACCACGAGCAGGATGCGGTTGAACTCTTCCACCTCGGGCGTCGACTCGGCGAAGTACTGCACCGTGCGTTCTGCGGGGGAGTCCCAATGGGCCGCCTGCATCGACAGCCCGTCCGCGTTGAACCACACCATGTGGCTGGCGCTCGGCACCCGCTCACCCAGCCGGCCGAAGCGTACCGGCCGCAGCGCCGGGTTCTCGTGCCGCAGGCGCAGCAGCCGGCGAGACACCCGGAGCAGCTGCTCTTGCCACGGATCGTGGTCCCAGCGCAGCCAGGTGAGCTCGTCGTCATGGCAGTAGGCGTTGTTGTTGCCGCGCTGTGACCGCCCGAACTCATCACCCGCGGTGATCATCGGCACCCCCGAACTCAGCAGCAGCGTGCCGAGCAGGTTGCGGATGGCCTTCTGCCGGGCAGTGTTGATGGCGGCATCCGTCGTCGGTCCCTCCAACCCGTGGTTGAACGACTTGTTGTCGGTCGTGCCGTCCCGGTTCGCCTCACCGTTGCCGAGGTTGTGCTTGTGGTTGTAGGCCACCAAATCGGCGGCGGTGAAGCCGTCATGGGCGGTGATGAAGTTGATCCCGGCGAGCGGACCGCGATCGTGCGAGAACACGTGCGCGGAACCGGCCAGCCGCCGGGTGAACGACCCGATGCCCTCGCGGGCTGCGCCATACTGCCGGGCGGCCTGCACGTCGGTCAACCAGAAGGTGCGCATCCGGTCGCGGTAGCCATCGTTCCACTCCAGATAGCCGCGCGGGAAGCGTCCGGACTGCCAGCCGCCGATCCCCACGTCCCAGGGCTCGACGATCAGCTTGCTGTCGGTCAGGGCGGGGTCGTCGAGGATGGCGGTGAGCAGCGGATGTCGCGGGTTGAACTCATTGGTTTCATCACGTCCGAGCGTGGCGGCCAGATCGAACCGGAAGCCGTCGATCTGCACGTCGGTTGCCCAGTAGCGCAGGGAGTCGAGGACGAGGCGCTGCGCCGCCGGCAGCGAGAAATTGAGGCTGTTGCCGCATCCGGTGGTGTCGATGTACCCGCCGATGGCATCCTGCCGGTAATAGCTGGCGTTGTCGATGCCGCGGAAACTGGAGGTCGGCCCCTTCCTGCCCTCTTCGCTGGTGTGGTTGTACACGACATCCAGCACCACCTCGAGGCCTGCCTCGTGCAATAGGCGCACCATGCCCTTGAACTCCCGCAGCACCGCGCCGGTGCCGCCGAACTGCGCCTCGGCCGTCGCATAGGCGGCATGCGGCGTGAAGAAGTTGTGCGTGTTGTAGCCCCAGTAGTTGGTGAGACCCTGCTTGATCAGCCGCTGCTCGCTGACGAACTGGTGAATCGGCAGCAACTGGACGGTGGTGACGCCGAGGTCCTTCAGATAGCCGATGGTGCTCGGGTGGGCAAGACCCGCGTAGGTGCCGCGCAGGCCTTCCGGCACATCCGGGTTCAGCTTGGTCAGGCCCTTCACATGGGCCTCGTAGATCACGGCGTGGTCAAGGGGGACCCGCGGCTTCTGTACGCCGCCCCAGTCGAACGCGTCATCCTGCACGTAACCGCGCCACTCGCCCTTCGCCGTGCGTACCAGCCCCCGGGCGTACGGGTCGAGCAGGTCGCGGACGGCATCGAAAGCGTGGTTCAACCCCTCCGGGCCGCTCACCCGAATCGAATAGCGGGCGCCGGGAACCAGCAGGCGTGTCTGCGCCGACCACACCCCGTGGGCGTCCCTGGTCATCGGGCGCACCGCGGTGATCCAGTCCGGGTCCTTGCTGTCGAAGACGCACAGCAGCATGTCGGTGGCGTTGGCGCTCCACACCCGCAGCTCACCGCCCCGTGCGGTCTGCCGAACGCCCAGCCAGCGCAGAGGATCGGCTTGAATCATGAGATCTAGAGTAGTAACTGTTCGTTTGACCTCTGGACACCCCTCATATGCCTATTTACCTGGACCACGCCGCGACCTCCCCGATGCGCCCGGAAGTGCTCACCGCCTACACGCAGGCGCTGCACGTGGTCGGAAACCCCGCGTCGATCCACAGCCAGGGGCAGAACGCGAAGCGGATGCTCGAGGAGGCTCGCGAGCAGGTGGCCGCCTCGCTCGGCGCCGAGTCGGTCGAGGTTGTGTTCACCTCCGGCGGCACCGAAGCGGTGAATCTCGGCATCAAGGGGCTGTACTGGGCCCGTCGCGCGGCAGTGCCGTCGACGCGGCGGATCCTCGTCGCGCGCGGCGAACACCACGCCACCATCGACAGCGTCGAGTGGCTGGAAAAGTTCGAGGGCGCCGTCCTGGAGTGGATTCCGGTCGACGCCGACGGGCGGATCTCGCTGACCGCGCTGGACGCCGCCCTAGGTCAGGATGTCGCGCTGGTGACGCTGCTCTGGGCGAACAATGAGGTCGGCACCATTCAGCCGATCGACGAGGTGGTGGCGCTCGCCGCAGTGCACGGGGTTCCGGTGCACGTCGATGCGGTTGCCGCGTACGGTTACCTGCCGATCGCGTTCTCTGCCAGCGGCATCGCCGCGCTCAGCGTCTCAGCGCACAAGATCGGTGGCCCGGTCGGCTCGGGCGCACTGCTGGTATCCCGTGGCGCCGTCGTCGAACCTCTCCTGCACGGCGGCAGTCAGCAGCGTGCCAGGTCGGGAACACAGGATGCCGCGGGCGCCGTCGCATTCGGCGTCGCCGCGTCGACCCTGCCCGACCCCGCGCCGTTGCGGGTGTTGCGCGACCGGTTGATCGCTGGGGTGCGGGAGGCGGTGCCCTCCGCGATCCTGCGCGGCGACCCCGTCAACCGGCTGCCCGGCAACGCTCACTTCACCTTCCCAGGCTGCGAGGGCGACTCGCTGCTGTTCCTGCTCGACATGGCGGGGTTCTCGGTGTCGACCGGGTCGGCCTGCACCGCGGGCGTGGCGGAAGCCTCGCACGTGCTGATGGCCATGGGCTTGTCGGAAGCAGATGCCCGCGGCGCGCTGCGCATGACCCTCGGCCCGGAGACCACGGCAGAGGAGGTCGACGCGTTCGTTGCGGCGCTGCCCGCCGCGGTGGCGCAGGCGGAGCGGGCGGGACTGTCGGAGCGGACGCCCGTTCTCGGCCAAATCGGGCGGGAAGCGCCGTTCCAGCCAGGTGTCGTTAGACTCGTCCGGTGAAAGTTTTGGCAGCGATGAGTGGTGGAGTCGACTCCGCCGTGGCCGCTGCACGCGCCGTCGACGCCGGCCACGACGTGGTGGGCGTGCACCTGGCACTCAGCCGGATGCCGGGAACCCTCCGCACCGGAAGCCGCGGCTGCTGCACGATCGAAGACTCGATGGACGCCCAGCGGGCCGCGAACATCATCGGCATCCCGTACTACGTCTGGGACTTCTCCGAGCGGTTCAAGCTCGACGTCGTCGACGACTTTATCGCCGAGTACTCCGCCGGCCGCACCCCCAACCCGTGCATGCGCTGCAACGAGCGCATCAAGTTCGCCGCCCTGCTCGAGAAGGCGGTGGCCCTCGGCTTCGACGCCGTCGCCACCGGCCACTACGCCAACGTCACCACCGACGAGCACGGCAACCGCGAGTTGCACCGTGCCGCAGCCTGGGCCAAAGACCAGTCCTATGTGCTCGGCGTGCTCAACAGCGAGCAGCTCTCGCACAGCATGTTCCCGCTCGGCGCCACCCCCTCGAAGGCCGAGGTGCGCGCCGAAGCCGCCGCCCGCGGCTTCAGCGTCGCGAACAAGCCGGACAGCCACGACATCTGCTTCATCCCCGACGGCGACACCCGCGGCTGGCTCGCCGACAAGGTCGGCGCCGAGCAGGGCGCCATCCTCGACCGGACCGGCGACCAGATCGGAACCCACGAGGGCGCCCACGCGTTCACCGTCGGCCAGCGCAAGGGCCTCAACGTGGGCTTCCCCGCCGCCGACGGCAAGCCCCGGTTCGTGCTCGAGGTGCGCCCGAAGACCAACGAAGTGGTCGTCGGACCGAAGGAAGCGCTCGACATTGCCGAGATCGCCGGCCGCAAGTTCAGCTGGGCGGGCCTTGACCCGGTCGCCTCGGGAATCACCGAAGCGGATGCCGCGGGCATGCGCCCGTTCGACTGCGAGGTGCAGATCCGCGCCCACGCCGACCCGGTCCCCGCAACCGCACGACTGTCGCCGGTGAACCCCGCGGACTATCCCGACGGCGCGAGTACGATCTCGGCATCCCGCAGCGCCGAGACCAGCGCCGACTACGAACTGGTGATCACCCCGAACCAGCCGCTGAACGGTGTCGCGCCCGGGCAGACCGCGGTCGTCTACGTCGGCACCCGCGTGCTCGGTCAGTGCACGATCGACCGCACGGTGTCTGCCGTCACCGTCGGCTGAGCACTCTCCGCACGTCGCGGGCGGGCAGCATCGGTGGCCGTCCCTAGACTGAACGGGTGGTAGAGACAGAAACCGCCCAGCCTGGCCAGTACTCGCTCACAGAGCTCGAACAAGCGCGTGACGCCGCCGAGCAGCTGACCACCCGCATCCTCGAGCTGCGCGACGCCTACTACCAGCGCGACGAAGAACTCGTCTCCGACGCCGAGTACGACGAGCTGATGCGCAAGCTCGAGCAACTCGAGCACCTGTTCCCCGAACTGCAGGGGCAGGACAGCCCCACCCAGACCGTCGGCGGCCGCGCGCAGACCCTGTTCGACCCGGTGGAGCACGCCGAGCGCATGCTCAGCCTCGACAACGTGTTCAGCATCGACGAGTTCCTCGACTGGGCCGTGAAGGTCGAGCGCGATTCCAGCCGCACGGTCGACTACCTGTGCGAGCTGAAGATCGACGGGCTCGCGATCAGCCTCCGCTACGAGAACGGCCGGCTGGTCACCGCGGCGACGCGCGGCGACGGCGTCACCGGCGAAGACGTCACCGAGAACGTGGCGCTGCTGAGCGGCATCCCGAAGCAGCTCGCAGGATCCGGACATCCGCCCCTGGTCGAGGTGCGCGGCGAGGTGTTCTTCCCGGTGGAGGCGTTCCGTGAATTGAACGCCGAACAGGCTGCCGCGGGGGAGCGGATCTTCGCGAACCCCCGGAACGCGGCATCCGGAAGCCTGCGGCAGAAGGCCGAAGGCAAGAACGCCGCCCAGCTGCAGCTGATGACCAACCGGCTCAGCCGACTGCGGATGCTCGTGCACGGCATCGGCGCCTGGAACAACCCGCCGGTCGATAGCCAGTCGAAAATCTACGAGCTGCTGCGCGACTGGGGGCTGCCGACCAGCACGCACTACAAGGTCACCGACTCGGCGAAAGACGCCGCCGCCTTCATCGAGTACTTCGGCGAACACCGCGCCAGCGTCGAGCACGAGATCGACGGCATCGTGATCAAGGTCGACGAACTCGCCCTGCACGGCGAGCTCGGAGCCACCAGCCGCGCACCACGCTGGGCGATCGCTTACAAGTACCCGCCGGAACAGGTCAACACCAAACTGCTCGACATCGTGGTCAGCGTCGGCCGCACTGGCCGGGCCACTCCGTTCGCCGTGATGGAGAAGGTGCGGGTTGCGGGCTCCGAAGTGCGCCAAGCCACCCTGCACAACCAGGACGTGGTCAAGGCCAAGGCCGTGCTGATCGGCGACACCGTGGTGCTCCGCAAGGCCGGCGACGTGATCCCGGAGGTGCTCGGGCCGGTCGTCGAGTTGCGCGACGGCAGCGAACGCGAGTTCGTGATGCCCACCGAGTGCCCGGAATGCGGCACGCCGCTCCGGCCGATGAAAGAGGGTGACATCGACCTGCGCTGCCCCAACGCGCGCAGCTGCCCTGCACAGGTGCGCGGCCGCGTCGAACACATCGGCAGCCGCGGCGGTCTCGACGTCGAAGCCCTCGGCGAGGTCTCCGCGGCGGCGCTCACCCAGCCCGACGTGCCGGCCGAACCGCCGCTGCACACCGAGGCGGGCCTGTTCGAGCTGACCCTGGCCGACCTGCTGCCGATCGAGGTCGTGGTGCGGGATGCCGAGACCGGCCTGCCGAAACTCGAGGAGGACGGCACCGCGCGGCGACGCTCGCCCTTCCGCCGCAACCCCTCGAGCGTGGAGAAGAGGCAGGGGCTGACCGGCCCCCAACCCTCATCGGCCGCGGTGAAACTGCTGGACGAGCTCGAGAAGGCCAAGACCAAGCCGCTCTGGCGCATCCTGGTGAGCCTCAACATCCGCCACGTCGGGCCGGTGGCCGCCCGGGCCCTCGCGAACCACTTCGGCTCCCTCGATGCGATTCGCGGCGCCAGTCGAGACGAACTGGCCGAGGTGGACGGAGTCGGCGGCATCATCGCCGATTCCCTGCTGGCCTGGTTCGAGGTGGACTGGCACCGCGAGATCATCGACCGCTGGGCTGCCGCCGGCGTGCAGTTCACTACTCCCGGTCACGCCGGCCCCGGGCGAGCGGACGGATCAGACGGACCGCTCGCCGGCCTCACCGTGGTCGCCACCGGATCCCTCGAGGGGTTCACCCGGGAGGGCGCCCAGGAGGCCATCATCGCCGCCGGTGGCAAGTCGGCCTCGAGCGTGAGCAAGAAGACCGACTTTGTTGCCGCAGGTCCCGGCGCCGGGTCGAAGCTGGCCAAGGCCGAGCAATTGGGGGTGCGGGTCATCGACGCGGCGCAGTTTGCGCGGCTGATCGAAGGCGGACCGGCCGCCCTCGATGAGCAGTAAAAGTCGATTGGGTTAAATCCTCTGTAAACAGGTCGATGATTCCTCTACAATCGTGATCGCCTGTCATCTCCGTTTCAGGGGAGCCGGAGATCCGCGCGATGAGGGGACGTCTCCCGGATGCTGTTGGGGATTGCAGCGTTAGTTTCTGCCTCGGTGGCGATTGGAATGCCCACCGAGGTCTCAGGCATGCACGAAAACCGTCCTCCATACGTGCTCTCGCAATCCATTGACCTGGTCCACGACCCGCTCGCGCTGCTGCGCCGCACCGACCTCGCAGCGGCTGCGCCGGCCGGCTCGGGACTGCTCAACGGGCTCGCGAGCCTCGCACCGGGGGAGATCCCGGCGTACGCCGCCCAGAACGCCAGTGCCTTGACGAAATTGGTTGCCAACCCTCCGGCGCCACGCCTGGTCACCGGCTGGTGGGACATGCTGCCCACCTCCTCGCAGGTGGCGCTCACCTCGGCCGTCCCCGAAATGGTCGGCAACCTGAACGGCATCCCGTACTCGTTCCGCAACCTCGCGAACCGCACGTTCCTGGGCCAGACGATGGACGGGCTGAAGACCCAGCTTGAAACCGGCGTCGGCCGCAGCCAGGCCACCGAGGCGCAGACCCGCCTGGCGGCGCTCACCGAGATCGAAGAGGCGCTCGGCGAGGGCGACGCCCGCCCCGGCCGTGAACTGGTGTCGTTGAGCGTCTCCGGCGAACCGACCGCGGCGATAGCCCTCGGCGACCTCGACGAGGCCGACTACGTCAGCTACTTGGTGCCCGGAATGTTCTTCGGCGTGCAGGCGCAAATCGGTGAGTGGTCCGACATCGCCGCCCGGCTCTACACCGAACAGGTCAGCTGGCAACAGCTGCTCAGCGAAGCGGATGCCACCACAGCCGACCCGGCCACCACAGCCGACGTGGCCGAGCACACCGAACCTACAGTGGCGACGGTCGCCTGGATCGGTTACCAGACGCCACACCTGCTCAACGTCGGTTCGCTCGACCTGGCCTACCAGGGCCGCGACGCGCTGACCAGCACGATCGAGGGCCTGAAAGCCACCCGGTCCGGTGACCAGCCCTATGTATCGATACTCGCCCACTCGTACGGGTCGACGGCCGCGCTGATGGCGCTCACCGAGAAAGACTTCATGGTCGACGCGCTCGCCCTGATCGGGTCACCCGGCAGCCCGGCGAAGTCCGTCGACGAGCTGCACGTGCGCAACGCCAACGTGTTCGTCGGGGAAGCCGGCTGGGACCCGATCACCAATACCTCATTTTTCGGAAGCGACCCGGGGGCCGCGTCCTACGGTGCCAAGGACATGAGCGTGTCCGGCGGCACCGACGTGATCACCAACGACACCCTTCTTCCCTCCACCGGCCACAACGAATACTTCGCAGAAGGCACCGAGTCGCTCCGCAACCTCGCGCTGATCGCCATCGACCAGGGTGCGCTGGTCACCGACGGAACGACTCGCGACCAGGCCCGCACGCTTGCGCTGGCGCGATAGATGTGCGTGGTAGCCTGACCGCACTTCTGGTGCGGATGGAAACCTCATGAAAGCACGAACCCTTGCCGGGGTAATCCTGACCCTCGCGGCGCTCAGCCTGTCCGGCTGCGCCGTCGGCGCAGGCTCCGGACGCAGTGCCCAGGAAGCTGGTGACGACTTCCGGCAGGTTCTCAACGACACCCAGCATGCCGTCGGCGGCGAGTGGGAAGTGCGCGACGATCCGACGCCACGAGGATGCAGTATCCCGCTCTGGGTCGAAGGGGAGCGGTACCCGGCGCTGAGGATCGGAACCCTGCCGACCACCGCGGCGCAACTACTGGCGCTCGTCGAAGAGTATTGGAGCGGACTCGGCTACGCGGTGGAAAGCACCGACGTGGGCGAGGCAACGGAACTGCAGGCCATCGGCGAGCACGACGAGACATTCATCTTCCGGGTCTCCGACAACGGGATGACCCTGCAGGGTGAAAGCGAGTGCCGCCCGCATTAGCGGCTCGCCACCCACCGCATCCGGAGCGAAGGAGCAGCGCCGAGTCACTCGGTAGACTTGCTCGGTACCCCAGCTCACGACGCACGGAGTGGAATGTCTGAAATTACCGCCGAGCAGGTCGCGCATCTCGCGAACCTCGCCCGGATCGACCTCACTACTGAAGAGATCGCCAAACTCACGGCCGAACTGGGCGAAATCGTCCACGCGGTCGAGAAGGTGACCGAGGTCGCCACTCCCGAGGTGCCGGCCACGAGTCATCCGGTGCCGCTGCAGAACGTGTTCCGAGCGGATGTCGTCGGCGAGACGCTCACCGCAGAGCAGGCACTCGCGGGTGCGCCCGAGCACGACGGCAGCCGCTTCAAGGTGTCGGCGATCCTGGGGGAGGAACAGTAATGACCGATCTCACCAAGATCTCCGCGGCCGACCTTGCAGCCAAGCTCGCCTCGGGCGAGACCACTTCGGTGGAGGCAACCCGGCAGCACCTGGAGCGCATCGCGGCCGTTGACGGCGACGTACACGCCTTCCTGCACCTGAACGAGCGGGCGCTCGATACCGCCGCCGCGATCGACGCCCGGCGTCAGGCCGGCGAGAGCCTTCCGGAGCTTGCCGGTGTGCCGGTGGCAATCAAGGACGTGCTCTGCACCACCGACATGCCCACCACGGCAGGCTCGCGCATCCTCGAGGGATGGGTGCCACCGTACGACGCCACCGTCGTCGCGCGCCTGCGCGAGGCCGGCCTGGTTCCGCTCGGCAAGACCAACATGGACGAGTTCGCGATGGGCTCGTCCACCGAGCACTCCGCCTACGGCCCGACGCACAACCCGTGGGATCTCGATCGGATCCCCGGCGGCTCCGGCGGCGGTTCCGCCGCGGCGGTCGCGGCGTTCGAGGCGCCCATCGCGCTCGGCTCCGACACCGGCGGAAGCATCCGTCAACCGGCCGCAGTGACCGGATCGGTCGGCATGAAGCCCACCTACGGCGGCGTGTCCCGGTACGGCGCAATCGCGCTGGCCTCCTCGCTCGACCAGGTCGGCCCGGTATCCCGCACCGTCCTTGACTCCGCGCTGCTGCACGACGTCATCGGCGGACACGACCCCCGCGACAGCACCTCGCTCACCGAGGCCTGGCCGAGCTTCGCCGCCGCTGCCCGACACGGCCGGACCAGTCACGCGCTCAAGGGCCTCAAGGTCGGCGTGGTCAAGCAGATCGCCGAGGGCGAGGGATTCCAGTCCGGCGTCCTGCAGCGCTTCCGTGAGGCACTCGACGTGCTCGCGAACGCCGGCGCCGAGATCGTCGAGGTCAGCGCCCCGCATTTCGAGTACTCGATCGCCGCGTACTACCTGATCCTGCCCGCCGAGGCCTCCAGCAACCTCGCCAAGTTCGACTCGGTGCGATTCGGCCTGCGCGCCAGCATCCCCGGCGGCGGCACGGTCGAGCAGGTCATGGGAGCAACCCGTGAAGCCGGCTTCGGCGCAGAGGTCAAGCGCCGCGTCATCCTCGGCACCTATGCCCTCAGCGCCGGATACTACGACGCGTACTACGGCAGTGCCCAGAAGGTACGCACCCTGATCCAGCGAGACTTCGATGCCGCGTTCTCGCAGGTCGACGTGCTGGTGTCGCCGAGCGCCCCGACCACGGCGTTCAAGTTGGGCGAGCGTCTCGACGACCCGCTGGCGATGTACCTGAACGACCTCACCACCATTCCGGCGAACCTCGCCGGCGTGCCCGGCATCAGCCTGCCGATCGGCCTCGCGCCCGAGGACGGTCTGCCGGTCGGCATCCAGTTCATGGCGCCGCAGAAGGCCGACGCGCGCCTGTACACGGTGGGCGCCGCCCTCGAGCAGCTGCTCGAGCAGAAGTGGGGTCACACCCTGATCAGCCAGGCGCCCGACCTGTCGATCGATGAAATGTTTGCCGCAACGGAGGGTGCCCTGTAATGGCGAAGGCTGACCTGATGGACTTCGACAAGGCCCTCGAACTGTTCGAGCCGGTGCTCGGCTTCGAGGTGCACGTCGAGCTGTCGACCAAGACCAAGATGTTCTCGGATGCCCCGAACCCGGCCGCCGCGGACACCCCGATCGGCGACCCCAACACGGCGATCACCCCGGTGTGCCTCGGCCTTCCCGGCTCCCTGCCGGTGCTGAACGAGCAGGCGGTGCGCTACAGCATCTCGCTCGGCCTGGCTCTCAACTGCCAGATCGCGCCCTCGTCAAGCTTCGCGCGCAAGAACTACTTCTACCCGGACACCCCGAAGAACTACCAGATCAGCCAGTACGACGAGCCGATCGCGTTCGAGGGCTCGGTCGAGGTCGAACTGGCCGACGGCCGCATCTTCCAGGTGCCGATCGAACGCGCCCACATGGAAGAGGATGCCGGCAAGCTCACCCACGTCGGAGGCTCCACCGGTCGCATCCAGGGCGCCGACTACTCGCTGGTCGACTACAACCGTGCCGGTGTGCCGCTGGTGGAGATCGTCACCAAGCCGATCATCGGCGCCGAGCACGACGCCCCCGCTCTGGGCGCCGCGTACGTGTCCACGATCCGCGACATGGTCCGCTCGCTCGGCATCAGCGAGGCCCGCATGGAACGCGGCAACCTGCGCTGCGACGCGAACGTCTCCCTCCGTCCGCGCGGCCAGGAGAAGCTTGGCACCCGCACCGAGACCAAGAACGTGAACTCGTTCCGCTCGGTCGAGCGCGCGGTCCGCTACGAGATCCAGCGGCAGGCACACATCCTCGCCAAGGGTGGCACCATCACCCAGGAGACCCGCCACTGGCACGAGGACAGCGGCACCACCTCGCCCGGCCGCCCGAAGAGCGACGCCGACGACTACCGCTACTTCCCGGAGCCCGACCTGCTCCCGGTGGTGCCCAGCAAGGGGCTCGTCGCCGAGCTGCGAGCCGCACTGCCCGAGCAGCCAGTCGTGATGCGGCGCCGGCTGAAGTCCGACTGGGGCTTCGCCGACCAGGAGTTCCAGGACATCGTGAACGCCGGCCTGCTCACCGAGGTGCTCGAAACCACGCAGTTCGGTGCCGCCGCGCTGCAGGCCCGCAAGTGGTGGATGGGGGAGATCCTGCGCATCGCGAACGGACAGAACGTGGAACCTTCCTCGCTCGTCACCCCGCACCAGGTGTCCGAGCTGATCGCCCTCGTGGAGAACGGCGACCTCACCGACCGGCTCGCCCGGCAGGTGCTGGAAGGCGTCATCGCGGGTGAAGGCTCACCCGAGGAGGTCGTCAAGGCTCGCGGACTCCGTGTCGTCTCGGACGACGGCGCCCTGATCGCCGCCATCGACGCGGCCCTGGCCACCCAGCCCGACGTGCTCGAGAAGATCCGCGACGGCAAGGTGCAGGCCGCCGGTGCCGTCATCGGCGCGGTCATGAAGGCAATGAAGGGCCAGGCGGATGCCGCCAGGGTGCGAGAACTCGTACTCGAGCGCGCCCAATCCTAGGCACATCCGCGTGCCGCCAGCCCGTACCGTTCGTACTCCCAGATAGGCTCAACCCATGAACATCCTCGCCGCAATCGTTTCCGTCGCCATCTTCGTTCTCGGGATCCTGGCGTTCGGCTACGCCGAGGTCTTCCCCGGCTACGAGATCTTCGTCTTCTCAGCGGGCATTGTTCTGGTCTCGCTCGCGGTCGCGATCCCGATCCACGTGCTGAAGCGCATCGACGGCTAACAAGGGGTGACCTGCGTGAGGCAGACCGCTAGGGTCGAGGCATGGCGAAACTAGTGGAAAAGCTTGCAGAGTCCGTGCCGGGTGCGCTCGGCACCAAGATCAACTACGGTGCCCCGGTCACGCTCGACGGTGTTGAGGCCATTCCGGTCTCGCTCGTCTGGTTCGGTTTCGGCGGTGGCAGTGAGGCCGATGAAGAGGGCCGCGAAGGCGGCAGCGGTGGCGGTGGTGGCGGCGCGAGCATCCCGCTCGGCGTGTACATGACCGGCCCCGACGGCCTGCCCTACTTCAAGCCGAACACCATCACCCTCCTCGTGGTGGCCGTCCCGCTGGTCGCAGCGGCCGGCACGGCGTTCTCGAAGATCGTGAAGGCGCTCAAGAAGTAGCGAGCATGGAGCCCGCGTCCGCGTACGCGGCATCCTGAGCGCCAGATCCGGACGGCATCGAATTGTCCCCTAGACAGTGCCCGGTGGCGGTGTAATCGTTGGCAGCGTACACATTGGACAGCTGTCGAGGAGGCATGATCATGCTCAGCTACTCGGACGTCACCGGTTCATACTCGATTGACGACGTCGCCAGCGCGAAGAAGTTCTACGCTGAAACCCTGGGGCTCGATGTCAGTGATAACCCACTGGGCGGACTCGATCTGCACCTGAAGGGCGGCGGCAAGTTCTTCCTGTATGAGAAGTCGAACCATGTGCCGGCCACCTTTACGGTGGTGCACTTCACCGTCGACGACCTCGACAAGACCGTGGACGAGCTCAACTCATCCGGCGTCACCACCAAGATCTACGGCGATGACGAACTGCCCGACATGCCGAACGACTCCAAGGGTGTCTGGCGCAGCGAGACCGGCGTCGCCATGATGGCATGGCTGAAGGATCCCGCGGGCAACGTGATCGGGCTGATCAACGGCTCTGACGAGGCCCAGCGCGAGATGAAAGCCGCCGAGGACCGCGCTCAATCTCCCCAGTAGGGCATCGATGAGAGGACACCATCCCGGTGAAGGATGACGCCCGCACCGGCGCGTCTCCGCGCTGGACCAGGCTGCCGCGCGCCGCCCGGCCCTTCCTCGAGGCCCAATACCGGGTGCTGACCGCCGCACTCACGCTGTCGCTGCTCGGTGCGGGCATGTGGCTCGTCGCCGTGGTGTGGCAGGTCATCGAGCTCGGTGGCGGCCCGATCGACCTGTCGGTCGTGGCGACCGGTTCGGCGATCGGCCTGGTCGCGGCGGTGCTGTTCGGCGGTGTTGCCGCGGACCGCATCCCGCAGCGGCGGATCCTCATCGCGGTGGAGTCCACGAAAGTGGTCTCGATCGGGATCGCCGCCGCACTGGGCCTCAGCGGCAATCTGGAGATCTGGCACCTGGCGGTCATCTCGTTCGTCCTCGGCGTCGCGGACGGGTTCTTCTACCCGGCATACTCGGCACTGCTGCCGACAATCCTGCCCGCCGACATGCTGCTCGCCGCGAACGGCGTCGAGGGGATGCTGCGCCCGGTGATCATGCAGGCCGCAGGCCCCGCGTTGGCCAGCGCCGCAATCGCCGCGTTCTCGCCGGCCGCCGCGTTCGTGCTGGTGGCGGCGTCCCAGCTGCTCGCCGTCGTCGGCCTCGCCCTGATGAAGTCCACCGCGCTGCGCCGCACCCTCGACACCGACGCGGCCAAGCAGCACCCGATCGTGTCGGTGCTGCGCGATGTGCGCGAGGGCTTCGTCTACATGGTGCGCACCCCCTGGCTGCTCGGCACCCTGGTGTTCGCCTGCCTGCTCATCCTCGTCATTATGGGCCCGATCGAGGTGCTGCTGCCCTTCGCCGTGAAGGACCAGGCCGGCGGCGGACCCGGAGGCTTCGCGCTCGCCCTCGCCGCATTCGGCATCGGCGGCGCAGCCGGGTCGATCTTCGTCGCCTCGGTCAGACTGCCGCGACGATACCTGACGGTGATGAACCTGCTGTGGGGGCTCGGTTGCGTGCCGCTTGCGGTCATCGGCTACTCCACCGAGCTGTGGCCCATGGTCGTGGCCCTGTTCCTCGTCGGTGTCACGTTCTCGGCCGGCAGCGTGATCTGGGGCACCCTGCTGCAACGCCGGGTTCCGCCCGCCATGCTCGGCCGGGTCTCCAGCCTGGACTTCTTCGTCTCATCGGCCCTGATGCCGGTGTCGATGGCGGTCGCCGGCCCCGTCGGCGAGGCCATCGGCCTGGGACCTGCGTTCCTGATCGCCGGGGTGGTGCCGACGCTGCTCGCCGTCGCCGCCATCCTGATATTCCGGATGATGAAAGACGAGACGGAGAATCCGCTCGAGGCGGCACCGGATGACGCCGCCGATGAGGCATCCGGTGCCGCGCCCGAGACATCCTGACTGTTTGCCGGACGCCCCTCGCCCCCGGCCGTGATGCGGCGTAGTCTTCCGGCAACATACTCATCGGACAATGCAGTTGAGGGAGTCGCAATGCCTGACAAGTCGCCCAAGAAAACCGAACAGAAAACGGCAGCGAGCAAGTCAATCAAGCAAAAGCGAGCCGAGAAGAAGGCGAAGTCTCAGTCGAAGGGCACCGAAGCCTAAATCGCTGGAGCAGAGCGCCACGATCAGGGGCATCCCGGATTGTGGCGCTGATTCTTGTTGGGAAGTGTGGAGCCCATGGAACTCATCAGGCCCAAACGCGGCAGGGTGATCGCAGGCGTGTGCGTCGCGGTTGCCAACCGGTTCGGCTGGAACCCGACGGTGGTGCGCATCCTCACACTGCTGAGCCTCATTCTGCCCGGCCCGCAGGTTGTGCTCTATATCGTGCTCTGGATCGTCATCCCGGGCGAGAAACGGGACTGACAAACGGGACTACGAACCCGGACTACGACGGACTGAACGGCAAGTTCAGGTCGTCGGCATCGAGGTCGACGTCGCCCGTATCGTCAGGACCGCCTGTGCCGGGCAGCACGTTCACGTCAGCGGCATCGATGTCCTCGTCCCGCAGGGCTTCGCTGACGTCGGGATCCTCCTGCCGTGCCGCGGTCTCGCGGTCGCTGGCGGGGCTGTACGACGTGTCCCGCTTGGTCTGATCGGTGTCTGAACCGTGCTCGTCGCTCATGCACCCGAGGTTACGCCCGCTCTCCGGTGGAGTCGAGACCCGCAGGCCGCCACGACTGGGGATCGCTCAGACCTTAAACTGGCCCCATGAGGTCACCGTTCAGAACCCGCCCGATTCCCGAACCTGACACGCAGCGGGCGGGTGTCTGGACTGACTCCCTCGGCCGGGCCGGATCCCGCAGCGCCCAGGTGATCCTGATCCTGCTGCTCGCGGTCGGCGCGGTCTACGCGATGATCCAGCTGAAGCTCGTGGTCGTCCCCGTGCTCATCGCGCTCATCCTCGCCTCGGCGATGAGCCCGCTGGTCGGATACCTCCGCCGCCGCAACATGCCACGCATGCTGGCGACCTGGATCGCCCTCATCGCCACCGTCGTTGTGTTCGGCGGCATCATCACCGGCATCGTGTTCGCCGTGCGGGCCGAATGGCCAGAGCTCATCATCCGCGCCACCACAGGACTCGACGAACTGCAGCGCTGGCTGTTCTCGCTCCCCTTGCCGATCGACGAGCAGCAGCTCGAAGAAGCCTGGGACTCGATCGTCGGCTTCCTGACCAGCGCCGAATTCGGGTCTGGCGCACTCGCCGGCGTGTCGGCGGTGGGCGAGTTCCTCACCGGCACGGTGCTGACCCTGGTCATCCTGTTCTTCTTCCTCAAGGACGGTGATCGGATGTGGGCGTTCCTGATCCAACGGCTGCGCGGCGACCGGCTGGCGAAGGCCCGACGCTCCGGTGTGCGCACCGTGGAAGTGCTCGGCGTCTACGTGCGCGGCACCTCCATCGTGGCCGCGGTCGATGCCATCGTCATCGGCATCGCCCTGGCCATCCTGCAGGTGCCGCTCGCGCTTCCCCTGTCGGTCATCGTGTTCATCGGCGCGTTCATCCCGCTGATCGGTGCGACGCTGGCCGGCGTGCTCGCCGCCCTCGTCGCCCTCGTCGCGAACGGCCCGATCATCGCGCTGATCGTGGTCGCTGTTGTCATTGCCGTGAACCAGCTGGAGGGCGACCTGCTGCAGCCGGTCGTGCTCGGTCGCTCCCTCAAACTGCACGCCCTGGTGATCCTGCTCGCTTTGACCATCGGCACGATCCTCGGCGGAATCCTCGGTGCCGTGCTGTCGGTGCCGGTTGCCGCGGTCAGCTGGGCGGTGGTCAAGATCTGGGCAGGAGCCGACGAGCCAGCGCTGACCGCGAGCGTGGCACGCCGATGACCGCCATGCTGACCGCGCGGCTGCGCGCCGACCTCACCGCAGCTCAGTTCACCGTTCCCACCCTGACCGCGCTGTGGGGGAGCGCCGCGGACGAGGCGCTGTTCCGCGGATTCCGGGTCCCGGCGCTGCGGGCGCTGCGCTCACATCAGTCGCCGGCGGCCACGCTGGCCCGGCTGTTCGTGCTGGGGCTTCCGGTGTCGCCCGAGGCCGTGGCCGTGGCGCTACCCAGCTTGGGTGTGGCGGGCGCCGCAGAGCTCGGCCTGATCGAGACCGGCACCACCGACATCCGCCCCCTGCTCGATCTGCGGCCATACAGTTTCACCGACCGGCACGGCGACGCGAGCTGGTGGATCGCGTCGGACCTCGGCGAACTGGCGCTCGGGCGCGAGCTTCGCGAGGACCACGTGCTCGGTGTCGGCGGGGCGTCGATGACGCTCAGCGCCCTGATGATCCAGACGCCGGTCGACTCGGTGCTCGACCTCGGCACCGGCTGCGGCATCCAGGCGATGCACGCCTCCCGGCACGCGCGCCGGGTGGTTGCCACCGACATCTCCGAGCGTGCGCTCGAGCTCGCGGCGCTGAACGCGACGCTGAACGGCATCGACTCGATCGAGTTCCGGCTCGGCAGCCTCTACGAGCCGGTGCAGGGCGAGCGGTTCGACCAGATCGTGTCCAACCCGCCGTTCGTGATCACCCCGCGCGCCGAGGGGGTGCCCGCGTACGAGTACCGCGACGGCGGCATGGTCGGCGACGGAATCGTCGAGGCGGTCATCCGGGGAGCTGCCGACCACCTGACGCCGCAGGGCGTGGCGCAACTACTCGGCAACTGGGAGTACCGCGGCTCGGTGCACGCCTTCGACCGGGTGGGCGAGTGGCTCGAGGACGCCGGCCTTGACGCGTGGATCATTGAGCGCGAGGTTCAGGATGCCGCCCTCTACTCCGAAACCTGGATTCGTGACGGCGGCATCCGGCCAGGCGACGCGTTCGACAGCCTGTACGACGCCTGGCTGAACGACTTCGCCGCCCGCGACGTGGCCCAGGTCGGCTTCGGCTACGTCACCCTTCGCCGGAGACCCGACCCGCGCCGCCGGCTGGAACGGCAGCTCGGGCCGCTCGGCAACAATCCGGCAGGCCTGGGCGCTCACCTCGAGGCGTGCCTCGCCGCGGCTGACAGCGTTGCCGCGCTGTCCGACGCCGAGCTGGCGGCGACCGCTCTGACCGTCGCGGCCGATGTCACCGAGGAACGCCACTACTGGCCGGGCGATGACGACCCCACGGTGATGCTGCTGCGCCAGGGCGGCGGATTCGCCCGCACGGTCACCCTCGACACGGCCCTCGCCGCGGTCGTCGGCGCCTCCGACGGCGGGCTCAGCGTGGCGGCGATCTGCGCGGCGATCGGGCAGTTGCTCGACGTCGATGCCGAGCACCTGACCATGGAGGTACTCCCGCGGCTCCGCGAACTCGTGGAGACCGGCATCCTGCAGCTATCCGAAGGGACCGTGAACTCATAACCGACAGCACCCGCATCCCAACCGGCACGCTCGTACTCGCCGTCACGCTCGACGTCCTGCTCGTTCTCGCGTTCGTACTCATCGGCCGAAGCGAACACGCTTCGGAAGGGGCGTCCCTCGGCTTCCTGATTACGGCGTGGCCATTCCTCACCGGTCTTGCCTTCGGGTGGCTGATCACCCGCGCTTGGCGGCACCCCCTCGGCGTAGTATCACCAGGCGTCGGCATCTGGCTCGCGACCGTGGCTGGCGGAATGCTGCTCCGGCTGGTGTCCGGGCAGGGGGTGCAGTTCACCTTCATCGCGGTGACCGCCCTGGTGCTCGCCGCATTCCTGCTCGGCTGGCGGCTGATCGGCTCCGCCGTCCGGCGGCGCGCCACCACTCGATAGGGGCAACTCACCGCAGCCGTACCGGTGCGGTGCTGCCCCGGAGGGGCGACACTGGGGTATGTCCGACTTGGACCGCGCGCGGGAGCGCATGGTCGACGACCAGATCGCGCGCCGCGGGGTGCGTGACGAACGGGTGCTTGCGGCGATGCGGAAGGTACCCAGGCATGAGTTCGTCGCGGTGGCTCAGGAATGGTCGGCCTACGCCGACTACCCGCTGCACATCGCCGAGAAGCAGACCATCTCACAGCCATACATCGTGGCGCGGATGTGCGAGGCGGCGCGGATCCAGCCGGGCGACCGGGTGCTCGAGATCGGCACCGGTTCCGGCTACGGCGCCGCAGTGCTCGCGGAACTCGCCGCCGAGGTATACACGATCGAACGGCACGACAGCCTGGCGGATGCGGCCCGCCTCAGGCTCCGGCCCTACCCGAACGTGGAGGTCCGCTGCTCGGACGGCACGCTCGGCTGGCCGGAGCGGCAGCCCTTCGACGCGATCGTTGTGACCGCTGCCGGGCCGGCCGTGCCGCAGCCGCTCACCGAGCAGCTCGTCATCGGCGGACGCCTCGTCCTCCCGGTCGAGGTGCGTCATCACGGCCAGCAGCTCATCCGCGTCACCCGAGTGGCAGAGCATTCCTACACCGAGGAGACGCTGCTGCCGGTCGCATTCGTTCCGCTGATCGGACGGTTCGGCCGGCCGGAACGGTGACGCCGCCGGCTACGGACGCAACAACACCTTGATGGCGCGTCGCTCATCCATCGCGGCGTACGCTTCGGCGGCATCCGCCAGCGGCAGCTCCAGATCGAACACCCGTCCGGGGTTGATCGCGCCGCTCAGCACCTCGGGCAGCAGTTGCGGAATATATGCCCGCGCCGGCGCCATGCCGCCACCGACGATGATGTTGGTGTCGAACAGCTCTCGCATCGGCAGCTGGGACCCGCCCGCGGGCACGCCGACGAAGCCCAGTCGACCGCCCGGCCGAGTCACGCCCAGCGCCTGCGCCATCGACTGCTCGGTGCCGACCGCCTCGAGCGTGCTGTCCGCGAGCTCGCCCAGCACGTCGCGCACGGCCGCGATGCCGTCCGCTCCGCGTTCGGTGACGATATCGGTCGCCCCGAACTCACGGGCGACCGCCTGCCGGTCGGCGTGGCGGCTCATCGCGACGATGCGCGAGGCACCGAGCCTGGCCGAGGCGAGGACTCCGCAGAGCCCGACCGCGCCGTCGCCGACCACCACCACGGTGGAACCCGGCCCCACCCCCGCCGACACCGCCGCGTGATGCCCGGTCGACATCACGTCGGACAGGGTGAGCAGGCTCGGCACGAGGGCGTCGTCAACCGGCCCTGGCACCGGCACCAGCGTGCCGTCGGCGAATGGCACCCGCACTATCTGGCCCTGACAGCCGTCGATGGGGAAGCCGTGCTCGTCCCGAGCCCCGAACGAGCCGAGATGCTCGCACGCCGACGTGACACCGTGCAGGCAGGCGGAGCAGGTGCCGTCGCTGACCGTGAACGGGGCGATCACGAAGTCGCCGACCTTCAGCGTCGCCACCTCGTCGCCCACCTGCTCGATCACGCCCACGAACTCGTGCCCGATCGGTCGGGCCGTGCGCACCGGGTTCACCCCGCGGTAGGGCCACAGGTCGGACCCGCACACACAGGCGACGACCACCCGCACCACGACGTCGGTCGGCAGGTGCAGGGTGGGGTTCGGGCGTTCTTCAACGCGGATGTCGCGTTCGCCATAGATCATCGTTGCTAACATTCGCCTATTCTTCCGTACGGCGCGCGTCTGCCGCCGCATCGGCTCGCAGTTGGTTAGCCTCGACCGGTGAACTACGACGCGAGCGACAGGTACGGCAATTACGGCGGGGATGTGCTTGCCACGAACTGGAAGACCGCGAACAAGGTCGTCGCCGCCGAGGTGGAGGCCACGCGCGACCTGGTGGTCGAAGACGTGGCAACCGGGTTCTGCGGTGCCGTCGTACGCCTCGAGGGCAGGCTGGTCGAGCTTGAGGACCGTCTCGGTAAGGTTCGCGCGTTTCCGCTCGGCCCGGGATTCCTGATCGACGGCAAACCGGTCGTGCTGAAACATCCCGCGGCGGCCGCGCCGACCGGACTCGTTCGCACCGCCTCCGGTTCCGTCGCGGTCGCCGGCCACAAGGCCAGGGTCGCGCGCGCCAGCCGCATCTACGTGGAGGGACGCCACGACGCCGAACTCGTCGAACGCGTCTGGGGCGATGACCTGAGAATCGAAGGCGTGGTCGTCGAGTACCTTTCCGGGATTGACGACCTCGAGGCGATCATCCGCGACTTCGCGCCAACCGCCGACCGCAAGGTGGGCGTGCTGGTCGACCACCTCGTGGCAGGGTCGAAGGAGAGCCGCATCGCGGATGCCGTCGCGCGCGGCAAGCACGGCGGCACCGTGCTCGTGGTGGGACACCCGTTCATCGACA
Organism: Microbacteriaceae bacterium; assembly: GCA_040513215.1. Lineage (GTDB taxonomy): Bacteria > Actinomycetota > Actinomycetes > Actinomycetales > Microbacteriaceae > Ruicaihuangia. Next base: position 561 of record JBEVDR010000142.1, on the reverse strand, counting down.
TCTGGCAGGCCGTGAAGCCGGCCCGACTCGGGCTTGCGGCGTGGCCGGTGATTCCCCGCGGCACCGAGTGGAAGCACGGGATCTGCGAGGCGCTCGGCTGGCCGCACGCCGACCAGGCCGACATCGCCCGCGCCTGGAAGCGCATTCTCGGCACCGTGAACAGTTACGCCGACCTGGAACCGGTGCTGCTCGGCCGAGTCGAAGAGCTCATCGACTTCGTCACGGCGGGTTGACCGTCGTCGTCGCCTTCGGCATCGCGATGAGCGAGATCATGGGCTAGATCCCGCGCGGGTCGATCTTCCTCTGGGAACCGAGCCCACTCACGATCATCATCTTCATGGTGCTCGCGCAGCTTGGTGCGGAGCTTGACCGGGTGATCGAAACCGGGATCGGAGCGGCCGTGGCCATCGTCATCCTGTTCGTGTCCCGTCGGGTTGTCAATCGCGAGAAACCGGCCGCTGCGGCGTGATTCTTGGCTCAGCACGCGGTACCGTGACTGACTATGGGGCAGGACACCGCCGAGTCGTCGATTGACGCCCGCGTTCAGGATGCCGTCGACGC